>PLRX01000063.1 GCA_003164095.1 Acidimicrobiaceae bacterium | reverse complement strand
GGGTCAGGGCACCTGAATGGTTACCGCCAGTTACCGCTGGGGAGGCTCCCGGGCTCAGCCGGCCCGTCGACCCCGGGACCGGACCGCGGTCTTGTGGTTCAGGAAGTCGACCAGCACGTAGTCACCCAGTTCGCCGGGCGTGGTGGCGAACGTCCGACCGCGATTGATGCGTGACAGCTGGTCGACGAAGCCCCAGAGGCCGCGGTCGGGATCGAGCAGGAAGGTGTTGATGGTGATGTTCGCCTTGGTGCAGCGCATCACCTCGGCCAGCGTCAGCTCCAGCGTCTCGGGGATCGGGGGGTAGTTGAAGTCGACGAAGTAGTCGAGGCCCCCGTCGATCGGCACGATGTGGGCCGTCGGCTCGCCGTCGGTCACCAGGATGATCTGCTTGGTGCCCTGCTGGTGGGCCAGCATCTTGCGGGCCAGGATCAGCCCGTGCTGCAGGTTCGTCCCGTAGACGTAGTCCCAGCTGACCGTGGGCAGGTCCTCCGGTTCGATCTCCCGCGCCACCTCGGAGAACCCGACCAGGCCCAGGTAGTCACGGGGGAACCGGGTGCTGATGAGCGTATGCAGTGCCATGGCCATCTTCTTGGCCGGGACGAAGTTGTCGCGCATGGGCATGGACAGCGACAGGTCGAGCAGGAGCACGGTGGCCGACCGGGTCAGCGCCTCGGTCTCCACGATCTCGAAGTCGTCGGGGTGCAGCTGCACCGGCACCCCGCTGCCGGCCCGGCGGACGGCGTTGTGGACCGTGCGCGAGAGGTCGAGGTTGAACGGGTCGCCGTACTCGTAGGGCTTCGTCGTCTCCTCGCGGTCGTGTCCGGTCCCGGTCCACGTGGTGGCGTGGTTGCCGACCCGGTCCTTGGTGAGCTGGCCGAACAGGTCGGACAGCGCCTGCTGGCCGATGCGGCGCGTGCCCTTGGCCGTCAGTTCGAAACGTCCCTCCCGCTGGTCGATCAGTCCCGCCTGCTCGAGTTGCTTGGCCAGCTTGGACAACCGGTCGAGTGACTTGGCGGCGTCCTCACCCAGCGAGCGGGCGACCTTGTCGAGGTCCACCTCGGACAGGGCGGCCGGCGAGTTGGCCGACCGCAGGAAGCCCTCGAGCTCGTCGAGATCGCGCAGCCGTGCCGCCGCGTCCGTCGCCTCGCCCATGCCCATCGGGTCGTCGCCACGGAAGCGGAAGCGGTTCTCCCACCCGGCTTCCGGAAAGGCCCGCTGCAGGTTCTGCGCCAACCGGTCGACCTGCCACCGCAAGTCCATGTCCTCGAGCAGCGACTCGGCGAGACCCTGCAGCTGGGCCCGCTGCTCGGGCGACATCGAGTTCCACATGGCCTGAGCCGCGGCCATCCGGGCGGCCAACTGCTCCAGCAGTTCGTCGAGGTCCTTGGGGTCTCCCGGGAAGAGGTCGCCGAACTGCTCCATGAACGAGTCGAAGCTGGGATCGATCTCCTCGCCCGCCTCGCGCTGCTCCACCATGCGATTGAGGGCGTCGAACGCCTGGCGCATGTGCTCGAGCTGGGCGGGGTCGGGGTTCGACAGCGCCTCGGACATCTGGTCGAAGTAGGTCCGCGTGACCTCGTCGCGCAGCCGCTCCATCAGCTCCTCGAAGTGCTCGCGCGCCTCGGACGAGACGAACTCGTAGTTCTGCAGACTCCGCACCTGCCCCGCCAGGTCGTTGGGCAGCAGGTCGAGCTGCATCCGGCGCTCGGTGGCCACCTGGTCGGTGACCTCCTGGCGGCGCTGGTCGCCCGAGTCGCGTGCGTCGGACTCGAGCTGCTCGATGCCGAGCCGCTCCTCGCGCAGGACGTCTTGCAACTCGGCGGCGATCTCGGAGTAGGCCCCACCGAGGTCACCCTGCTCGAGCAGCTCCTCACGTTCCATCCGCAGCTGGTCGAGTAGGTCGCGCAGGCCCTGGACCTGGTCACCGTCGGGGGTCTGCCAGCCCCTGTTCAGCATGCGCTGCAGCGCCTCGTGCAGGTCGCCGTTGGCCAGGAGGTCGTCGGTCAGCTGCTTGAGGACCGCGTCGGCGTCGTCGACCGACGACACCTGGGAGCCGTCCCACCGCCGGTAGTCGAACCGCCAGGTCACCCGCGTCCCCGATACGTGGCGCGGGACCCGGCCGCCTCCTTGTTGAGGCGTTTGGTGAGGTGCAGTCCCTCAAGGATGAACTCGGTGGCGCTGGCCACCATGGCCGGGTCCTCCGAACCGCCGGTCAGTGCGAGGACCGGGGCCGACAGGGCCGGCACCAGCTCGAGCGTCTCGGCGTAGGCGGTGGCTGGCAGGTCGTCGCCGGCATGGACGACGGTGTCCTCGGTGAAGGCGCCGACCACCGCCTGCGGCTCGGCGAGGTGGACTCTGCGTCGGAACACGAGCAGCACGGCGGCGGCGACCAGTTGGGACAGGATGATCTCGTCACGCCCCTCCTCCAGCGACTCGATCTCGACCTTGCCCTGGGTGGAGGAGATGAGCGACTGCAGGTCCGAGATGCGGGGCACCGCTTCAGATTCGCCGTTGCGGAGGGCCCGACGCGTTGCATTTGCGACCAGCGTCTCGTAGTTGGCGATGGTGAGGCGGACCGACACGCCCGATCGCTGGTTGAGGTGGGGGCTCTGGCGGGCCAACTGGCTGAGCTCGGCCACTACCTCTGCCATGAATTGCGGCACGTCGACCCTCGGCGCGCCCACCGTGCCGGCCGTCGCCCCGTCCGTTCGACCGGGCAGGTCGGCCTCGAGCTCGGCGATGCGCAGCTCGGTGGCCGCGTCCGGCGGGTAGTGGGTGCGGATCTGGGCACCGAAGCGGTCCTTCAGCGGGGTGATGATGCGGCCACGGTTGGTGTAGTCCTCGGGATTGGCCGTGGCCATCAGGACGATGTCGAGCGGTAGGCGGACCCGGTGTCCCCGGATCTGCACGTCACGCTCCTCGAGCACGTTGAGCAGGCCTACCTGGATCCGCTCGGCCAGGTCGGGCAGCTCGTTGACGGCGAAGATGCCCCGGTTGAGGCGGGGCACGAGGCCGTAGTGGATGGTCAACTCGTCCGACAGGTAGCGGCCCTCGGCCACCCGGATGGGGTCGACCTCACCGATGAGGTCGGCGATCGACGTGTCGGGGGTGGCCAGCTTCTCGCCATAGCGGTCGCTGCGATGGACCCAGGCGACCGGCAGGTCGTCGCCCGCCTCGCCGAGCAGGTCCTTGGCGAACCGCGAGATGGGATGGAACGGGTCGTCGTTGATCTCGGAGTGCGCGACCACCGGCAGCCACTCGTCGAGCAGGCCGACCATCGAGCGGATCAGTCGGGTCTTGGCCTGGCCGCGCTCGCCCAGGAGGATGATGTCGTGGCCGGCGAGGACGGCGTTCTCGAGCTGTGGCAGGACGGTGTCCTCGTACCCCAGCACGCCGGTGACCAGCGGCTCGCCGGCGGCGATCCGGGCGGAGGCGTTGCGCCTGATCTCGTCGGCCACCGTCATCGGTTCCCAGCCGGCCTTGCGCAGCGCCCCGAGGGTGGTGATATCCGGCGGCGGCGTGAGGCGGGTGGCGAGGTCCACGGCGGCGGCGTGGACAGCGGGCTCGGGGGGGGTCATGGACCGAGCCTACGCGGGGCGCCGGCGGCGTGTTTCGCACCACCGGCCCAGTGGTGGAATGATAAGCGTCTGTCAGCGCACGACCCCCGGGTCGCCGCGCGTCGGGGCACCTTCCGCCCCACGGACGACGGTCGGAGACTGCCACACACGGTGGCCGTGCACGGCCCGACGAGGGAGAAGAGCATTGACGACGTTGGAGGACGCATCCGCAGCTCCGGACGCAGCAGTGACCCCGGTCATGCTGGGAGGGGCCCGAGGTGGACCCGACGTGGCGACACTGCGCACGGACCGCTACTGGGTCCAACCGGTGGTGACCTTCGTTGTGCTGACGTCGTTCGTGGCGTATGCCAGCTGGGCCGCCTTCGTCAACAAGAACTACTTCGTCGGGTCGGAGGCGCACCGCAACCTGATCTCGCCCTTCTACTCCCCCTGCCTGACGGCCAGCTGCGTGCCCGGCGCCAGCCACACCGCCACCATCTCCTGGTGGACCATCTCGCCGGCGCTCCTCATCCTCATCTTCCCGCTGGGCTTCCGGATGACCTGCTACTACTACCGCAAGGCCTACTACCGGTCCTTCTGGCTGGCCCCGCCGGCCTGTGCGGTGTCCGACGGCCACGGCTCCTACACCGGTGAGTCGCGGTTCCCGCTCCTCCTGCAGAACGCCCACCGGTACTTCTTCTACTTCGGCCTCATCTTCAACGTGATCCTCACCATCGACGCCGTCGTCGCCTTCCAGCAGCCCGGTACCCCGAGCGGCATCGGGATCAGCGTGGGCACCGTCGTTCTGGTGGTCAACGCCACCCTGCTCTGGCTGTACTCCCTCAGCTGCCACGCCTGCCGTCACCTCTGCGGCGGCGGCGTCAAGCAGTTCTCCAAGGCACCCATCCGGCACAAGATCTGGAAGGCGCTCACGCCACTCAACGGCAAGCACATGCTGTTCGCCTGGATGAGCCTGGTCTTCGTGGCCTTCACCGACCTGTACGTGCGCCTGGTGGCCAGCGGCGCGATCCACGACTACGGCTTCCACTTCTAAGGGCGACGAGCACATGAACGAGTACGAGCAGTACGAATCCGACGTCATCATCATCGGGGCCGGCGGCGCCGGGCTCCGGGCCGCCGTCGAGGCCCAGGCCATGGGCCTGCGCACCGCGGTGGTCTGCAAGTCCCTCCTCGGCAAGGCGCACACCGTCATGGCCGAGGGCGGCATGGCGGCGGCCATGGGCAACGTCTACCCCGAGGACAACTGGAAGGTGCACTTCCGCGACACCATGCGCGGCGGCAAGCTCCTCAACAACTACCGGATGGCCGAGCTCCACGCCAGGGAGGCCCCGGACCGGGTCCGTGAGCTCGAGGCCTGGGGCGCACTGTTCGACCGCACCGAGGACGGGCTGATCCTCCAGCGTGACTTCGGCGGCCACCGCTACGCACGCCTCGCCCACGTCGGCGACCGCACCGGCCTGGAGCTCATCCGCACCATGCAGCAGAAGGCCGTGGCCGACGGCATGGAGGTCTTCATGGAGCTGAAGGTGCTCCGCCTCCTCCACGACGCCGACGGCAACGTGTCCGGCCTCGTCGGCTACTGGCGTCCCACCGGCAAGTTCGTGGTCATCAAGGCGAAGGCCGTGGTGCTCGCCACCGGCGGCGTGGGCAAGAGCTGGATGTACACCTCGAACTCGTGGGAGTCGACCGGTGACGGCCACGCCATGGCGCTGTGGGCCGGGGCCGATCTCATCGACATGGAGTGCGTACAGTTCCACCCGACCGGCATGGTCTGGCCCCTGTCGGTACGCGGCATCCTGGTGACCGAGGGCGTCCGGGGCGACGGCGGCGTGCTGCGCAACTCCGAGGGCACCCGCTTCATGTTCGACTACGTGCCCGACATGTTCCGGACCGAGACGGCCGACTCGGAGGACGAGGCCGACAAGTGGTACGACGACCACACCGCCGGCCGTCGTCCCCCGGAGCTCCTCCCCCGCGACGAGGTCGCACGGTCGATCAACTCCGAGGTCAAGGCCGGCCGGGGCAGCCCCCACGGCGGCGTGTTCCTCGACATCGCCACTCGCCGCACCCCCGAGGACATCCGCCGCCGCCTGCCGTCGATGTACCACCAGTTCAAGGAGCTGGCCGGCGTCGACATCACCGCTGAGGCCATGGAGGTCGGACCGACCTGCCACTACATCATGGGCGGTGTCCGGGTCGACGCCGACAGCACGGCGGCCACCGTCCCGGGCCTGTTCGCGGCCGGCGAGGTGGCCGGCGGCATGCACGGTGCCAACCGGCTCGGCGGCAACTCGCTCTCCGACCTCCTGGTGTTCGGGCGCCGCGCCGGCATCGGCGCCGCCGAGTACGCCCAGGGCCGGGCCGGCGACGTGACCCTCGACGAGGGCCAGATCCAACAGGCAATCGACGCTGCGGTCGCCCCCTTCCAGCGGGAGTCCGGTGAAAACCCGTACGACATCCAGCAGGACCTGCAGGGGACCATGCAGAGCCTGGTGGGGATCATCCGCACGGGGTCCGAGCTCGAGGAGGCCCTCGGCAAGATCGAGGTGCTCGAGGAGCGGGCGTCCAACCTGTCCGTCAAGGGCGGCACGACCTACAACCCCGGGTGGAACCTGGCCACCGACCTCCCCTCCATGCTCACCGTCTCGCGGTGCACGGCCATGGGCGCGCTCAACCGCAAGGAGAGCCGCGGCGGCCAGACCCGCGACGACTTCCCCAAGGCCGACCCCGAGATGGGCAAGGTCAACTTCGTCGAGCGCATCGCCGACCCGTCGACCGCCCCCACGGGCGCCTGCGGCACCCCGTCGGTGCGGTCGATCACCAGTCAGCCCGAACCGGTCCCGGTGATGCCGGACGACCTGCGCGCACTACTCGAGGAGGCGCTCTGATGGCCGAGGAGATCATCCGCAGCAACCAGAGCGGAGAGGTCACGATGCGCATCTGGCGCGGTGACGAGGAGGGCGGCGAGTTCGCCGAATACGTGATGCCGGCCCAGGAGGGCGAGGTCGTCCTCGACGTCATCCACCGCGTCCAGGCCTCCGAGGCACCGGACCTGGCCTGCCGCTGGAACTGCAAGGCCGGCAAGTGCGGGTCCTGCTCCGCCGAGATCAACGGGCGGCCGTCGCTCATGTGCATGACCCGCATGGACACCCTGCCCCCCGGCGAGACGGTGACCGTCGCCCCGATGCGCGCCTTCCCGGTGATCCGCGACCTGGTGACCGACGTCTCCTACAACTACGAGGTGGCCAAGCGGATCCCGCCGCTCAGCGCCCGCGAGAAGACGCCGGACGAAGTCGAGGCCGGCGGCTACCGCATGGCCCAGATCGACGTCGAACGGAGCCAGGAGTTCCGCAAGTGCATCGAGTGCTTCCTGTGCCAGGACGTCTGCCACGTCGTGCGCGACCACGAGGAGAACAAGACCGCCTACGCCGGCCCCCGCTTCTTCATCCGGTCCGCCGAGCTCGAGATGCACCCGCTCGACACCAACGACCGTCGCCAGCTGCTCCAGGAAAACCAGGGTCTGGGCAAGTGCAACATCACGAAGTGCTGCACCGAGGTCTGCCCGGAGCACATCAAGATCACCGACAACGCCATCATCCCGCTGAAGGAGCGGGTGGTCGACGCCAAGTACGACCCGGTGGCGTGGCTCGGCCGCAAGATCCGCACCCGCTCCAAGCGGAGCGCCGCCGACGCCGCGGCCCTGGCGCCGTCCCAGGGGCCGGCCGCAGTGCTGCCCCCCGGCGGCGTGCACGGCATCCCCCAGCCCCACGGGCAGGGGGGCCCGGTACTGGCCGGGTCAGTGCCGAACGCACCTGTGGCGCCGGGGCAGTCGGTCGAAGAGGACGCCCCGGAGTGACCGTCCGGGCGGGGAGCCTTCCGTGCCCCGCTTCCTGACAGCCGAGTGGGTCACTTGGTTCAACGCCGCCCTCGAAGGTGTGGTCCTGCCCTCGCCCGGACCCGATGTGGGCCTGGCGGCGTCCGACGGGCGGTTCGTCGTGGCCGAAGAAGTGCGGGGCACCCCGGACGGCGATGTGCGCCTGGTCCTGCGCACCGCAGCCGGCGCGCTGTCGTTGGAGGTGCAGCCCCTGGCGGCGGATGACGGTGGCACCGATGCCGACGTGACCATCGCGCTCTGCTACGAGGACGCCGCCGCCCTGTCCGCAGGCACGCTGTCGCCTGCCGAGGCCCTGACCGCCGGGCGGATCCGGGTGCGGGGCGACCTCTCGGTGCTGGCCGCCAGCCAGGATCTCCTGGCAGCCGCCCGTGAGCACACCCGGGCGCTCGACGCCGGGACCACCTACTAGGACCGCGATCCGGCTCGGCATGGACATCCTGGCTTCCCGCACGCTGCTCCACCCGGTCGACCTCGACCGGACGCTCGCGTTCTACCGCGACGGGCTCGGCCTGGCAGTGGCCCGCGAGTTCGGGAGCGGTGACCACCGCGGCGTCGTGTTCTTTGCCGGGGGCGGGTTCCTCGAGGTCGTCGGCACCGGGCCCGACCACGGCCGACCGGGTGTCGGGCTCTGGCTCCAGGTCCGGTCGATGAACAGCACCGTGGACGAGCTGGCGGATCGGGGCGTCACCCTCGCCCGGGCCCCCGTGCTCGAGCCGTGGGGGCTGGTCGAGGCCTGGGTGGACGACCCGGACGGCGTACGCATCCACCTGGTCGAGGTGCCGGACGACCACCCTCTCCGCCGCGATACCCGACAGGTGCCCCCCACCTTCCCGTAGGCCGGGAGCGGAGGCTCCGCACCGGGTGACCGTGAGTACGGTGGGGCCGTGACGATGCCCCCCTACGCGGTCGTGTCGGCGACCGCCTATTGGACCTCGGTGGCCGTCGTGGCGGCGCTCTGCGCCGGGCTGTGCGTCCTCGCCCTGCGACGCCCGGGGCCCTGGATCGAGGTCGTCGTCCGTCTGGTGGGCCTCTGCCTGGCTGCCGACGCCGTCAGCTACACCGTCGCCGAGGTCCGGCAGGGCACATGGTCGGCCGCCACCTCGCTCCCACTCGCCCTCTGCAACGTGGCCGTGCTGGTGGCCGCCGTCGCCTGCTGGTGGCACGTGCCGCTGCTGGTCGAGCTGACCTGGTTCTGGGGGCTGGCGGGCACGTTGCAGGGGTTGGTGACACCCGACCTCGACGTCGGGTTCCCCCACCTCGTCTTCGTCGAGTACGTCACCGGCCACGCAGGCATTGTCGTGGCCGCGCTGTTCCTCGTGGTCGGCATGCACCGGTGGCCTCGGCCCGGGGCCGTCTGGCGGGTCCTCCTGATCAGCGTGGCCTGGACGGTGGTGGTCGGTGTCGTCGACGCCCTCACCGGCGGGAACTACATGTTCCTGCATCGGCGGCCCGGCGAATGGACACTGCTGTCGGTCCTCGGGCCGTGGCCCTGGTACCTACTGGGCGCCACCGGCCTCGCCCTGGCGCTCTTCACCCTCCTCGATGCCCCGTTCTGGCTGGCACGTCGGGATGGCGGCGCGACCCTTCACCACGGCGGTACCGGTGCCGTCGGCTGAGGCCGGGCCCGGGGTGGGGCCCCGTCTCGTCGGCTGGCGGGACCGCGTGGTGCTCGGCGTGGTGCTGGCCGCCTTCGCCTCCGGGTTCGGCCAGTTCGGCGAGGTCGCCGCACTGGGCAGCGTCGCCAGCACGTTCGGGCACGTGGCGAGGACCGGCACGCTGTCGGCCCAGGTCGGGTTGTCGGCGACCACCCTCGGTGTCGGCCTGGCGGTGATCCGCCTCGCCTCGCTCGGGGCCCTTCCGCTGACTGGTCTGGCCGACCGCGTCGGGCGCCGCACGATGCTCCTCGCCACCGTCTCGGTCGGCCTGGTGGCCACCGTGGTCGCCGCGGTCAGCCCCGGGTACTGGTGGTTCGTGGCCATCTTCGCCCTGGGCCGGCCGTTCCTCAGTTCCACCAATGCACTGTCACAGGTCAGCGCGGCCGAGCAGACGTCGTCCGCAGACCGGGCCAAGGCGGTGGCCCTCGTGGCCGCCGGCTACGGCGTGGGGGCCGGGCTCACCGCGATCATCCACAGCCTCGGATCATCCGTCCTCGGGTTCCGCGGCATCTTCGCCCTGGCCGTCGTGCCGCTGGCGCTGGTGCCCCTGATGGCCCGGTGGACCACCGAGACCGACCGGTTCACCATCGCCACGGCGACCGACCACCCGGTCCCGGTCCTCGGCGCCGTCGGGCGCGACTTCCGGGCGCGGCTGGCCGTCGTGTCGGGACTCGCCTTCGCCATCTCCTTCGTGACCGGGCCCGCCAACACGTTCGTGTTCCTGTTCGCCCAGAACGTCGTCCACCTAGCCGGTGGGGTCGTGGCCGTCATGGTCGTCGGCGCCGGGGTGACCGGGCTGGCCGGGCTCCTGGCCGGACGCTGGATGACCGACCACGTCGGGCGGCGCCCGACGGCTGCCCTCGGACTGGTGGGCATCACCGCCTTCGGCACGCTCACCTACGCCGGTACGTCGGGTGCCCTCATCGTCGGCTACCTGCTCAGCGTATTTGCCGGGTCGGTCTTCGCCCCGGCCATCGGGTCACTCCTCAACGAGCTGTTCCCGACGTCGGTTCGGGCATCGGCGGCCGGGTGGTTCCTCGTGGCCGGCGTGGTCGGTGCGGTCCTCGGCCTCATCGTCTTCGGGGCCGTGGCCCAGGTCGACAACCGCTTCTCGTTGGCGGCGGTGGTGACGTTCCTGCCCGTCGCCGCCACCTCGTTGCTGTTCCTCGCCGTACCCGAGACGCGGGGCCGCGAGCCGGAGGACCTGTGGCCCGCCACCTGAGCCGCCGGTGCGCGGTGATTGTCGCCCTGGTCGTGGCCGCCGGCCTCGGTGCCGCCGCCGCGGTGACGACGCCGTTCACCCCTGGTGCCGAGGCGACGGTGGCGGCGGGGTTCCTCGTCGTCCTGGCCGCGCTCCCCCTCCGGCGGGTGGCCGGCGGCAGCGCGGGCGCCGGACCGGACGGCTCCCCGGTGCCGGGCGATGCCACCAAACCGGATGCCCCCGTGCCGCGGGTGGGGTACCGCTGGGGATGGCGCTGGGCGCTGGTCGTGGCACCCCTCCTGGTCACGGTGGCATGGGAGCTGCTCTGCTTCGCCCATGGTGACCGGGCCGCCTGGCCCACTCTCAGCTCCCTGCTCGACGACGTCGACGCCTCGCCCCTCGGCCGTGGTGTCGCTTGTGCGGCCTGGCTCGGCCTCGGCTGGGCCCTGGTGACCCGGTGAGCACCAGGGACGCCGTGCTGGCCGTGTGGGCGACCATCGGGGTGCTGGTGGCGACGGTGGCGGTGGCAGCTGCCCTGTCGGGAGGCCGGCTGCCCGGCTACGGCGCGCTGGCCCGGGCCGCCACGGACGGACCCGTCCGTCGCACCGTGGTGGTGCTGGCCTGGATGTGGCTCGGCTGGCACGCTTTCGCCCGCTGAGCCCCATCTCCTCCCCACGTGACCGAGGCGGCTCCGGCGGATAGCGTCGTCCCGTGACGTCCGGGCACCTCGTCGAACGCGTCGACCACGTCCAGCTGGCCATGCCGGCCGGTGACGAGGAACGGGCCACCGCCTTCTACGAGGGACTGCTCGGTATCCCCCGGGTCCCCAAGCCACCCGAGCTCGAGGTGCGTGGCGGCTGCTGGTTCGAGCGCGGGGACCTGCGCGTCCACCTCGGGGTGGAGCAGGACTTCCGCCCCGCCAGAAAGGCGCACCCGGCATTCGCCGTGTCCGGCCTCGACGACCTGTGTGCCACTCTCGAGGCGGCGGGGTACCCGGTCACACATACCGAGGACGTGCCCGGCATGCCGCAGTGGTACGTGGCGGACCCGTTCGGCAACCGCATCGAGCTGCTCCCAGCCTGAGGCGCACCGAGGGCCCGGACGACATCGACCGTGACCACCCCAGCTGACGTCGCCCGTCTGGCATACGGGCTCCGCTTCGTCGTGACAACTGACGGCGAGCTCGGGTTCGCCGTGCACCACGGCTCGAGGACCCGTGGTATCTGCTGGTCCCGGAAGGAGCGGATCGAGCCCGGACGGCACCGGGTGGCCACCCTCGGCGTCCTGGCGGTCCGGGAGTGCGGCCGCGGCGGCACACCGTGAGCCGACCCGGCAGTCCTCACCTGCACGTCGATCCCCCCGGCTGCTAGGCCGCCGGCGTCTCGACCTCGGCCCTGATGGCCTCCAGGGTCGCCTGCATGCCACGTCGGTTGGTCTTGCCCCGGGCCCAACCGAGCACGGCCCAGTAGGCCTTGAGAAGGAAGGTCGGTGCCAGGCGGAAGGACTCCGTCACGTCCGACCCGTCGCCCGCCGGCTCGATGGCATACGCCCAGTGGTTCAGTGCCTTGCCACCCGTGAGGACATCGAAGCCGAAGGAGGACCCCGGGACGCAGTCCGTGACCACGCACTGCGTCCAGTAGACGGGTCCCTTGCCGTTGCGCTTGACGTGGCCCCGGAACTTCGCCCCCACGGCCGGCCCGGCGGCCCCGTCCAGCCACTCGGCCTCGAAGGTCTCCGGGCTGTAGCTGCCGATCCGCGTGACGTCGCTGACCAGCGACCAGACCTCGTCGGGCGACGCGTTCATGTGGACGGTGACGGAGTCGTGCATGCCCACACCCTAGGAGGACCGGCCGGCACCGGGCAGTCCGTGCCGCCCGTGCCAGCGGTCAGGGCAGCAACGGCTCCACGTCGGCCCGCTCGGCCTGCAGCTCCTCGGTGGTCACGCGGATCCGTTCGGTGGCGAACTCGTCATGGGTGAGGCCCTCGACGACCGTCCACCCGCCCTGCCCGTTGGTACGGACCGGGAAGCCGTACTGGAGGCCCTGCGGCACGCCGTACTCGCCGTTCGAGACGACGGCCAGCGAGGTCCAGTCGTCGCCGACGGTGCCGTTGTGGATGGCGGCCACCGAGTCGATGGCGGCGTTGGCGGCCGAGGCGGCCGAGGACAGGCCGCGGGCCTCGATGATGGCCGCGCCGCGCTTCTGGACGGTGGTGAGGAAGTCGCCCTGCAGCCATGCCGTGTCGCCGATGACCTCGGCGGCCGGCTTGCCGTCGATCCTGGCGTTCGCCACGTCGGGGAACTGGGTGGCCGAGTGGTTGCCCCAGATGGCCAGGTTGGTGACCGACGCCACGGGCACGTCGGCCTTCTTGGCGAGCTGGCTCTTCGCCCGGTTCTCGTCGAGCCGGGTCATGGCGAACCAGCGGTCGGCCGGGACCTCGGGAGCGTTCGAGCGGGCGATCAGGCAGTTGGTGTTGCACGGGTTACCCACCACCAGGATCCGCACGTCGGTGGCGGCGTTGGCCGCGATGGCCTGACCCTGCGGGCCGAAGATCCCGCCGTTGACCGTCAGCAGGTCGCCCCGCTCCATGCCGGCCTTGCGGGGGATCGAACCGACCAGCAGCGCCCAGGAGGTGCCGTCGAAGGCGGTGTTCAGGTCGGTGGTGGTCACGACGTCGCCGAGCAGGGGGAACGCGCAGTCGTCGAGCTCCATCACCACGCCCTCGAGCGCCTTCATGCCGGGCTCGATCTCGAGTAGGCGGAGCACCACCGGCTGGTCGGGGCCGAACAGGGCCCCCGAGGCGATTCGGAAGAGGAGGGCGTAGCCGATCTGGCCGGCGGCGCCCGTTACGGTGACGTGGATGGGGTTCTTGGCTGCCATGCTGGGCAGGCTAATCCGGCCCGCCTGAGGCGGTCGAACCGGGGTCGCGGTCGACCGGGGTCGGTGGTCTCACCCCATGGCGAACCCGTGGGACGTGCCCGTCGGCTACGGGGTCGGCGCCTACGTCGAGGCCGGGGTCACCGAGCTCAGGCTCGGCATCGGCTCCTCCGACCCGGCGATCGTCGGGGCGACCCGCGACGCACTGGCCGGCCTGCTGGCCGGCTGAGCCGGGTCAGTTCCGGCCGAGGCCGAGTGCGGCGTAGATTTCGCGGGTCGCGCTCGACCGGTTGAGGGTGTAGAAGTGCAGACCGGGCACCCCCGCCTCCAGCAGCTGTTCGCACAGTTCCGTGGCACAGGCCACACCCTCGTGGCGCACCGCGTCGGCACCGCCCTCGGCGGCCGCCGCCTCGAGACGATCGACCATCCAGGTCGGCAGGGCGGCGCCCATGGCCGCCATCCGGGGCACCGACGACAGGCTGGTGACGGGCATGATGCCCGGCAGTACCGGCTTCGTCACGCCGCGCTCGGCAAGGTCGGCGACGAGCGACGTGTACTCGTGGGCCTCGAAGAAGAACTGGGTCACACCGAAGTCGGCCAGGGCCAGCTTGGCGGCCAGGTGGTCCCGGTCCGTCGCCAGGTCGGGGGAGAGCGGGTGCCCGGCGGGCTGGGCGGCCACGCCGATGGAGAAGCCGCCGATGGCCCGGGCCAGCTCGACCAGCTCGCAGGCGTGGACGAGTTCGCCGACCCCCGCATCGGGGTCGGTCGGCGGGTCGCCGCCCAGGGCCATCAGGTTCTCCACTCCTGCCCTGCGCAGGTCGACCAGGATCTCGGCCAGCTCCAATCGGGTGTGGGCGACGCAGATCAGGTGGGCCATGGGGACCAGGTTGGTGGTCCGCAGCATGCCGGTGACCAGGTCCACCGTCCGCTTCCTCGACTCGGCGCCGCCGCGGTAGGTGACGGACACGAACGAGGGCCCGAGCGGCTCGAGCTCGCGCAGCGTCGTGACCAGGGTGGACTGCTCGGCGTCGTTCTTCGGCGGGAAGAATTCGAACGAGTACGTCTTGCCCTTGTCGAGCAGTTCGGCGATGCGGGTCATGGTCGGGCCAGCCTACTTCCGGCCTTCCGTCGTCGACCAGGGTCCCCGCCCGGCGCGCGCCTCAGGGGCGGTCGGAGGGCGATGAGACGTGGGCCTGGAGGCGGGCCAGTGCACCCTGGAGCTCCGCATCACGGTCCCGACGGGCCTCGTCGGCCTGGGCGAGCTGCACGCCGGTCGGGGCGGCTGCGCCGTTGCGCAGGAGCCGATCCGCCTCGATGGAGAAGGCCAGGCCCCGGAGTGCGCCGGCGGCCGTGGTGGCCGATCCTCCCGCGGCCGGGTCCGGCGCCGTCCTGGCCGCCTGCTCGAGGGCGACCGCCGCCTTCTCGGCCTGCACGGACACCGCCCCGCGCAGCTCGACATCGTCGGACACGGCCGACGGCGACAAGAGGGCCTCACGGGCCAGTCGGGCGTCGCTCAGTGCGGGCAGTGCCCGGCGGCGCCAGGCGTCGAGGGCCGTCTTCCCTTTGCGCGACACCATCAGCGCGATCATCAGGACGATCAGCAGCAGCACGACGATGATGACCCCGATCAGCGCCAGGGGCACCGAGGAGTTCTTCGACGCCTTGGCCGGCGCCGTCGTCGTGGTGGTGGGCGCGACCGTCGTGGTGGTGGGCGCGACCGTCGTGGTGGTGGGCGGGACCGTCGTGGTGGTCGTGTCCGGCACGGTCGTGGTGGTCGTGGCGAGGAGCACCGTCCGGGCCGGCACGGCGGCGGCGGCCGTGGCGGTGTGGCCGCCGAGGGCCAGCAGGACGACCATCGCGGCCGCCAGGGCCGTCGTCCGACGGGGCAGGCGCACCTGCCGGGGCCAACTCACGATCCGGTCCTCCCGTAGTCGTCCTCGAGGCGCACGATGTCGTCCTCGCCGAAGTAGTCACCGTGCTGCACCTCGACGAAGACCACCAGGGCGTCGGAGGCGTTCTCGATGCGGTGGTCGGTACCGACCGGGATGTCGACGGCGTCGCCCGCCGACACCTCGCGCCGCTCGCCGTCGAGCGTGACGACCGCGGTCCCCTGGACCATGAACCAGTGCTCCGAGCGGCGGGCGTGCCGCTGGTAACTGAGGCGCTTGCCCGGCTGGACCTCGATGCGCTTGACCTTGAACGTGGGCTCGTCGTCGAGGACGGAGTAGCTGCCCCAGGGTCGCTGGTCGGTTTCCAGGCCGTTCGCGCCGGTGGACGGGCTCATGCGGCACGCTCCGCGGCACGCACGGCATTGCGCAGCAGCATGGCCCGGGTCATCGGGCCGACCCCACCGATGCGCGGGGTGATCCACCCCGCGACCTCGGCGACGCCTTCATCGACGTCGGACAAGAGCTTCTTCCCTTCCCACGAGGTGCCGGCGCCGACCACGGCGGCGCCGGGCTTGATCATGTCCGCCGTCACCAGGCCCGCCCGGCCGGCGGCCGCGACCACGACGTCGCCCTGGCGGACCAGACCGTCGAGGTCCTCGACCCCGGTGTGGACGACGGTCACGGCCGCGTTACAACCGGGGCGCTTCATCGCCAGCAGCAGCGCCAGCGGACGGCCGATGGTGAGCCCCCTTCCGATCACCACGACGTGCTTGCCCTCGACCGGCACGTCGTTGGCATGGAGCAGGTCCACGATGCCGGCCGGCGTGCAGGGGAGCGGGCCGTTCGCCCCCATCACCAGGCGGCCGAGATTGACCGGGTGCAGTCCGTCCACGTCCTTGTCGGGGTCGACCGCCATCAGCGTGCGCACCTCGTCCAGGCCGGCGGGGAGGGGCAGCTGGACCAGGTAGGCATGGATGGCGGGGTCGGCGTTGAAGCGGGCGATCGTGGCGTCCAGCTCCTCCTGGGACACGTCGGCCGGCAGGTGGGCGTGCGCCGAGGTGATGCCCACCTCCTCACAGTCGGCGTGCTTCATCGCCACGTAGCGTGCGCTCGGCCCGTCGTCGCCCACCAGCACGGTGCCGAGGCCCACGGTCACGCCCGCGGACCGCAGCCGTGCGACCCGGTCGGCGACCTCGGCCCGGACGCGCGCGGCCAGCAGTTCGCCGTCCAGCAGGGTTGCCGTCATCGGCGTGCCTCCGGTCGTGTCACTGCTGGGGTCCCCTCACTCGATCTCACCCGGTCGCCGCCGATCCGTCGTGGTGCCACTGGTCACCGGCGGCGTGGGCCGGGCCTGACGCACAGCGGCTCAGTGCCGGAAGTGGCGCTCGCCGCGTGCCATGACCATAGCGATCCCGGCCGCATCGGCTGCGGCAATCACCTCGTCGTCCCGGATCGACCCGCCGGGCTGGACCACGGCGGCCACCCCGGCGGCGGCCAGCACCTGCATGCCGTCCGGGAAGGGGAAGAAGGCGTCCGAGGCGGCCGCCCCGCCGGTCGCCCGCTCCCCCGCCTTCTGCACGGCGATCTGTGCCGCCACGACCCGCGACTGCTGGCCGGCACCGATGCCCACGGCCTGGCCGGACGTCACCACGGCGATGGCATTGGATGTCGTGCGGGCGCACACCTTCCAGGCGATACGGAGGTCCTGCCACTCGGACTCGGTGGGCTGGCGCTCCGTGGCCACCTCCCAGGTCGACGGGTCCACCAGGAACCGGTCGGCATCCTGGACCAGTACGGCGTTGCCGAGGAACCGGTACTGGCGGACGAGCGCCTCGGGGGCCGGTGCCGACAGCAGCCGCGTGGCCTTGCGCTTGGACGACAGCTGGGCGAGCGCCTCCTCGTCGTAGGAGGGGGCGATGATCACGTCGGCCTGCGGACCGGCGGCGATGGCCTCGGCGACCGCCAGGGTGACGGGGCCGCCGATGGCCACGATGCCGCCGAAGGCCGACTGGGGGTCGCACTCGAGGGCCAGTTCGTAAGCCCGGACCAGGTCGGCGTCCAGGGCTGCACCGCAGGGGTTGGCATGCTTGATGATGGCCACGGCACACTCGGCGGGGTCCGTCGGCAGCTCGTGCACCAGGCGCCATGCCGCGTCGGCGTCGAACACGTTGAGGTAGGAGAGCTCCTTGCCGCCGTACTGGACGACGTCGTCCCACCACGAGTCCCGGCCGACCACCCGGTAGCGGGCGCCGTGCTGGTGCGGGTTCTCGCCGTAGCGCAGCGAGCCGGCCCGCTCGAGGGTGAGGTGGATCGAGTCCGGCAGCAGGAGCGCCGTCTCGAGGTCGGTGGCATCGACGTCCTCCCCCTCTGCCAGGGCCTCCTGCTCCCGCTCGTCCAGCCAGGCGACGATTGCCGCGTCATAGCCGGCCGTGTGGGCGAAGGCCTGTCGGGCCAGTCGACGGCGGGTCTCGAGTGAGATGCTGCCGTCGGTGCGGAGCTCCTCCAGCACCGGGCCGTAGTCGGCCGGGTCGACCACCACCGCCACGTGGTCGTGGTTCTTGGCCGCCGCCCGGACCATGGTCGGCCCGCCCACGTCGATGAGCTCGATCGACGGGTCGGACGTGAACGGGTAGAGGTTGCAGACCACCAGGTCGATGAGGCCGATCCCGAGCTTGTCGAGTGCGTCGAGGTGGTCGGGCTTGGCGCGGTCGGCCAGGATTCCGCCGTGGATCACCGGGTGCAGGGTCTTGACCCGGCCGCCCAGCATCTCGGGGGCACCCGTCAGGTCGGCCACCTCCACGTGGTCGATGCCGGCCGCGGACAGGGCCGCCGAGGTGCCGCCGCTCGAGATCAGCTCCCAGCCCAGTGCGGCCAGCCCGCGGGCGAACTCCTCGATCCCGGTCTTGTCGTAGACGGACAGCAGGGCCTTCATTCGGTGACCTCCTCAGGTGACGGTCCCCCACCCACGGCCTGGGCCGCCAGGTCGTCGATGAAGGCTCGGATGGTGGCCGGGTAGAGCGTGCGCTCCACGGCCTTGATGCGTTCATGCAGGCGCGCCTCGGTGTCGTCCGGGAGGATCGGCACCTTGGCCTGGGCCAGGATCGGACCGGTGTCCATCTCCAGGTGGGCCACGTGGACCGTGGTGCCCGTCTCGGGCACCCCGGCGGCCAGCGCGTCGTGGACGGCATGCCATCCCGGGAAGTCCGGCAGCAGTGCGGGGTGCGTGTTCAGGATCCTGTCCGGGTAGGCGTCGTGGACCGGTTGTTCGAGCACGGTGCCGAAGCCGGCCATGACCACCACGTCGACGCCTGCGGCGACGAGCGTGTCGGCCAGCGCCCGGGTGTAGCCGACCCGGTCGAAGCCGTCGCCGAAGCCGCCGTAGTCGGCACGGTCGACCAGGACGGTCGGCACCGTGGCCACAGCTGCCACCTCGAGGGCCCGACACGGGCGGTCGGTCGCCACCAGGTGGACCGGCAGGCCGTCGGCCAGGATCGCCTCGAGGATGGTGCCGCTGCCGGAGGCGAGGACGCCGATCCGGACCGGTGACGGGGCTGCGTCACGTATCGGTCCTCTGTCCACGGGCGCACGCTACCAGTGCCCTCGGGGGTGCGGTCCAAGCCGGAGGGCCCGCCTCGGCGGGCCCTCCACGGCCCGGCTGCAACCGAGGTGCGGCAACGACGTGGCCCGTCCGGCCTGCCCGCCGGATCGGGACCGACGTCGCTGACTCCCCCCTGCCCAGGGGACTGCCCCTCGTGGCGAATTCATCGGCGGGGCCCCGAGCCAACCGAAGCCGGTTCGCCGTTTTGCAACCGACTGCAACCGATTCCTGACCAACGGCCCCCTCGCGGTGGGATCTTGGTCCCACCGACCGGGTGCCCCGGGGCTCAGGGGGTGCCTCCCTCCAGCGACCGCAGGGCGGCGGCGTCGAAGTCCTCCAACGAGTCGAGCACGAGGTCGCAGAACCCCCAGCGGGTCGAGCCCTGCGCTCCCGGCTCGGGCACGGCCACGACCCGCATGCGGGCGGCCTTGCCGGAGATGGCCCCGTTGAACGAGTCCTCGAAGGCCAGGCAGGCCGTCGGGTCGACGCCCAACTTGGCTGCGGTGGACAGGTAGGCCCCGGGGTGGGGCTTGCCCATCGGCTCCCACTCGGCCGAGTGCCAGGCCGACATGGCCTCGGTGATCCCGAGACGGTCGAGCGCGGCCTCGATGACGACGGCGTAGGAGCCGGAGCAGACGGCCATCGGGATGCCCAGGCGCCGGCACAGGGCGATCACGTCGCGGGCGCCGGGCATGGGCTCGCCCTCCGACTCGATGAGCTCGGCCACACGCGCCGTCACGGCACGCTCCACCTCGGGCGGGGCCATCCCCTCCCACGGGCTGCGCTCCCACCAGTGGCGCACGGCGTCGTCGATGCGCAGGCCCATGGTCTGACGGGTCTGCTCCTCCGTGAGGTGGAGCCCCACCGTGGCGAAGACCTCGATCTCGGCCCGACGCCAGAAGGGCTCCGAGTCGATCAGCAGGCCGTCGAGGTCGAACACCACCGCACCCACCGGTCGCCCGCCGAGCGCATCGGCCGACGGGACGCCGGTCGGAGGGAGCGGTGGGTCCGGCGTGATGGTCAGCCCAGGTTCCGGACGACGTCGACCATGGCCTCGCCGGCCTCGGTCGGGTTGTGCGCGACGGTGACCCCTGCCTCGGCCAACGCGTCCATCTTGGCCTGAGCCGTGCCCTTGGAGCCGGAGATGATGGCGCCGGCGTGGCCCATCTTCCGCCCGGCGGGTGCGGTGACCCCGGCCACGTAGGAGACGACGGGCTTGGTCACGGAGGAGGCGATGAACTCGGCCGCCTCCTCCTCGGCGGACCCGCCGATCTCACCGATCATCATGATGGCCCGGGTGTCGGGGTCGGCCTCGAAGGCGGCCAGGCAGTCGATGAAGCTGGTGCCGGGGACCGGGTCGCCGCCGATGCCGACGCACGTGGTCTGGCCCACGCCCTGCTGACTCAGCTCGTGGAGGGCCTGGTACGTGAGGGTGCCGGACCGGCTGACGATGCCCACCGGGCCGCCGGGCATGGCGATGTCGCCCGAGGTGATCCCGATGTTGCACTTACCGGGCGAGATGATGCCCGGGCAGTTCGGTCCGAGGAGCCGCGTGCCCGGGAAGTCCCGTACGAGGCGGTTGTAGGCCAGCGCCTCGTCCTGGGCCGGGATCCCTTCGGTGATGCACACCACGAAGGGCACGCCGGCGGCGGCGGCCTCCACGATGGCGTCGGCGGCGAACTTGGGCGGCACCGAGATGAACGAGGCGTTCGCCCCGGTCGCCTGGACGGCCTCGGCCACCGTTGCGTACACCGGGATGCCCTCGATCTCCTCACCGCCCCGCTTCGGGTTGGTGCCGGCCACCACCTGGGTGCCGTAGGCCCGGTTGCGCAGGCCGTGGTACAGACCCTGGCTGGTGGGGCTGATGCCCTGCACCACGACCTTGGTGTTCTCGTCGACGAAGATGCTCACGACTTGCCTCCAGCGAGTGCGACCGCCCGGCGGGCGGCATCGAGCATGGTCGGCTCAGCGACCAGGCGATCGGACAGATGGGCGGCCAGGATCTCCCGGCCTGCCTCGGCGTTGGTGCCGTCGAGGCGGAGCACGATGGGCGAGCTGATCTCGACCCGGTCGAGGGCCTCCAGCACACCCTTGGCGACCTCGTCGACGCGTGTGATGCCACCGAAGATGTTGACGAAGATCGACTTGACGGCCGGGTCGGAGTTGATGACCTCCAGGGCGGCCGCCATGACGTCGGCGTTGGCGCCGCCGCCGATGTCGAGGAAGTTGGCCGCGGTGCCACCGCACTGGTTGACCACGTCGAGCGTGCTCATGGCCAGTCCGGCCCCGTTGGCGATGATGCCCACCGAGCCGGACAGACCGATGTAGTTGAGGCCGCGCTCCTTGGCCCGGGTCTCCCGCTCGTCCTCGACGTCGCTGCCGGCGAACTCCTCCCACTCGGGGTGGCGGTAGGCGGCGTTGTCGTCCAGGGTCACCTTGGCGTCGAGGGCATGCACGCGGCCCTCGGGCGTGAGGATCAGCGGGTTGATCTCGGCCAGGTCGCAGTCGCCCTCGGTGTAGCAGGTGTAGAGCTTGACCAGCAGCTCGGCGGCCTGCTCGCGGGCCTCCTCGTCGAGCTGGGCCCGGGCCACCCACTCGGTGGCGGCCTCGAGGCTGAGCCCGTCGACCGGGTCCACGTGGATGATGGCGATGGCGTCGGGGTTGGTGACGGCCACCTCCTCGATCTCCACGCCGCCCTCGGCCGACAGCATGCCGAGATGCTTCTTTGCACTCCGGTCGAGGGTGAAGCTGGCGTAGTACTCCTTGGCGATGTCCGAGGCGTGCTCGACCCACAACCGCTTCACCACGTGGCTCTTGATGTCGAGGCCGAGGATGTTGCCGGCGTGCAGGCGCACCTCGTCGACGTCGTTGGCGACCTTGACGCCGCCGGCCTTGCCGCGGCCCCCGACCTTCACCTGGGCCTTGACGACCACCGGGTAGCCCGCCGCCTCGGCCTGGGCCACCGCCTCGTCCACGGTGTCGGCCACCCCTCCCTTGGAGATGGGGATGCCGAACCGGGCGAAGTACTGCTTCCCCTGGTATTCGAAGAGATCCACCGGATCCGTTCCTCTCTGCCTGCTTGGCTGGTTCGTGTTCCGACTGCGACTTCTGCTGACTGCTACGGCTACTACAGGTCCTGCTGCCCGGGCCGGCGCCGACCCCGGTACGGAGTGGGCGGGACCCCTGCGGGCGTGTCGTGGTGCGGGTGGGTGACGTCCGGGGCGTGCGGCCCGGCCGGCCCTCGGGCTCAGTCGCCCTCGCCACGCTCCCGTTCATCGAGTGCCTCGCCCAGCCAGGCACCGATGGCGGGAAGTGGTGCGCCCGGGGTGAAGACCTCGGCCACGCCCATCTCCTTCAGCACGGGGATGTCGCCCTCGGGGATGATGCCCCCGACGATGACCAGGACGTCGTCCCGGCCCTGCTGCTCGAGCCCCTCGATCACGCGGGGCACGAGGGTCAGGTGGGCACCCGACAGTAGCGACAGCCCGACGGCGTCGGCATCCTCCTGGATGACCGCGTGAACGACCTGGTCGGCCGTCTGGTGGAGGCCGGTGTAGATGACCTCGAAGCCCGCGTCACGGAGGGCCCGGGCGATGACCTTGGCACCTCGGTCGTGCCCGTCCAGACCGGGCTTGGCGACTACCACTCGATAGGGGCGCTTCACGGCGGCAGATACTAGGCGCTGACGGACCGTCAGGCCCATCCGGGATCCGGCACGACGTCCGCCCGGGCCGGATCGTCCACCGCCGGGGCCCCGCTGCCCTACCCTGGTGGGCGCCCCACCGCCGGCCCGGACGTCCCGGTCACCACCGTCGAGGGGTGCGACACCGACCACCCATGAGGACCCGTTGACGACTCCAGCCGAGGCAGTGGACAGACCCGACGAACACCACACCGCGCCTGCCGGCAAGCCGGTGGCCGTGGTGGGCGGGCTCGTCCGCCTGGCCCGGCCGCGGCAGTGGATCAAGAACCTCCTCGTCTTCGTGGCCCCCGGTGCCGCCGGCGTCCTCCTGCACGCAACCGTGCTGTGGCACGCGTCGGCCGCCTTCGGGATCTTCTGCCTCGCCGCCTCAGGCACCTACTACCTGAACGACGCCCTCGACGCGGAGGCCGACCGGCGGCATCCCACCAAGCGGACCCGTCCGGTGGCTGTCGGCATCGTCCCGGTCCCCCTCGCCCTCGCACTCGGCGTCGTCATGCTCGTCGCCTCGGTCGGACTCGGTGCGTGGCTGGCGGGCTGGCACCTCAGCGCCGTCATGGGCGCCTACGTGGCCGTCCAACTCGCCTACTCGGCAGGCCTCAAGAACGAGCCGATCCTCGACCTCGCCTGCGTCAGCGCCGGGTTCATCCTGCGGGCCGTGGCCGGTGGCGTCGCCACCTCGGTGCCACTGTCCAACTGGTTCCTCATCGTCGTGTCGTTCGGCTCGCTGCTGGTCGTGACCGGCAAGCGGTCCGGCGAGAAGCAGCTGCTCAGCGAGAGCGACACCGACCATGCGTCCGTCCGTCAGACCCTCGGCCTCTACACCCCGTCGTTCCTGCGCTCGGTCCGCACCCTGTCGGCGGCGGTGACGGTCAGCGCCTACTGCCTGTGGGCCTTCGAGCGGGCCAGCGAGGTCCACCCGGGACACGACCCCATCTGGTTCCAGCTGACGATCATCCCGTTCGTGATCGCACTCCTCCATGTGCTGCGGCTGCTCGACTCGGGTGCCGGTGCCGCCCCCGAGGAGCTGGCGCTCCGCGACCACCGGCTGCAGATCTACGGCGTCTGCTGGGTGGCGCTGTTCGCCATCGGGGCGTACGCCGGATGAGGGCGCCCCGGACGAGGCGCGAGCTCCTGACCGGCTGGGGCCGGACAGCGGCAACCGCGGCCGACGTGGTCCACGCCGTCCACCCGGACGTGGTCGACGCGGCCATGGCCACATCGGTTGCCACCTCGACCGACGGCTCCCACGGCCGGGGCCTGGTGGCCCGCGGCATGGGCCGCAGCTACGGCGACGCCGCCCAGAACGCCGGTGGGACGGTCCTGGACGCCACCTGGCTCGACGCCGTCCACTCGGTGGACCTGGAGGCCGGCCTGGTCACCGTCGGGGCCGGCGTGAGCCTGCAGACCCTCATGGAACGCTTCGTGCCGCTCGGCTGGTTCGTGCCCGTCACCCCGGGCACCCGCCTGGTGACGGTGGGCGGGGCGATCGCCGCCGACATCCACGGCAAGAACCACCACGTGGACGGCAGCTTCTGCTCGCACGTCGCCTCGCTGACCCTCGTCACGCCGACGGGCACCCACACCGTGACGCCCGAGTCGGACCCCGACCTGTTCTGGGCCACGGCCGGCGGGATGGGCCTGACCGGTGTGGTGCTCGACGCCACACTGCGGATGATCCCGGTCGAGTCGAGCTACATGCTCGTCGACACCGAACGGGCCGTGGACCTCGACGACGTGATGGACAAGATGTTGACCGGCGACGACGGCTACCGGTACTCGGTGGCCTGGATCGACTGCCAGTCGACCGGCAGTCGGCTCGGCCGGTCCGTCCTGACCCGCGGCGACCACGCCCGACTGGCCGACCTCCCGGCCCGGCTGTCCGGCAACCCGGACCGCGCCCGGGCCTTCGTGCCCCGCCAGTTGGCGCGGGTGCCCCTGACCCCGCCGAGCGGCCTGCTCAACCCGCTGACCGTCGGTGCCTTCAACGAGTTCTGGTTCCGCAAGGCGCCGAAGCGGCAGCTCGGCAAGCCCCACCACATGACCGGCTTCTTCCACCCGCTCGACGGGGTCGGCGAGTGGAACCGCCTCTACGGCGGCCGCGGGTTCCTGCAGTACCAGTTCGTGGTGCCCGACGCCGCCGCCGAGACGGTGCGCCGCATCATCGAGCGGCTCACCGAGGTCAGGCTGGCGTCGTTCCTGGCCGTCCTCAAGCGGTTCGGGCCCGGCGACCCCGGCCCCCTGTCGTTCCCCATGCCCGGTTGGACCCTCGCCCTCGACCTGCCCGTGGGCCACGAAGGCCTCGACCGGCTGCTCGACGACCTCGACGAGCAGGTCCTGGCGGCGGGTGGTCGCGTCTACCTGGCCAAGGACTCACGCCTCGCCCCGGACACCTTCCGGGCCATGTACGCCAGGGTCGACGACTTCCTCGAGGTCAAGCGCAAGGTCGATCCCGAGGGCGTGCTCCGGTCCGACCTCGGCCGCCGGCTCGGCCTCTGCGCCGACGCCGACCCGCAGCCACGCGGCTGACCTGCCCGCCGCAGCCTTTCGAACGAACCACCACCACGGAGAACGGACCACCATGATCGACGCCACCGGGCGCCCCCAGTCAGTACTCGTGCTCGGAGGAGCCTCCGAGATCGCCCAGGCCATCGTGGCCGGTCTCGTGCCGGGACGGTGCCGGACGGTCATCCTGGCCGGGCGGCCGAGCGAGCGCCTCGAGGCCGCGGCCGCCGCAGCCACGGCGGCCGGGGCCGACGTGGTGGAGACCGTCGCGTTCGACACGACCGACCTGGCCGGCGCGCCGGCGGCCGTCACGGGCGCATTCGAGCGCTTCGGCGACATCGACCTGGTCCTGGCCGCGGCCGGCGCCCTGGGCGACCAGGCCGAGCTGGAGGCCGACCCGCTGGCCGCCGCCGACCTCATCACCACCAACTTCACCGGCCTGGCCGCCGCCCTTCTGGCCACCGCCGCCAGCATGCGGTCCCAGGGGCACGGGCGCATCGTCGTAATCTCATCGGTGGCCGGCGAGCGGGCCCGCAAGGCCAACTTCGTCTACGGCTCCACCAAGTCGGGCCTCGACGCCTTCTCGCAGGGGCTGGGCGACTCGCTCGTCGGCACCGGGGTCGGTGTCACCATCGTGCGCCCGGGCTTCGTGGTCGGCCGGATGACCGAGGGCATGGACCTGGCCCCGTTCTCGACCACCCCCGAGGCGGTGGCCGGGGCCGTGATCAAGGGCATCGAGTCGGGGGCCGAGGTCGTCTACGCCCCGCCGGTGCTGCGGTGGGTGTTCGCCGTGATGCGCCAGCTGCCCCGCGCCGTGTGGCGCCGCATGCCCGGCTGAGGTCGAACGGGCACAAGCCACGCGCGGCGCTCAGTCGAGCAGCGTCGAGGCGTAATCGGGTACGTAGGTGTAGAGGTCGCGCGGCGGCCGCCGGTAGCCGTCGTCCTTCACCCGCTTCGGCAGTCTGAGACGGGCCTCGTCGATCCGGTCGGTGTAGGGGATGCGGGTCAGCAGGTGGGCGATGCAGTTGATGCGGCCGGTCCGCTTGTCCTCGGCGTCGACCACGTACCAGGGGGACTCGGGGGTGTCGGTGTGGAGGAACATGGCGTCCTTGGCCCGCGAGTAGTCCGACCAGCGCTGCCGGGCCTCGAGGTCGATGGGACTCAGCTTCCACCGGCGGAGCGGGTCGTCCACCCGTGACTGGAAGCGCCGTTCCTGCTCGGCGTCGCTGACCGAGAACCAGTACTTGACCAGGATGATCCCGTCCTCGATGAGCTGGTGCTCGAACACCGGGCACTGCCGCAGGAACCGGTGGTACTCGTCCGAGGTGCAGTAGCCCATGACGTGCTCGACCCCGGCCCGGTTGTACCAGCTGCGGTCGAAGAGGGTGATCTCGCCGGCTGCCGGCAGCTCGGCCACGTAGCGCTGGAAGTACCACTGCGAGCGCTCACGCTCGGTGGGTGCCGGAAGGGCCACGGTCCGGCAGATGCGGGGCGGCAGGTACTCACTTATCCGCTTGATGACGCCGCCCTTGCCGGCCGCGTCCCGCCCCTCGAAGACCACCACCACACGAGCGCCGGACTCCTTGACCCACTCGGTCATGGTCGTGAGCTCGGCCTGGAGGCGCAGGAGCTCGTGCTCATAGCGGCGCTTGGCGATCGAACGGGTCACGGTCCACTCCTCCCGGGGCTCGGGAAGGGTGCGACACCGCACCCGGCGGGCCCGAACCCGTGACGGGACGAACCTAGTTCCCCCGGTAGTGGGACGTCGCCACGGGGACCGTGTACGGACGCACCGACATGGTGAAGAAGTCGCGTGACAGCGGGTAGAAGTATCGGCTGGGTGACGGGACCTCGTCGTAGGTCAGGCGCACGCCGTTGTCGGCCGTCGCCGGGACGCCGGGGTTGAGATCGAAGTGGGTGAAGTTCACCCATGAGGTGTTGATGTCGAGCTCCATGCCCCGCACTACGCCCGCCCGGGCGAGCACGTCTGCCAGGTCGACGATGGACAGGCCACTGCCCGCCACGTAGACCAGGGCGCCGTCGGCCGTCACCCCGATACCGGACCGCCACACCTGGACCTTGCCGCCGAGGGTGGCCCCCCACCGGATGTTGTCGTTCTGGTTGAGCCCCGGTACCGGCGCCCCGTCGTCGACGATCAGGTCGAGGTTCTGGCGCACCGCCACGGTGGTCGGGGTCATCTTCACGTCGGTGCCCCAGGCGCCGACGTTGATATTGCCCGACGAGTCGATGGCCACCGAGGCGGCGCCCGGCTGCAGCGCCTCGGCGGTCACGCCGTCGAGGTAGAAGCCGCCCTGGGCGTCCTGCATGCGGAAGCCGGAGTTGAAGGCGGCGTCCAGGGTGGTGCTGGCGGAGGCGGCGATGGGCGCCATGTTGGCGAAGGTCTGGCCGGTGCCCGGAATGGACGTGCCGGCATAGAGCTGGGCGCTCAGGAGCTTGGTGTCCATCCAGGCGACCCCGGTGACGAGGCTCGTGTAGACGGCGTTCGGGCGCAGGTAGGCGGCGTACATGGTCGGCACGCCGTCGACGGTGCGGCCGATGGCGTGCCACTGCCCCTCACCGGGGGTGGGGGTGGACACGAACGGCACGATGGCGGCGGGCGCGGGCAGGTGGGCGGGCCCGGAGGCGACCGGCAGCGTCGACGGCGAACTCGAGGCGGTCGGCTTCGGGATCGCCCCCGCGGCCGGCTTGCCGCCCTTGGGCGGGGCGTGCCACGTGTACCAGGTGTCCTCGGCCCACGTCACGATCCCACCGCCACCGTGGTCGCGGACCCATTCGGTCAGCCGGCTGCCGGGGGACGGCCCGAGGGCCGGATTGGTGGCCGCCTGGCCCATCGACGCCCACAGCGGCGACAGGAGGATCATCACCACGACGAAGATCGTCGTCTTGGGGTGCCGCCCGACCGGAGTTGGCCGCTCACGGATGCGCTGCTTGCGCAGTGCACGCCGCTCACGGCGCGTCGGCTTGGCGACCGCGTGGGCCCGATGAGGGGCGCCCGACGGACTGCGTCGGGGCATCGACTCGACCACCGGGAGGCCGGAGGCGCCGACGATCGGGTCGTCCTGGTCGTAGACAGTGGGGCCGGGCACGGTGCTTCGGGGACCTCGTTCCTCGTCGTGGTTGGTGCGCGGGCGCTGGCGCGGTCTGCATGCGGCGTCGGGCAGGAGCGCAGTTCCGTTTAGCTTCCCACCTCCGGCGAGTCAGAACGAGTCAACCCGCTCCGACCTGGGCCGATGTCCGTGACAACTCGGGGTGCCGACCCAGGGTACGGGTCGCTCCTGACGGAGGCATGACGACGCCCGGCGCACTTAGGCCCGCTTGATGGGGGCCATCCGCAGCAGCAGTTTCTTGCGTCCGACCGAGGTGAAGATGACCTCGGCCTCGGCATCGTCGCCCTGGCCGGCGGCGGCCACGACCCGGCCCTCGCCCCACGTCCCGTGGACGACCACGTCGCCCACCCCGAGACCGAGCTCCTCGGCCCCGGTCGACGCCGGTGCCCGTCGGCGCCTGCCGTTGGCGTCGAACGCCCCGTCCTGCGGCGACACGCCGCTGCCGAACACCGAGCGCCCCGGCGTGCCCGACCGCCCCTCGGCCGAAGGGCGACGACCGAAATCGCCCACACCGCCCGAGGAGGAGCCCGACGAGCCCCAGCCGCGGTCGACGACGACGTCGCGGACGAGCTCGGGTGGGATCTCGTTGAGGAAGCGGCTGGGGATGTTCGAGCTGGTGTTGCCCCACAGCATGCGGCTCCAGGCGTGGGAGACGTAGAGGTGCCGCTCGGCCCGGGTGATGCCGACGTAGCAGAGCCGGCGCTCCTCCTCGAGCTCGACCGGGTCGCCCAGTGACCGCATGTGGGGGAAGATCCCGTCCTCCATCCCGACCAGGAACACCGCCGGGAACTCGAGACCCTTGGCGATGTGCATGGTCATGAGCGACACCGCGGTGCCGTCACCGTCCAGCTCGTCGGAGTCGGCCACCAACGAGGCGGCCTCCAGGAATTCGGCCAGAGTCCGGTACTCGTCGGCCACGCCGACCAGCTCGTCCACGTTCTCGACCCGGCCGAGGGACTCGATGGTCCCCTCAGACAACAGCTCGCTCCGGTAGCCGGTGCGCTCGACGACGGCCGTCACCAGCTCGCCGGGGCCGAGTAGGTAGGTGCGCTCTGGTTCGGTGCCACCGTCGTCGGAGCCTGCCGCGTCGGTGTCCGTCGGGCCGTCCGGCACCAGCTGCAGCCCCGGGGCCACGGCGTCGCCGTTCTCGTCGACCAGGTCCGGGACGGCCATCTGCGAGCGCAGGTCGGCCAGCAGGTCGGCCAGGTCCTCCAGCGCCTTGCCGGCCTTACCGCCGACGCCGGCCTCGCCGGCCTCGGCCACCGCCCCGCCGAAGGAGACCCCCCGCTGCCCGGCGAAGCCCGCCAGCTTGGCCACCGACTGGTCCCCCACGCCCCGCTTCGGCACGTTGACGATGCGACGCCAGCTCACCTCGTCGTCGGGATTGACCAGCACCCGCAGGTAGGCGAGGACGTCCTTGACCTCCTTGCGGTCGTAGAATTTCGTGCCGCCGACGACCCGATAGGGGACCTCGGCGCGGACCATGGCCTCCTCGAGGGCGCGGGACTGGGCGTTCGTCCGGTAGAAGATCGCCACGTCGCCCCACTTGAGGCCCCGGTCGCTCCGGAGCCGGACGATCTCGTGGGCCACCCACTCGGCCTCGTCGTGTTCGTCCTCGGCCCGGTACCGGACGATCTGCTCGCCCATGCCCTGTTCGGTCCAAAGCGACTTCGGCTTGCGGGACACGTTGTTGGTGATCACCGCGTTGGCGGCGTCGAGGATGGTCTGCGTCGAGCGGAAGTTCTGGTCGAGGGTGATCGCCGTGGCGTCCGGAAAGGCCTGTTCGAAGTCGAGGATGTTGGAGATGTCGGCTCCCCGGAACTTGTAGACCGACTGGTCGCTGTCCCCCACCACCACGATGTTGCGGTGGCCGCCGGCCAACTGCACCGCCAGTGCGTTCTGGACGGCGTTCGTGTCCTGGTACTCGTCGATCAGGATGTGGGTGAAGCGGTTCCGGTAGTGCTCGAGCACGTCGGGGTGCTCGTCGAACAACCGCACGGCATTGAGGAGCAGGTCGTCGAAGTCCATGGCGTTGGCTGCCAGCATCCGCCGCTGGTACAGGTCGTAGACGTCGGCGATGCGCCGGTCGAAGATCGAGATGGCGGCCGCACGGAAGGCGACCGGGCCCTGCCGCTTCGACTTGGCCTGGCTGATCTGCCCGAGCATCGAGCGCGGCGACATCTTCTTGGTGTCGATGTCGAGCTCGCGGGCGATGATCTCCACGAGACGGCGGGAGTCGGCGTCGTCGTAGATCGTGAACGAACCCTTGTAGCCGAGGAGGTCGCCATGGGCGCGCAGGATCCGCACGCACGCCGAGTGGAAGGTCGAGACCCACATGCGCTCGGCCCGCGGGCCGACCAGTTCAGCGACCCGACGGCGCATCTCGTCGGCCGCCTTGTTGGTGAACGTGATGGCGAGGATCTGCCAGGGGGCGGCGTCACCCGTGGCGATGAGGTGGGCGATCCGGCGGGTCAGCACCCGGGTCTTGCCCGAACCGGCTCCGGCCACGATCAGCAACGGGCCACCCCGGTGGACCACCGAGGCCTCCTGGGGCGGGGTCAGTCCCTCGACCAGGTCAACCGTGGTGGGTGTCGGGGGACGCGCCGGTCCACCGAAACGCAGCTGTCCGCCATCGGGGTGCTCGCCCGGGCCCCCGCTCCACGAGGTCATTCCCACTCGATGGTGCCGGGCGGCTTGGACGTGATGTCCAGTGCCACCCGGTTGACGCCTTCGACCTCGTTGATGATGCGTGAGCTCAGGCGCTCGAGGAGGTCGTAGGGCAGACGGGCCCAGTCGGCGGTCATGGCGTCGTCGGAGGTGACGGCCCGGATGACCACGGGATAGGCGTAGGTGCGGCCGTCGCCCATGACACCGACGGTGCGCACGGCGGGCAGGACGGCGAAGCTCTGCCACAGGTCCCGGTAGAGGCCCGCCCTGCGGACCTCCTCGACGACGATGGCGTCGGCGGCCCGCAGGATCTCGGCACGCTCCGGGGTCACCTCACCGACGATGCGCACGGCCAGACCGGGACCGGGGAAGGGCTGGCGCCACACGATCTCATGGGGGAGGCCCAATTCCTCGCCGACGGCACGGACCTCGTCCTTGAACAGCAGGCGCAGCGGCTCGACCAGGTCGAACGCGAGGTCCTCGGGCAGTCCGCCCACGTTGTGGTGGGACTTGATGGTGGCGGCGGTGCCCGAGCCGGACTCGATCACGTCGGGGTAGAGCGTGCCCTGCACCAGGTAGCCGGCGGGCTCGTCGTCAGGCGCGTCGGCCCCGTCCTCGAGGTGGCCCTTCTCGACCACGAGGTCGCGGGCGACCTCCTCGAAGATGCGGATGAACAGCTCGCCGATGATCTTGCGCTTCGTCTCGGGGTCGGTGACCCCGGCCAGGGCCTCGAAGAAGCGGTCGGCGGCCTTCACGTGGACGAGGTCGATGTGGAACTGGCGGCGGAAGGTCTCCTCCACCTGCTCGCTCTCGTTGGTCCGCATCAGGCCGGTGTCGACGTAGACACAGGTGAGCTGCCCACCGATGGCCTTGTGCACGAGTGCTGCCGCCACGGCCGAGTCGACACCGCCGGACAGGGCGCACAGCACCGGCGAGGAGCCGACCTGGGCCCGCACTGCGGCCACCTGGCTCTCGATGATCGAGGTGTGGGTCCACGACGGCGGGCAGTGGCAGATGTCGTAGAGGAAACGCTCGAGCAGGTCGCGGCCGTGCTCGGTATGGACGACCTCGGGGTGGAACTGGACGCCGAAGATCGCCCGATCGGGGTCGTGGAGGGCGGCGACCGGCGCGTCGGGGCTGGTGGCGGTGGCCACGAAGCCGTCCGGGACCACGGTGATGGCATCACCGTGGCTCATCCACACCTCGCACGACACCGGCCAGTCGGAGAAGAGCGGGGAGGACCCGGTGACGGTCAGCGGGGTGCGACCGTACTCGCCCCGGCCGGTCCGGTCGACCACCCCGCCCAGCTGCTGGGCGAGGAGCTGGGCGCCGTAGCAGATACCCAGGATCGGGATCCCGAGGTCGTAGATGCCGGGATCGATGGAGGGGGCGGGCGTCTCGTTGACCGACTTGGGCCCGCCCGAGAGGATGATGCCGGCGGGCCGGCGGGCGGCCAGGTCGGCGGCCGTGGCGGTGTGCGGGACGATCTCGGAGTAGACGTGGGCCTCGCGGACCCGTCGGGCGATCAGCTGGGCGTACTGGGCGCCGAAATCGACGACCAGGACCGGCCCCTCGCGGGGGTCGTCGGTCGGGACGGCCGGGCTCAATGGCCCATGCCGACGCCCTGCGAGCGCTGCAGGTCCTTGCCCTCGGTCTGGAGGGCCGGGGCCACCATGACCTCCGCCTTCTGGAACTCCTTGACGGTCTGGTACCCGCAGGTGGCCATGGCGGTGCGCAGGGCACCGAACAGGTTCATGCGCCCGTCGTTCTCATGGGCGGGGCCGAGCAGGATCTCCTGGAGCGTGCCACGGGTCGTGGTCTTGACCCGGGCGCCCCTCGGCAGCGTCGGATGGAAGGTCGCCATGCCCCAGTGGTAGCCGCGGGCCGGGGCCTCGACGGCGGAGGAGAGGGGCGAGCCGAGCATCACGGCGTCGGCGCCGCAGGCCACGGCCTTGGCGATGTCGCCGCCCTTGGACATGCCGCCGTCGGCGATGACGTGGCAGTAGACGCCCGTCTCGTCGAGGTGGCGCATGCGGGCGCCGGCCACGTCGGCGATGGCGGTGGCCTGGGGCACGCCGATCCCGAGCACGCCGCGGGTGGTGCAGGCGTTGCCCGGACCCACGCCGACGAGGACGCCGACGGCGCCCGTACGCATGAGGTGGAGGCCCGCCTGGTACGAGGCACAGCCGCCGACGATCACCGGGACCTCGAACTCGCGGATGAAGCGCTTGAGGTTGAGCGGCTCGACGGTCTTCGACACGTGTTCGGCCGACACCACGGTGCCCTGGATGACCAGGATGTCGAGCTCGGCGGCGAGTAGTGCGGGGGCGAACTCCTGGGTCTTCTGCGGAGTGACGGACGCGGCGGTGGTGATGCCCGCCGCCTTCATCTCCTTGATGCGCTGGGTGACGAGCTCCATCTGGACGGGCTCGGCGTACATCTGCTGCATCCGGGCGGTGGCCTTCTCGGTGGGCAGCTCACGGATCTCGTCGAAGAGCTTCGTGGGGTCCTCGTAGCGGGTCCACAGGCCCTCGAGGTTGAGGACCCCGAGACCGCCGAGGCGACCGATCTCGATGGCGGTGGCGGGGCTGACCACGCCGTCCATGGCCGAAGCCATCAGGGGGAGCGCGAACTGGTAGGCATCGATCTGCCAGGAGATGTCGACGTCCTCCGGGTCCCGGGTGCGGCGGCTGGGGACGATGGCGATGTCGTCGAACCCGTAGGCCCGACGTCCCGACTTGAAGATGCCGATCTCTAGCTCAGCCACTGAATTGCCCTCCGGACCATGGTTGCAGTTGGACGTACCTCCACAGGCGGTGGCAGCTCCGACATGCCCTCACCGACCATCCCCCACGATACCGCCTGGGCACGGGGGCTGTAGCAGCGTCGGGGCACCTCCGAGCCGCTCCGGGGCCGGGCTCAGCGCTCGCGGGGCTGCGCAGGACCGTCCACCCCGAGGACCAGGCAGAGCAGCTCGGTCAGGACCCGTGCGGTGGCGCCCCAGATGGTCTCGCCGGCCGCCGTGAAGAACCACACCGGGAACTCGCCGCCCGGAAGGCCGTCCGTACCTTGCCGGCCCGGTACGGCCCACAGCTCCTCGGCCCAGACGCCGTCGGCCACCAGGTCGGCCAGGACGACATCGAAGACCCGGGACACCTCGTCGGGGGCCGGGTCCGTGGCGGGCCGGGCCGCCAGCGTGGCGACGACCGGCGTCATCAGGGTGTTGGAGGACACCGTGGGCATGGCAGTGAGACGCCCGACCACGCTGACGGAGGTCGGGTCGAGGCCGACCTCCTCCTCGGCCTCGCGGAGCGCACCCTCGTCGATCGCCTCGCCCGGGTCGAGCTTGCCTCCGGGAAAGGCGACCTCCCCTTGATGGGAGCGCAGCAGGGAGGAGCGCACGGTGAGGAGCACCCGTGCCTCACCCTCCTCCTCGAACAGTGCCACCAGCACGGCGGCCGGATTGGCGTCGGGAAACACGTCGGCGAACGACCGCGTGAACTCGGACACGGCAGTTGCCGTCGTGGCGGCATCGGCCGACCGATCGCGCTCGGTCACGGCCGCGACCACGGCGGCCAGCGGCAGCGACGCGCGCCGTTCCGTGGACAGGTGGGCCCACGGGGCCGGGCCGCCCGGTCGGTGCGACGGCGGCCGGGGGATGACCTGGGGGCCGGCGCGGTGCGGGGGCTCGGCGGTGGGCATCGGGGACGACACTAGAGGCGACGTGCGGAGGACGACGGACGGGCAGGAGGAGGCCATGATGACCGACGCCGGTGCTGCACCGCAGTTCCCGATCACCACCGCCCTCGAATTCCCGAAGTGGACCGTCGAACGCAATCTCGGCCTCGTCTTCGGGCTCGTGGTGCGCTCGATGGGGGCGGCCAAGGGCTTGAGCGCCGGGTTCAAAGCCCTGGCCGGGGGCGAGGTCACCCAGTACACCGAGCTGCTCGAGGACACCCGCCGCCACGCCCTGGACCGGATGATCGAGAACGCCCGGGTGATGGGGGCCAATGCCGTGATCCAGTTCCGGTTCGACTCCTCGGAGATCGGCCAGTCCCTGACCGAAATCGTCGCCTACGGCACGGCGGTCGGCGTGGGAGTCAGGCAGTGACCGCCGCCGGGGCCGGCCCGGGGTTCCCGTGGTGATCGTCATCGCCCTGCTCGGCATGGCCGTGGTCGTGGTCATCAGCCTGTTCGTGCGGCGCCACGGCGAGTCGGACCAGCCGCAGTCCGGCTGGACGCCGACCGACGAGCTGTTCAGGGATCCGGGGACGAGCCGGACCGTGCGGGTGTGGCTCGACCGGGCCGGCGAGCGCCACTACGTGCCCGAGCAGCACGGCTGAAGGCGAACTGATTCGCCAAGTCCTGCGGGCTCGGCGGCCCCACCGGGTGACTACGGCGAGACAACTCACCGATGGAACCGGACGGCTAGGCCGACCAGGCACTTACACGGGCGCGTGGACAACTGATGTCTCGTCCCCGGAGTGCACACGCGAAGGACCCCCGGCCGGAAGCCGGGGGTCCTTCCGCAATGCGTTCGGCGATGCGCCTTCCACCGGCTCACCTCAGGCGGCGCCCGGTGCCAGATGGATGCGTGGCATCCGTGGTTGCGGGTCTAGTTCACGAACACCAGCGGACTGCCGGTAATCGTGGAATCCGTGAACGGGCCGAACGTGGCGGTCACTGTGTCCTGCGCGTTCCCGTACTGCAAGGAAGTGGTATCCATCGTCTGGTTCGTGAAGGTGACGGAGTTGTTCGTGTTCGACCAGGTCCCCGTGAAGCCCGCCGAGGTGGTCGTCCCGTGCACCGGTCCCAAGGGTGCAGACCCTGACACGGCGAACGACGGAATTCTGACCGGGTCGGTTGGCGGCCCTTGCGAGTCGCCGATGGTGAAGGCTGCAGGGGCGACAAGCGAGGCTGACGTGACGAAGTCGGTGCAGGAGGCCAGGGGGAGGCTCGTCATCGTCAACGACGCTGTACCGGGAGCGTTCGGATTGCTGACCACGCTGAGGTAGGCGGTACCTGTGCAGTTGATGGCTCCCATGCTGTCACTGAAGATGACGCTCGCGGTGAGGTGATCGTGGACAGCCACCGCAGGTCCCGTGGCGCTTCCCGTCCGGAGCACCGGGCCACCGGTCACCGTGACGGTCACTGACATGGATGCCGATCCGGCGGCGTTGGTGGCATCCACCGTGAAGGTGGAGGACCCTGCCGTCGTGATGGTGCCGGTGATCTTGCCCGTGCTGCTCGAGTAGTTGAGCTGTGCGGGCAGTCCCACCGTGGACACCGTCGCCGCGGGCGTGCCGGTGGTCTTCACCGTCAGACTGAAGGCCTGGGCGCTCGAGCGGGTGGTTGTGCCGGTGACGGCCACGGTGGGCACGGCGTTGACGGACACGGCGAAGGTGGCCGTTGTCGAATTGGCGCCGTCCTTGGCCGTCAGGGTGATGCTCTTGGAAGCCGCTCCAGCGGTCGGCGTGCCCTGGATCGTGGCGTTCCCGCCACTGCTGGTCAGTGTCATGCCGGCCGGGAGCGCCTTGGAGGTAACGGTTGCACCGGCATCATCGGTGGTGGCCGTGACCGATGCCGGCGTTCCCACAGTCCACGTCTGAGTCGGCGGGGAAGTGAGGAAGCCGACGGAGGTCAGTGTGTAGGTCTGCACCGTCAATACCCCAGTGGCATTGGAAGCCTGCAAGGTGAAGGCGTAGACCCCGCTGGCCAGATTGGTGGCCTTGAGGGTGCCGGTGCCGGCCTTGGCTCCGCTCCCCGGTGTGAAGGTCACGCCGGTCGGCAGTCCGCTGGCCGAGAGCCACGACGTGGACTTCTTGGTGGGCACCGTGGTGGCTGTTGCGGCAATGGCCAGATTGGTGGTCGTCGTCGATGACGTCACCCCGGTCGCGGCCGACGTGAAGCGGGCGGCCGACGAGGAGGGCGTGGCGGTGGCGGTGCCACCGACGCCAGGGCCACTGGCATCGGCGGCCGACACCGTGAAGGCGTAGGTGTCACCGTTGGTGAGACCCGTGATGGTGAGCGGGCTGCTTCCGCCGGGGAACGCTTGGTCAGCGAAGCCCGCGGGATCAGATGTCGGGTTCGTCGTCATGTCGTTCCAACCCACGACGTACTGGGTGATGGTCGACCCACCGTCCGACGGGGCGGCGAACGAGAGCGTCACCTGCGCGTTACCCGGCGTGGCAATGACATTGGTTGGTGCACCGGGGACCGCGGGGGCAACGGTGATCGACTGCTGCACCTGGGGGGCTGCCGTGTAGTCGGCGTCCCCGGCCTGATTGGCATCGACCACACAGGTGCCCACGGCCGTGTAGTTCACCGTGGAACCGTTGGTGCCGGACATGTTGCAGACCCCGGCACCGCTGGTGGTGTCGACACTGAAGGTGACCGGGTTGGGCGAGTCGCCGCCGGTTGCCGAGAGGGTCGCAGAGCCTGCCACCGTTCCGCTGGTAGGAGCAGTGAAGGAGATGGTCTGCGTCGGATCGACTTCGACGGCTCCAATGGTGCAGTTGACTCCGGAAGCGCTCGCCACATCCCGCTGGTCGGTGTGCGGGCAGACCTGGACAGAGTTCACGGTGGTGCCCGGCGGGATGGCCACAACGGCAGGGCTGTTGGGTGCCGGGAGAATCGTCTCGGTCGGGCCGCCGTTGTCGGCCAGAGCACCGAGGGAGGCGTCCAGGGTCGCCGAACTGTTGGTGCTGCCGGTGGCCGAGAATCCACAGGACGCGTCGTCAGCGATGTCGTATCCACCGTCGGTGACGGAGCCGAAACATTCTCCACCCGACGTGGATCCAGCCAGAACGCTGGCGCTCAGTGTGGCAGTACCGCCGCCGCCGTTGTCGCCATTGTCGATGGCGCCACCATCGGCGCTGCTCGAGTTACCAGAGAACGTGGAGTCGCTGACGTTGGCGGTGGCTGTGGACTGATAAGAGAAGTCGCCATTGTCGATCGCGCCACCATCGGCGCTGCTCGAGTTACCCGAGAACGTGGAGTCGCTGACGTTGGCGGTGGTTGTGGACTGAAAGCCATTGTCGCCATTGTCGATGGCGCCACCGTCGCCGTCGCTCGAGTTACCCGAGAAGGTGGAGTTGGTCACAGTGAGCGTTCCACTGCCAGCGTCGCCAGTGTCAATGGCGCCGCCGTTGCTGCCGCTCGAGTTACCCGAGAAGGTGGAGTTGTTGACCGTCAGCGTGCTGCTACCCGAAAAGTTGCCACTGGCGATGGCACCGGCGTTGCCGCCAGGAGCCGAATTACCCGAGAAGGTGGAATTGTTGATCGTAAGGGTGCCTTGGCCCCCATCTCCCCCGACGGCGATTGCGCCGCCGTCGTTGTCAGCGCCTGACTGGTTGTCCAAGAACACTGAGTTGCTGACCGTGAGCGTGGCCGTGGATGAATCTCCGACGTCGATAGCGCCCCCATTGCTATAGCCGACCCAGATGTTCCCGCCGCCGTTACCGTCCTCGAGGGTGAGGCCCGAGATCGAGGCCACCGCACCGTCCCGGATGTTGAAGATTCCTGAAGCGTTGTTCCCGCTCACGGCGAGGTCTGCTGCCCCCGGTCCGGTGATGGTCAAGTTATTGGTGATTGACATCACACCGCTGGCCAGCGTGATGGTAGGACAGGCGACATTGAAGATGATGGTGTCACCCGGCCCGGCATTGGCCACGGAGTAGGGGAGGGAGCCGCTCACAGTTGAATCACCAGAGCAGTTGGTGACCGTCGTGGTGGTCGGGGTGGTCGGGGTGTAGGTAATGGTGATTGACGGCGTCGCCGTACTGTCCCACTGCGTAGCCGGGATCGGGTAGCTCGAACCACCACCACCACCTACGGCTAGTGCGCCACCGCCACCGAAGTACCCGCCGCCGCCGCCGCCACTTGTCGAAAACGATCCAGACAAAACGCCGCCATTGCCACCTGTCAGGCTGCCCCCGGCCATCGGTGCCAAAGTTTCGGTATCGTGCCCTTGATAGCCGGAACAGGCTCCCGGGGCACCTCCGCTCAACTGACTTCCTGACCCGCCGCCACTACAGGTTGCTGGGCCATAGGAGCCTCCCGGGGCGTCGGTATCCGCATCACCGCCAGAGGTCTCGATGAGCGTGCCGGCACCGCCGCCACCACCGGCAACCACCAGGGGATTGGAACCGCTGAATACCGCGGATGCCCCCCTCCACCTCCGCCGTCTCCGTCACTAGTGTCGAAGGCGGAGCCGCCGCTCCCAGCGCCAAACCCTCCGGTCAGACCGGCACCATTGCCAGCTACGGTGACCGTGAGACTCTCACCAGGGGTGACCGTAGCCGTTGTCGTCACTACCGCACCTCTGCCGCCGCTGCCTCCCCAATCCGGACTTGGGGCACCGGTTCCACCAACCGCAGTCACGCTGATGCTGGTGACACCGGGCGGAACCGTCACCGGGTACGAACCTTGCGTCGAGGATGTGAACAACTGGACCGGGTTCGGGGTCGCCGAAGCAGGCAGCGAAGCAACCCCCAACCCAAACCCCGTTGAAGCGAGAAGGGCCACTCCGGCAAGTGCAACCTTGGTGGTGACCTTGGGCCGGCACGTGGCCGATCCGCGTCGAGGAATGAGTGCGGCAGTGCGCTTCACGTGCTTGTGCCCCCCAAAGAAGATCCGGTTCCGCCGTGGAAAGCCGGTACTCAACCTCTAAGGCAAGTAGCCGGGGGGAATC
>PLRX01000080.1 GCA_003164095.1 Acidimicrobiaceae bacterium | reverse complement strand
GGTTGTTCAACAGGCTCCTAGCCGAGGCCCAGGGCCTGTCCACTAGCCCCAGCGGGACGGCGGTGGCCATACTTGGGGCGACCACTACCGTTGCAACGGGTGTCGGCACGGTCAATGTATTCCAATACCAGTCGAATCCGGTCAGCACGGACAACTTCACAACGGGCGGCGTCTTCTTTGACGTGGCGGCATCATCTGGCAACTCGTTCAGCAGCGAAGTCATCCAACAGTGCGGTCTGAACGGCGGAACTGACCTGTTGTGGTGGAACCCATCAGCAAGTGCCGGAGCAGGTGATTGGCAGGCGGTAGTCGGCGATCCGGGTCCGACTTACTCAGCAGGTCCACCGGATTGCATTTCGGCGACACTTGATGCGACAACGACTCCGAGCATCTCTCAACTCACCGGCTCTGTATTCGCAGTCGCAGCCGCATTAGCGGCCCCTCAGATTACTAGCCCGTCGAGCATGCAGGGGGTCCCTGGTTCCGATTTGAGTATGACGATAGCGACGAACGGTAATCCGATGCCCACACTGACCGAAACCGGATCGCTACCGTCAGGAATCTCATTCAGCGACAATCATAATGGGACCGCAACAATCTCAGGAACGCTAGTGGCGAAGAAGACTGGAACGTTCATCGTTACCGTGGCGGCACATAGTTCCCAGGGAACCAGCTATCAAACAATGACACTCACCGTCGCTAAACCAACCGAGCCGAAGGTCCTTGGTGTAAAGAGCCTGAGGCTGGCAGTCGGCGATCACGTGGCCGATACGATTTCGACCTCTGGCTTTCCCACGGCGACGCTCAGCGAATCCGGGACCCCACCTCCAGGGATGGCATACACCTACGTCGGAGGCGGTGCTGCCAAATTGACCGGAGTGCCGACGACGCCCGGCAGCTATTCCATCACGATTACCGCACAGAACAGTGCGGGGTCCAATTCGAAACTCCTGAAGATAAAGGTTGTCGCCTAGCCACTGACGGTCGGTTGCCAATAGATCAATTGCCTCCTGACAGGCGATCAGTGCCGTTCCGCTAGAGACCTGCCGAGACTTTCCGAATCGAATCCATGCTGAATTGGCTGGCCTCTTTCGCGCGTCTATCGCGCAGTCGTCGGCAACATTCTCAGTGGACACCTTCCGCGAGTTGATGGATCTTGTTGAGGCCAGCGAGCAAGAGGACGCTCCGCAACGACAATAGGGAGGGTACCTGTTGAGTCGGCCAAGACGGCAGGAGGAGTCGATGACAAGGAAGAGTTGCCGGTCACCCGAGGGTCAGGCGAAGCCAGGACAGCGCAATGCTGTCGATGCGCGGAGGATGAACTCCTGGCTCTTGGAGAATGCTTCGGCGAGATGAGAAGCGTCGCCGTCCGGGCCAGGGGAGTGTGTGTCGCATCCCGGTGGAACGATGACCGGGTGCCACGCAAGCCGAATCCGCCCAAGGTCCCCGGGGCGGTTCAGGGGATGGGTCTCACGTCCCGTCTCTCCCCCCGTCGTTCACAGGAACGGCAGCACGCTCCCGTCCCCCCCTGCCGTCGCTAGGGATGAATCGCACGGCCCCGATGAGGCCGAGCCGGGCCAACAATCGTATCCTTGCCATGGGGACGGTCCGACACGGGCCGGTTCTGCGCCGGCTGCCCTGATCGGGGCGGATCGCCGGGGAATGCATTCGATGGGGTGACCATGCAGCGAGAGGCTGGGAATCGGCGATGAGGAAGTGGTGGGGGAGGCTTCTCGGAACGGAACGACCAACGGATGGGCACAAGACAAAGCAGGCGGTCGCGGCGCTGGTCTGCGTAGTGCTCATCGCACTGGCCGTCATGGTGGTGCACTCGTCCTCCGCGGGCTCCCCGACCCCCGCTCGCTCGGTCACGACCAACCAGATGCCAGCCGCTCCGACGACGCGCCCGGCGGCGTCTTCTCCCAGCACGGTTCCCTCGACAACGCCACCGGGTAGCGCTTCCCCCGGTCAACCGACCTCCTCGTCAACAGCGATCCCCGGCGGAGGATCGACCGGAACATCCGGCGTCGCCCCCGGCGTCGCACCCTCGACCCCGACCCACGGCGGTCCGAGCCCCGCGCGCTAGTTGGACGGGCCGGTCCGGATGTGACCGGACCGGAGGACCGTGTCCGCTTCGGCCTCGCCGAAGAGGGGAACCCGAAATCTCCTTAGATTTGGTGATGCGAGACAACTGTCGCTCACCTACCATCCCGATTGAGCAGGCCCATACGGGGCGGTGGGCGATGCGGGGCGGCGGGGTGCAGATCCTGGGGGCCGGGCCGAATCGACCGGAACGAAAGGTAGATTCATGAAGAAGCTTGCAACCGTTGTTGCTGCCACGGCAGTGACCCTGATGGCGGCCGCGGCAGCAGTGCCCGCCACCGTGGCCGGCGCTGTCGGCCCTCCGAGCGTCGCGTGGGTGTCGCATGCGGCAATCTTGTCTCCGGCCGGCGGCAAGAGCTGTGCCCATCCGGGGTACAACTCGATCCAGTCGGCGATCGACAACACGACGTCCGGCGCCACCATCCATGTCTGTGCAGGTGCGCCCTACGTCGAGCAGCTCCAGATCACCCAGCCAGTGACGATCGTCGGAGCAGGCGAGGCAACCACCACGATCGCCCTTCCTGCCTCTCCGGTGAACTCGACGACCGCCTGTGACGCCGCAATCACCGCAGCGTACGCCGCTCCCCAGGACGAGATCTCGATCTGCGGTGTCGGTGCGGTCAGCATCAGCGGCCTGACCGTGGATGCGCAGTGGGCATCGGGAACCAACATCGGCAACCTCTTCGGCATCCTGGTGGGCGGAGCATCTGACCTCACCGCGACCAAGGTCGCCGTCGACGGCGGGGGAGCTTTCCCGGCCAACGGCGACCAGAGCGGATCCTTCCTCGGCCAGTCCTCCATCCAGGTCGGGATGTTCGGGCTCAGTGGCTCCTACGGGGTCGGTACGGCGACGCTGAACAAGGACAGCGTGACCAACTACCAGAAGGACGGCATCACCGTCGACGGAGCCGGATCGAGTGCCGTCATCGAGCACACCTCGGTCACCTCGACCCCCACGGCGGCGGTCGCTCAGAACGGCATCCAGATCGGCGACGGTGCGTTGGGTGTCATCACGTCCTCGACGGTGTCCGGCAACGAGTGCAACGAGCCCGTCGGGTGCGGGGCGAACGCGTACCAGGCGGCCGGGCTGCTGTTCTACAACGCGGCGCCGGGAACCAGGGTGACCGGCTCGACGATCAGCGACAACGACTATGGCTTGGGTTACGTCTCCGGAGCGGCGAGTGAAGCTGCGTCCGCCACCACCACGATCAGTGGAGACCACTTCACCGGCAACCGGTACGAGGGGGTCTGGCTCGACCAGGGCATGGCCACGTTGTCCGGCGACTCCATCGCCGCCAACCCGTTGACCGACCCGGTTGCCGTCGGGATCATGGTCTACCAGTACGGGGGCCAGTCGTACGCCTCGCAGGCCACGGCCAGCCACATGAACATCTCCGGTGAATCGGTGGCCGTGGACGTGAACACCGACGGTGGAACACCCGGCAGTGCTCCGGGTGATGATCTGCCGGGCACGTTCACCATCACGCACAGCTCCGAGGTGGGCAACACGCTCCCGACCGGGGACACCAGTCCCAACTTCTTGATCGTGGCGTTGCACGACATCTACTGACCGCCTCATGATTGACGGATTGTTCGAAGGGAGGGATGGGGCTCATGCCCCGTCCCTCCCTTCGTCGTTGATCGGGACGATGGCCAACACCCGCTCGACCGGTAACGACAACGAAAGCCCGTGATCTTCCTCACGCCCCATCGGCGGTCGGTCGTGGGGGAATGCCAGGCTTGGGCTACCATGACCACTCCAGGGCGAACCCCAAGCAACATCGCCACTCCGGGGGCGATCTCGTTGGGGAGCGTACGGGTCAGCGGGCGGGCAGAATGCCACTGACCTGGTGCTGGAAATGACGGGCTGTGGCGCAGCTTGGTTAGCGCGCTTGACTGGGGGTCAAGAGGTCCCGGGTTCAAATCCCGGCAGCCCGACCAGGAAGTAGCAGGTAGGAGCCGGTTTCCTCGAGGTGGGGGAGCCGGCTTCTGCTGTCAGATCTGCCCGACTTCTGCCATTCTTCTGCCGGAGGTGCTCATGGAGGTCAACGAGGATCTTGCGATCCCCAAGGTTCGACAGTTCTGGGATCTGGTGGTGGCCCTGGACGATATGTACGACGCCTCCGGCGACTACCTCGACACGGGCTACTACAAGACAACGAAGGCTCAGGTCGACCTCCGAGTTCCGCTGATCAAGTCAATTGCCGAAGCCAGCGACCCGACCATCCCGGAAAGAATCGAAGACGGGCTGAGGGGCCACTACGGCTACTCCAGAGCGGTCACCGCCGTCACCGAACTACTGGGGATCCTCGAAGGCGCCGAGGAGCGAGCCGCGATCTTCAGTCCCAAGGGACCCAAACTGTCCGCCGCCAGCATGCATCCGTGGGTTTGGGGCGTCGCCGCTTCCCTGTGGGGCGGCGGCCCTCATCCGCAAGCCGTCCAGACGGCAGCGTCGTCGATCTTCGATGCCAACCTGCCGACGAAGCTGGGTCTCCCGAAGGGGGCCAAGGGAACGAAGCCAGAGGAGATGGTGGCGAAAGCGTTTGACGAGAACGCACCGATCCTCACCATCCCCGGTTTGATTCACCCTGGGTCTGATGGAG
>PLRX01000123.1 GCA_003164095.1 Acidimicrobiaceae bacterium | reverse complement strand
GGCCGACGAGCTGGCCACGGCCATCGGCGACCGCTCGAGGATCGTTCGCCGACCCGATGCGGTCTCGCTGCTCGATGCCCTCGACGACGGGGGTCCGCCCGACCTGCTCACCCCGGCCGCCGCCGAGCTGGCCACACGGTNNGGACGCTCGACGCCATGGCGGCCGGTGGCATCCACGACCACCTCGGCGGCGGCTTCGCCCGCTACGCCACCGACACCGAGTGGCTGGTCCCGCACTTCGAGAAGATGCTGTACGACCAGGCCGGCCTACTGCGGGCCTACCTCCACGGCTGGCAGGTGACCGGCGACCCGGCCTACCTCGGCGTGGCCGAGGGGATCGTCTCCTACGTGACCCGTGACCTGACTGCACCGGAGGGCGGGGTGTACTCGGCCGAGGACGCCGACTCCGAAGGGGTCGAGGGCAGGTTCTACGTCTGGACCCCGGATGAGGTGGACACGGCAGCCGGCGACCCCGACGTCGCCAGGGCCGTGCGGAAATGGTTCGACGTCACCTCCGGCGGGAACTTCGAGGGAGCCACCATCCTCCGACGTCCGGTGGGCGGGCCCCTCACCGGTCCGGACGCCGTGGAGGTCGGGCGCCGCAGGCTCCTGGCCCACCGGGCGGAGCGGGTCCGCCCCGGCCTCGACGACAAGGTCCTCACCGAGTGGAACGCCATGTACGCGGCAGCCCTGGCCGAGGCGGCCGCCGCGGCCGGGCGCACCGATTGGGCCGCCGCCGCGGTCGGCATCGCCGAGTTCCTGTGGGACCGACTGCGTGATGCGGATGGTCGGTGGCTGCGGAGTTGGCAGCGCGAGGGCGGGGCGCGGCACCTGGCCTACGCCGCCGACCACGCCTGGCTCGTCGACTGCTTCACCCGCCTGGGAGAGCTGACCGGCCGGTCGGTCTGGACGGCACGGGCCGTGGCCACCGCCGACGACCTGATCGCCCGGTTCGCCGATCCGGACGAGGGCGGGTTCTTCACCACCGCAGCGGACGCCGAGCAGCTCATCGTCCGCACCAAGGACGTGTTCGACGGAGCGACATCGTCGGCCAACGCGGTGGCGGCCTCGGCCCTCGCCCGCCTCGGGGCCCTGACCGGCAGTGCCGCCTACACGTCACACGCACGGGGAGTGGTCGACCTGATCGGCGAGCTGCTGGCCCGCCATCCGACCGCGTTCGCCCACACGGTCCTGACCGCCGACCTGCTGGCGCGGGGCGCCACCGAAGTGGTGGTCACCGGAGACCGGACCGACCTGCTGGCCGAGGTCAGGCGCCACTGGCTGCCCGACGCCGTCCTGGCCTGGGGCGAGCCCACCGACACGCCGCTGTGGGAGGGCCGAGCACCGGGGCTCGCCTACGTCTGCCGGGGTTACAGCTGCCAGGCGCCGGCCGACGACGTTGCAACACTCGCGGGCCAGCTGGCGGGCTCCCGGGCCGAGGGAGCCTGACGTGGCGCCTGCTAGACAGGCCAGGTGATGGCCACACACTCCTCCCGCACGCCTCGGAACGGGACCGCCCGCGGAGTGGCACGGGCCGTCAAGCACCGCGACCAGATCGCCGTCGAGGGCGGGACCGCCCTCACGGTACTGGTGCTCGCCTGTCATGAGGAGGACACAACCGGGATCGACCTGGCATCCGGCGCTCTGGTCCGTATCCGGGTCGACTGGCCCGAGGAGCACGGGCCGGACCTTGCCCCGTTCGACGTGGTCGAGACCCACCTGGCCGACGAGCCGGAACGCGACGACCTCGCGCAGCCGGAGGCGGTCACCGCCGTCGGGCTGCCGCGCCACCTGGGCACACTCCACGGACGGCACGTCCGCCACCTCCTCCACCAGCTGGCGGCACCGGTCGAGGACCACGTGCTCGGGTTCCCGGGGGCGTCGGCCCCGTACTGGGAGTTCAAGGGGTTCCGGCCCTCGCTCGCCCTGATCGAGCCCACCAAGGGCCCGGTCCTGTTCCGGCGCATCGGCGACCGGACCGCCTGGGTCCGGTTCGGGTGGGGCCGGAGCGACAACTGGTTGCCGGTGGAGGACCCCCGGCTCGAGCGCGCCCTCGACGTCGCCCGTCGGGACCGCCTGCAGGGCAAGGACCTGGCGTCTGCCCTCGGCTTCAAGCCCCACTACCTCGTTGCCGCCGTCTCCACTCCTCGGGACGGCCACTGCTACAAGACGGTGCGCGCGCTGCTGCCACGCAGCTGAGGGGCCTGCACCGGCCACGCCCGTCGCCGGTGCTGCGGACCAGGCACGGCTCCCGCTCGCCTACAGTCGGGACTGATGTCCGCCCCTTCCTCTGCACGCGCAGACACCGCTCCCGCCGTGCCCGTGCTCCCCGACTACGCAGGCGGCTGCATCGCCAACCTCGTCCCGAGGATCGTGACTGGGACGGCGACCGCTCCGGACGGTGCCGACTGGATCCCCGAGGTAGCCGAGCACGCCCGCCAGATCGTCCTCCTCGTCGTCGACGGCCTCGGCTGGGAGCAGCTGCGGGCCCGGGCCTCCCTCGCACCCACGCTGTCGGCGGGGTCCGGCATCGACCGGGCCATCACCTCGATCGCCCCGACCACCACGGCTGCAGCCCTGACGTCCATCACCACCGGCCGCCCCCCGGCCGACCACGGGATCCTCGGCTACCGGCTGGCCGACGGCGACCGCATCCTCAACATGCTGCGGTGGACGCTCGGCAACGAGCTCGACGCCGATGCCCGCAGGAGTGTCCCCGTCCGGACCTTCCAGCCGATCGCCCCCTTCCCCGGCAGCGCAGGTCCGGTGCCCGTGGTGTCCAAGTTCGACTTCGGCGGCACCGGCTTCACCGCCGCCCACCTGGGTGACTCGCCACTCCACGACTACCGGGTCCCGTCGTCACTGGCCGTCGAGGTGGCGGCCCGTCTCCGGTCCGGCGTCCCGTTCGTCTACGCGTACTACGACGGGATCGACAAGGTGGCCCACGCCTACGGCTTCGGTGCCCACTACGACGCCGAGCTCGTCGCCGTCGACAAGGTCATCGCCGACGTCGTCGCCGTGCTGCCGCCGGGTGCGGTGCTCCTGGTGACCGCGGACCACGGGCAGATAGAGGTGGGGTCCCGGGTCGAGCTGCTGGGCGGCGAGGCGATGGACATGGTCCACTTCTTCTCGGGCGAAGGCCGGTTCCGCTGGCTCCACGCCCGCCCGGGTGCGGCCGGCGACCTCGCCGCCCTGTGCGAGGAGCGGTACGGCGGCACCACCTGGGTGCGGAGCCGGGACCAGCTGGTCGACGACGGCTGGTTCGGCGGACCGCTGGCCGACGGCTTCGCCGACCGGTTGGGCGACGTCGCGCTGATCCCCTTCGAGCCCATTGCCTTCGTGGACCCCGCCGACACCGGTGAGAACCGGCTGGCCTGCCGCCACGGATCGCTGACCACCGACGAGATGCTCGTGCCCCTGGTGGCACTGCGAGGAGAATGACTATGCCCGACGACACCATGCCCGACGACACCATGCCCGACGACACCATGCCCGACACCGGATCGCCCGAGGCGGCGCTCCGCCCCGAGGTGGTCGACGCCTCGATGCTGACCCCGGCCGAGGTCGACGGCGACGCCGCGATGGACGCCGAGGGCACCACGGAGTCCATCGAGCAGCCGGCCAAGCTCCTGCGCATCGGGTCGATGGTCAAGCAGCTGCTGGAGGAGGTCCGCCAGGCGCCCCTCGACGAGGCCAGCCGCGGACGCCTGCGCGAGATCTACGAACAGTCGGTGCGCGAGCTCGCCGACGGGCTGTCTCCGGACCTGGCCGCAGAGCTCGACCGGGTCTCGATCCCCTTCGACTCCCCCACCCCGTCCGAGTCCGAGCTGCGCATCGCCCACGCACAGCTGGTGGGCTGGCTGGAAGGGCTCTTCCACGGCATCCAGGCCACCCTGGTCGCCCAGCAGGTCGCGGCACGGGCCCAGCTCGACGAGATGCGCCAGCGCTCGATCCCCGGGGGCGACGGCAACGTCGGCCGCCCCGGCACGTACCTGTAGTCCGTCGACCGGGGCACCACCGCGGACCGGTCGTGCCGGCGACATCGGTCAGTCAGAGGCCCGACCCCGGGCCACTGTGCGGGCCAGGATCCCGAGCGTGGCCCGCAGCGCGCCCTCCGACAGGATCGGGAAGATGCCGGCGTCCAGCCACACCTGGTCGGCGTCCGACCAGTCGTAGTACGACGTGACCAGCGTCCCTCCGTCGGTCGGATCGAGAAGGTAGCCGTAGACGTGACGGAGCGGCGGCTCGATGGCACCGAGCACCGTCCAGGCGATCTGCCGTCCGGGCACGAAGTCCGTGATGACCACGGTGACGTCGTACTCCCCCAGCGGGTAGTCATTGAGCGACTCCCGGTCCATGTGCACCACGAACGAGTCGCCCACCGCGCCCACCGGGTCACCCGACGCCGACATGAGCATCCCCGAGCTGTCGATGGCCACGTGGCCCGACGGGTCGCACAGCACGGCGAACACGTCCTCCGGCGGTGCGGGGATCGTCCGGGAGACCTCGAGTCGCTGGGCGTCCATTCGCCGATCCTCGCACGCCCGTGGCCATGGCGTCGGGCCGTCCGACCCCGCACACCGCCATCGTGGCGCCCGCACCGGCAGGGCGACGCAGCCCGGCCCCGTCGCCCGGGTGGCATCCCTGGTCAGCGGACCGGGCGACCCCGCCGGTTCCGTGCGCGCTATCGTCGGAATCACACCGCTGTAACTCGTCCACAGCCTGTGGACAACCCTCCGGGGCACCTCCCACGGGCCGGACGACCGACCATCGAAGGGCACGCAGAATCTTGGCAGCACGGTCGTTCACCCACCTCCACACCCACACCGAATTCTCGATGCTGGACGGGGCGGCGCGGGTGTCCGACCTCGTGGAGGCGGCCGTCGCCGACGGCATGCCGGCCCTCGGGATCACCGACCACGGCAACATGTACGGGGTCCTCGACTTCTACGCCGCCTGCCGCAAGGCCGGCATCAACCCCGTCATCGGCACCGAGGCCTACATGGCCGCCGAGTCGCGGCACGAGCGGCCGGTCCGCCGGGGCAAGGTCGACGACACCGGGGGTGATGCCGGTGGGGGCGAAAAGCTCTACTACCACCTCACCCTCCTGGCCGAGTCGAACGAGGGCTACCACAATCTCCTCAAGCTGTCCTCGGCCGCCTACCTCGAGGGTTACTACTACAAGCCCCGGCTCGACTGGGAGCTGCTGGAGCGCCATGCCAAGGGGCTGATCGCCACCACCGGTTGCCTCGGCGGCGTCGTCCTCCAGGCACTGCTGGCCGACGACCGGGTCAAGGCCGAGATGCTGGCCGGTCGGCTGCAGGACATCTTCGGCAAGGGCAACCTGTTCGTCGAGATCCAGGACCACGGCCTGCCCGAGCAGCACAAGACCAACCCTGCCCTCGTGGAGATCGCCCACCGGATCGGTGCCCCGCTGCTCGCCACAAACGACAGCCACTACACGCACCGCGAGGACCACGTCGCCCACGACGCCCTGCTGTGCGTGCAGACCGGCGCCCTCATCGACGATCCCAAACGGTTCAAGTTCGAGGGCGAGGAGCACTACCTCAAGTCCGCCGCCGAGATGCGGCACCTCTTCGCCGAGCTACCGGAGGCGTGCGACAACACGCTGCTGATCGCCGAGCGGGCCAACGTCGAGATCGACTTCGGCAAGCCGAGCCTCCCCCAGTTCCCCGTGCCCGACGAGTTCGTCGGCGACACCTACGAGGTCCGCGCCGCCGCCTATCTCCGCCACCTCAGCATCGAAGGGGCCAAGGAGCGGTACGGCATGCCGATCCCGGCCGCGGTCATGGAGCGCCTCGACTACGAGCTCGAGGTCATCGGCAACATGGGGTTCTCTGCCTACTTCCTCGTGGTCTGGGACCTGATCCGGTTCGCCCGGTCCCAGCGCATCCGGGTCGGCCCGGGCCGTGGCTCGGCGGCCGGCTGCTGCGTCGCCTACTGCCTGCAGATCGTCGACCTCGACCCGATCAGGTACGACCTGCTGTTCGAGCGCTTCCTCAACCCCGGCCGCATCCAGATGCCCGACATCGACATGGACTTCGACGAGCGCTACCGCGGCGACATGATCAAGTACGCCGCTGAGCGCTACGGCTCGGACCACGTCGCCCAGATCGTCACGTTCTCCACCATCAAGGCACGTGCCGCCGTGCGCGACGCGTCACGGGTGCTCGGCTACCCGTACATCGTGGGCGACAAGATCGCCAAGGCGATGCCGCCGCTCATGATGGGGCGCGACACCCCGCTTGCCGCCTGCCTGGCCAAGACGGAGGGCTTCGAGGACGGGTTCGCGGCGGCCGGTGAGCTGCGGACGATGTACGAGACCGACGCCGACGCCAAGCGGGTGATCGACGTCGCCAAGGGGCTCGAGGGGCTACGACGGGGCGACGGCATCCACGCCGCCGCCGTGGTCATCACCGACCTGCCGCTCACCGAGTACGTCCCGATTCAGCGCAAGCCGGACAACAACAACCCGGGTGACGCCCCGATCGTCACGCAGTACGAGATGCACGGCGTCGAGGACCTCGGCCTGCTGAAGATGGACTTCCTCGGTCTGCGCAACCTCTCGGTGATCGAGCGGGCCCTCGACCTGATCGAGATCTCCACCGGACGTCGCCCCGACATCGACAACATCCCGCTCGACGACGAGCCGACGTTCGAGATGCTTCGCAAGGGCGACTCGATGGGGGTGTTCCAGCTCGAGGGCGGCCCCATGCGCTCACTCATGCGCTCGCTCGCTCCCACCACCTTCGACGACGTCGCCGCGCTCGTGGCCCTGTACCGGCCGGGCCCCATGGCGGCCAACATGCACAAGGACTACGCCGACCGGAAGAACGGGCGGCAGCCGGTCACCTACGAGCACCCCGACCTCGAGGAGATCCTGGCCGACACCTACGGCCTCATGATCTACCAGGAGTCGGTCATGCGGGTGGCCCAGAAGTTCGCCGGNNACCGAGGGCTACGGCGAGGAGCTCGGCACCGCGCTGTTCGACATCATCGAGCCCTTCGCCGACTACGCCTTCAACAAGTCGCACTCGTACGGCTACGGCTTCATCGCCTACCAGACTGCATGGTTGAAGGCCCACTACCCGGTCGAGTACCTGGCCAGCCTGTTGACCAGCGTCAAGGACAACAAGGACAAGACAGCCATCTACCTCGGTGAGTGCCGGTCGCTCGGCATCGAGGTGCTCGTGCCCGACGTCAACCGGTCGCTGGCCGAGTTCACTCCGGACTTCACGGCCGGCGAGGGTGACATCGGGACCTCGGGCGACAGCCCCGGTGCCATCACCTTCGGCCTGGCCGCGGTCCGCAACGTCGGCGAGGCCCTGGTGGCACTCATCGTGGCCGAGCGGGGGAACGGCCCCTTCGTCGACTTCTACGATTTCTGCCAGCGGGTCGACCCCCAGGTCCTGAACAAGCGGACCATCGAGTCGCTGATCAAGGCCGGCGCCTTCGACTCCATGGGCCACGCCCGCCAGGGCCTCTTTCTGACGTTCGAGGAGATCGTGGACCGGACCCTCGAGCGGCGCCGGGAGCACGACGCAGGGGTGATGTCGCTGTTCGCCACCCTGGAGGAGCCCGACGAAGGGAAGACGACCGGGTTCGCCGACACCCGGGTCCCCGTCCCCGACACCGAATTCGACAAGTCGCTCCGCCTGGCCTTCGAGAAGGAGATGCTCGGGCTGTACATCAGCGACCACCCGCTGATGGGCCTCGAGGGGTCCCTGTCCCGCCTGACCGACTGCAACCTGGCCGAACTGCGCGACTACGACCCCGACGCCATGGCAGGCTCCGGTTACGAGGGCAACGGCGGCGGGGTCAAGGTCGTGGGCGGGGTCATCACCGAGCTCCAGCGCCGCTACACGAAGAAGGGCGACCTGATGGCCACCTTCGTGCTCGAGGACCTGAACGCCTCGATCGAGGCGTTCGTGTTCCCGAAGACCATGGCCGACTACGGCGCCCTGCTGGACGACGACGCCATCGTGGTCGTCAAGGCCCGGATGGACATGCGCGACGAGCGCCTGAAACTGGTGTGCATGGAGGTGTCGCGGCCCGAGCTCGCCGCTGACGGCCTCCGTGACCTGCGGATCTCCCTGCCCCTCGGCACGCTCACCGATCGGACGGTCGACGACCTCAAGCGGCTGCTCTCCGAGCACCCCGGCCACTCGCCGGTGCTGCTCCATGTGGGCGAGAAGGTACTGAGGCTGCCGTCCGAGTTCAACGTGGACGCCAGCCGCGGACTCATGGGTGAACTCAGGGTTCTTCTGGGCCCACGGGCCATCCAGTCCTGACGGCCCGTCAGAACGTCCCCGGCGGACAGAGCGTCGCACCTCAGGATCGTTCGTCGACTTGTCCCTGGTCAGGGGCTTGGAGGGCCCCTCGAACGACTCGGATACGACAGACGCCGGAAAATCCCGTAAAATCGGTGGACGGCACCTGGCGTGGGCGATCCGGAACGACGCCCCTCCCCTGCGGCGGCACGTTCCGGGGACCACGGCCAACCGGGTGCGGGGGATGGAGACGCAGGGAGATCGAGGAGTACGGAACGACACATGTCCATCCAGGTGGAAACCAAGGATTGCACGTCGATCAGTGACGCCGAGCTGGCCGAGATGGCCGACCTGTGCGCCGAACGGGAGCCTCGATTCGACATCGGGTTCCTGTCGAAGCAGCGGGAGGAGTGGGTGCTGGTCACCCGGGCCCGCGAGGGCAACAAGCTCCGGGGGTACTCCTTCTCCACGCTGGAGCGCATCGGTGGGACGCCGTCGCTCCTCATCGGGCTGGCCACCGTGGACCGGACCTCGCGTGCGGACACCGTGCTGCGGGCCATGATGGGCGACAAGTACCGGCGGGCCCTGCTGGCGTTCCCCGACGAGGACGTGCTGGTCGGCACCCGGTTGCTCGGGGCCGACGGATTTAAGGCCTTCGCCGGCCTGACCGACGTGGTGCCTGCCCCGGCGCAGAAGGCCACCGGCGAGGAGCGGGCCTGGGGCCGGCGCCTGGCCAAACGCTTCGGCGCCGACGGCCGCATCGACGACCGCACCTTCGTGGTGTCGGGCGACGGCTGTGAGGCCGGCGGTTTCGACTTCGCCAGCCACAAGTCCGAGCCGGGGGTCGAGTACGTCACCTTCTTCGAGTCGGTGGACTCCGCAAACGGCGGACGCCTGGTGGCCTTCGGTTGGGCGATGGCGGAGGACCTGGCGGCCGGCAAGCTCGGCGGGCGCTGACCTCGAGCTCGACCGTCCGGGGCCCCCGCCATGGGGTCACTGGTGCGGTACCCGGTCCCGGCCGGCCGACAGGAGCGGGCAGACGCCTGCGACGGGGCGTAGTCACTAGCATGGGCCTGTGAAGGTTTCGACCCGCGGGGACTATGCCAGCCGTGCCCTGCTCTCTCTGGCACTCCATGCCGACGGGGGCGAGGGCCCCACGGCCGTGCGCGACATCGCCGACCGCACCGGTCTGCCACAGCCCTACCTCGAGCAGATCCTGCTGGCACTGAAGGGCGCCGGGCTGGTCCGCTCCAAGCGGGGCGTCGGCGGGGGCTACGTGCTGGCCCGCCCGCCCGAGGAGATCACGCTGTCCCAGATCGTGTCCGCCGTCGACGGCCCGATCGTGGCGGGCGACTTCGGACTACCGCATGAGAACGGCGCCTGCGACCACGAGGGACAGTGCGTCCTGCTGGACGTGTGGGCCGACGTGGGCGAGCACATGCGCACCCACCTCGACTCCTTCACCCTGGCCGACATGGTCGCCCGTGCCCAGGGTCGGGTGCCCGTGGCCCGCGACGCGGCCGGCTGACCCACGGCCCTCCCCAGGTGACCATCGAGCACGTACTGGTCCTCCTGGCCGGGATCGTGATCCTGCTGGGCACCGCCCGCAGCGTCCTGACCGTCCTGATCGTCCCCCGGCCGGCATCGAGCTACGTCGTCTATCCCGTCATCGTGGTGCGGGCGGCCTTCCGGCGGGTGTCCCAGCTGGCCCGGACCTACCCGACCAAGGACCGGATCCTGGCCGTCGCCGAGCCGGTGGCTCTCGTCGTCCTGCTGATCACCTGGCTGCTCATGACCATGGCGGGGTTCACGCTGGTCAACTGGGGCGTCGGCCACGAGTCGTTCGTCACGGCCTTCAGCGAGGCCGGCTCCTCGGTGTTCACCCTGGGCTTCGCCGTCGGTCACGCGTCGGGCTCGCGGGTCATCGACTTCATCGCCGCGGGCACCGGTCTGGTCCTGGTGGCCCTCCAGATCGCCTACCTGCCCACCCTGTACTCGGCCTACAACCGCCGCGAAACGCTGGTCACGCTGCTCGAGAGTCGGGCAGGGGCTCCGGCCTGGGGTCCCGAGATCCTCATCCGCCACCAGCTGGTCGGCTCGATCGACAACCTGACCGGGCTCTTCGCCGACTGGGAGCGGTGGGCCGCCGACGTCACCGAGAGCCACTGCACCTACCCCTCACTGCTCTACCTGCGGTCCCCCCGGTCGCTGAATTCCTGGGTCGTCAGCCTGCTGGCCGTCATGGACGCCGCCGCCCTGGTCCTGGCCGTGGATCCGGCCGGTGCACCCACCGAGGCCCGTATGTGCGTCCGCATGGGCTTCACCTGCCTGCGCGACATCGCCCAGGCAACCCACATCCCCTTCGACCCCGACCCGAGTCCCGACGACCCGCTGGAGCTGCCCGAGTCGGCATTCGATGCGGCCTTCCGACAGCTCGAGACCATCGGCTACCCGGTGTCCCGGCCGGCGGCCGAGGCCTGGCTCCACTTCAGGGGCTGGCGGGTCAACTACGAGTCCCTGGCCTATGCACTGGCCTACCGCCTCGACGCCCCGCCGGCGCCCTGGTCCGGCCCCCGCCGGCGGTTCCGAGGGGAGTCGATGGAGCCGGCCCGGCCCGCCGACCGCCAGCCGTCGGGCGCGCCGGCGGGCCCGGGGCAGATCAGACGCCCGCCGGCGCCCACGCCCGACGCTCCCCAGCTCTGACCGTCACCCGTCCCTCGTTGCCCGTCCCGGTCGTAGCGTCGCCTGCCGGCGGCCCGGGCTGGGCTGGGCCGGTCAGAGGTTCCACTGCTCGATGACGGCCTGGTCGCGCTCCCACCCGAGCACGCTGAACGAGGCGGGCCCCAGCACCAGGAACCGGGCGGACACCGGATCGATCCCCAGCCACCGCACAGCCAGGACGCGTAGGAGGTGGGCGTGGGCTATGCAGGCCACGTCGCCCGACCCGCTGCGGATCCTGGCGATCACCCGGTCCACCCGTGTGGCCACCTCATGCAGGGTCTCACCGTGGGGCACCCCGTCGCCGAAGAGCTCCCAGCCCGGCCGATCCCGGCGGATGGCGGCCGTGGTCCGTCCCTCGTACTCGCCATAGTCCCATTCGACCAGGTCCGGCTCGATCCCGAACGCGTCCAGACCTGCCAACTGGGCGGTGCGGGTGGCCCGGGCGAGGGGGCTGACCAGCACCTCCGCCAGGTCCCACCCGGCCAGCCGGGGTGCCAGGGCGGCCGCCTGCTCCTCACCCAGCGGGGTCAGCGGGATGTCCGTCCGGCCGGTGTGGCGCCGGTCCCTGCTCCAGGCCGTCTCACCATGGCGTATAAGGGCCACACGGGGGTATGCAGTCATCCGTGCAGCCGAACACTCCGAATACCCATGGCGCAAACCGGACTGCACTCGGCCGGCATCGAACGGGAAGGAATGCAATGGACGGATCTGGCGTTGCAGATGGGGAGACCAGACCAGGAGGACTGAGGAGAGGGATGAGCACGCGCACTGCGACAGTGAAGAATCAGGCATCGGGAACCTCCACGGCTGCGACCGGTTCGGCTTCTGCGACGACGGTGAGGAACACGGCCACTCGGAACCGGGGTTCCGACGCCGACAGCCTCGGCCTGTTCCTGCGTGACCTCGATCACCACCCGCTGCCCGACCACGAAGCCCAGACCGAGCTGGCCAAGCGGGTCGCCGTCGGCGACGACGCCGCCCGCCGCGAGATGGTGGCGGCCAACCTCCGCCTGGTCGTCCACTGGGCGCGGCGCTATCAGGACCGCGGCGTGGACCTCCCCGACCTGATCCAGGAGGGAACGTTCGGCCTCATGCGGGCTGTCGACAAGTTCGACTGGGAGCGCGGCTTCCGTTTCTCGACCTACGCCACGTGGTGGATCCGCCAGGCCCTCCAGCGGGCCGTCCAGCAGCACGGGCGCACCATCCGCCTCCCCATGGAGGTGGCGGAGCGCAACCAGCAGGTCGACGCCGCCCTGTGGGAGCTGACACACCAGCTGCAGCGCCCGCCGACGGACGCCGAGCTCGACGACGCCACCAACACCACGGCGACCATGCGGGAGGACCTGACCCAGGCAGCCCGAGTAGTGGCCAGCCTCGACCAGCCGGCGGCCACCGACTCGACCGCCACACTCGGCGATCTGGTGTCGACCGACCAGACCGACTTCGAGGAGGAAGTGACGTCCGAGCTGACCCTCGACCTGGTGCGCCAGGCCGTGGACCAGCTGTCCGACCTCCAGCGTGAGGTCATCCGGCACCGGTTCGGCTTCGACGGTAGTGACCCGGCGTCACTGCAGACCACGGCCGAACGCATGGGCATCGGCGTCCGCAAGGTCCGCCAGGCCGAGGCCGAGGCCCTCGAGCTCCTGTCCATCGACGACGTGCTCGAGGCCGCCCACGAGGCTGCCTGAGCCGCAACATCCGGGTTCGGTTCGGCTCCCCCCGTCGACCCGAACCCAGCAGCACGGAGTCGTCCCCTTGGCCACCCCCCGGGTCCTGGGGACGTTCCGCGTCCGGGGGCCGGTGCCGGCGTGCCGTGTGCTGGTGCACCGAGTGCCACCGACCCTACGGCGACCGGCCCGTCGTCAGCCGGCCCGACCACGTCCCGCCACTCAGCGGATCGGTCTCCCATCTACCGTTCCCGAGCCGGAGAGGACGGGCGAGTCACCCGCGTGGCACACGGACACGGCACAGCCGCGCCACGGCCATCCAGGGGGCTCGGGCGGGCCGCTACTCCCCCAGGTCCGCCAACTGCCGCTCGAGGTCGTCGGGCAGCTCCGAGGTCCAGGAGACCCGCTCGCCGGTCGTCGGATGGTCGAAGGCCAGCGCGTAGGCGTGGAGGAACGGCCGGGTGACCGTCGCCCCCGGCAGCGAGCGGCCCTGACTGTAGGGCTCGTCCCCCACCACCGGGTGGCCGATGGCCGACAGGTGCACCCGGATCTGGTGGGTCCGACCCGTCTCCAGCGAGGCACGTACCAGTGTCGTCGGCGCAGGCGTCGTATACCGCCCCTCCACCTCGTAGCGGGTGCGGGCCTCTTTGCCCTTGCGCGAGATGGCCATGCGCGTCGGCGAGCTGACCGACCGGCCGATCGGTGCGTCCACCAGTCCCGAGTCACCCTCGACCGTCCCGAGTACCAATGCCCGGTAGGTGCGGGACACCGCGCGTGCCGATAGCTGGGCGACCAGTGACCCGTAGGCGTCGGGGGTGCGGGCCACCACCATCAGGCCCGACGTCCCACGGTCGAGCCGGTGGACGATGCCCGGACGGTCGGCCTCCGCCCCGACCTGCGCGGGCAGTGCCGACAGTTCGGGGTAGCGGGCCACCAGTCCGTGGACCAGCGTTCCCGACAGGTGTCCGGCGCCCGGGTGGACCACCAGGCCCGCCGGCTTGTCGACCACGATGACGTCGGCATCCTCGTGGACCACGACCACCTCGACCGACGGGTCACCGACCGGTCCGTCGGGCCCGTCGTCCTCCGGGAGTTCCACTGCCAGGGTCTGTCCCTCCCGCAGCGAGGTGCTGCGGCTGGTGACCACCTTGTCGTCGATGGCCACCCGGCCGGCGGTCACCAGGCCGTCCACCGCCGAGCGGGACACGTCGGCCAGCAGTGCCACCGCCCGGTCGACCCGCACCCCGTCGAGGGACGCCGGCACCGTCACCCGCAGTTCGCTCATGCCCGGCGCCCTTCGAACAGGATCGACAGGATCAGCAGGATGCAGCCGACGGTGATGCACGAGTCGGCCACGTTGAAGCTCGGGAAAAAGTGGAAGTCCACGTAGTCCACCACGGCGCCGTGCTCGCCACGGAAGAACCGGTCACACAGGTTGCCGAGCGCACCGCCCAGGATGAGGCCGAGGATGACGGCACGCCCGAGGGTCGCGGCCCGCCACACCATCACCAGCAGGACCGCCACGAGGACGACGGCCACCACCACCAGGATCCCGGTGTCCCCCTGGAAAAGGCTGAACGCCGAGCCCGTGTTGTACGAGAGTGAGAAGTCGAGGCGCCAGACGACGTGGACGGTGCCCGTCGTGAGGCGGTCGACCGCCCACCACTTGGTGAGCTGGTCGACGAGGACGACGGCGGACACCACACCCAACGCGACGGCCAGCCGGGCCGGGCCGGTCGAGTCGACTTCGTGGTGGCCGTCCTCGGTCACCACTGCCGGCTCACCGGTCAGCGCCGTGACAGGCCACCGCTCTTGCAGGCGACGCAGAGCCGGGCGAAGGGCAGCGCCTGGAGCCGGGCCTTCGGGATCGGCTGGAAGCAGCGCTCACAGCCGCCGTAGGTCTTGCGGTCGATCTTCTTCATGGCGTCGTCGATCTCCTCGACGGCCGCCACAGCCTGAGCCGACAGCGCCAGGTTGCGCTCCCGGTCGACAGTGACGGTGCCGCCCTCACCCGACTCCTCGTCGAACTGGACGTCGCCGGGCTCACGCTCGAGCGCCAGCGAGTCCGCCTCGGCCCGCAGGTCCACGGCCTGGCCGGCGTAGATGGCCCGCTCCTCGAGGAGCAGCACTCGTTGGGCGTCGAGGAACTTGGTGTCCTTGGCGTACGGGCCGACGGTCGGGCGCTTCGGCGGCTCGGGAGCGGCCTTCCTGACCGCCTTGACCGGTGCGGCCTTCTTCACCGGCGCCACGTCCTCGACCGGCGCCTTGGCGGTCGGTGCCTTCGTCGGGGCGGCCTTCTTCGCCGGTGCCTTCTTGGCGGCCGGCGCAGCAGAGGACTTCTTGGCCGATGTCGTTGCGGTGGCCGTCGCGGCCTTCTTCGTCGGGGCCTTCGACGGAGCGGCCTTCTTGGCCGGTGCCGCCTTCTTGGCGGGAGCTGCCTTGGCGCCCGCCGACTTCTTCACTGCGGTCAAGTCGACCTCCTTGAGGGATCTGCCCACCATCCGGGACCGGGGCGTAGACGCTGCGGTCACACGGCCACCGACATCGGCGGGCGGGCGACCCTACCGTGCCCGGTGGGCCACATCAATCCGGACGACCCGGTCTGACGTCCCCGGCACCCTAGTCGGTGGTGGGCGTCGTCCGGACGGATCGGACCGACCGACGGATCATCCGGCGCACGCAGGACGGGGCGCAGGAGGAGTCGCCGACGGCCTCTCGGACGAGCTGCGACCGGTGGACCGCCCAGGTCAGAGCGGCAGCGAGCCCGACGGGCGGAGCTGGGTCACATCGCCCGAGGCCCGCTGGGCGTCGGAGATGTTGGTGACCGACGACCCCTCGTCCTTCGAGCCGCTCAGGTTGCCGTCCACCCAGCTCAGCATCTCGGACAGCGCGGAGCGCAGACGCTCCCGCTCGGAGGCGAGCTGGCGGGACATGGTGTCGACCTCGACGGTGAGTTGACTGCGGTTGGATTCGAGCCGGGCGATCTCCTCGCGGAGGCGTTGCTCGGACTCCACCTGGAGCTTGCGGGCCTCGGCCTCGGCCTCGGCGACCACGCGGGCGGCCTGGGACTCGGCGTCGGCCTTGGTCTCGTCGACGAACTTCTGGGCGAGGACCAGTGTGCGCTGGAGGGTGTCATCGGCGATGACGGGCTCGGCCGGTGCGGCCGGTGCGGCCGGTGCCTCGGCCTTCGCCGCCAGCTCGGTCTCGAGCTGGGCGATGGTCTCGGCGGCCTTGCGCAGCCGCTCGTTGCTCTGGCGGAGTTGCTCCTGCAGGCCCTCGGCTTCCACGGCGGCCTTCTCGAGGTACTCGTCGACGTCGTCGCGGTGGTAGCCCTTCAGGGTCTCGCGGAACTCCACGGTACGGAGGGAGTCGAGTGCAGATTGGGAAGCGTCCATCCCGCAATGGTAGCGGCGCGACGGAGGAAATCCAGGGACTTGCCGGACGGCCCGGCCGACGTCCCCCGGCTTCGTGCGTCCGGGCCGGGGTGCTGCGCGGCCGGACGCCGCCGATTCAGTGGAAGACGGTGTTGATCAGGACCGTGATGACCAGGAAGACGACCAGGACCGACAGGTCGAGGTTGGCTCCCCCGACCCTGACGGGCGGGATGATCCGGCGCACCGGGCGCAGGACGGGCTCGCAGATCCTGGCCAGGACCGCCTGGATCTTGAGGATCGGCGAGTCGTAGGCGAGGTTCCCCGAGAAGGTCAGCCAGCTCAGGATCGAGTAGGCGAACAGGACGATGATGAAGAGCCAGAGGACGTAGCCGATCAGGGCGAGCATGGCCGATCAGCCTACGGGTCCGGGCGCTGTCCGGGACGTCAGGAGCTGACGAGGCCGTGGTCGGCCAGGCGCTGACGCTCCTCGTCCGAGACCTTGACGTTCGACGGGGTGAGGAGGAACACCTCGTCGGCCACCCGCTCCATCCCGCCGGACAGGGCGTAGGTGGCGCCGGAGCAGAAGTCGATCATGCGGCGCTGCAGGTCGCGGTCGGCGGTCTGCATGTTGACGATGACCGGCTGGTTGCTCATGAGCCGGTTGGCGATCTCCACGGCATCGGCAAAACGCGCCGGCGACACGATGTGCACGCGCGCATTGGCACCGGTCGACTCGGGGGTCGAGATCCTGACCGACGGCGATGTCGCCGGGCGGACGGGCGTGGGCTGCGGGACAGCGGCGACGGGCCCCGTCGGGGCGACGGCAGGCGTCACCCGGATGCGGCCGGTGGGCGCCTGGGGGACGGGCTCCTCCTCGACCTCGGTCAGGCGCGGGCGCCCGCCGACCGGCGCCGGCCGGCTGTCATAGTCGTCATAGTCGTCGTAGTCGTCGACCAGCCCGAGATAGGCCATTGACTTTTTCAAGAACGAAGTAGCCATTTGTTCCTCCCTCGGACAGCGTAGTGCGTGGCCCGGATCAGGGGTTGCACGCCGGATCGACGCGGGTGGCGTCCACGTCGGCGGCGTCCACGCCGCCGCCGGTCAGGCACGAGGGGGACGCTCGCCGAACAGGGCCCGTCCGACCCGGATCATCGTCGACCCCTCCGACAGGGCCACCTCGAGGTCGTCGGTCATGCCCATCGACCGCACCACCAGGTCGAGGTCGTCGGCCAGGCACCGCACCTCGCGGAACCCGGGGCGCGCATCCTCCGGTGGTCCGGGAGGTCCCACGGCCATGAGCCCGGCCACGTCGAGGTCCTCGCCCCGGAGCGCGGTCACGAGGTCGGCCACCTCGGCCACCGGCACACCACCGCGTCCGGGCAGGCCGGCCACGTCCACCTGGACCAGGATCCGTGCCCCGGGCCGGCGGGTGGCGATGGCCCGACCCTCGGCCACGCGGGCGACACCCTGCCAGCACGCCACCAGCGGTGCCAGGCGGGGCACCTTGTTGCGTTGGATGGCGCCCAGGAAGTGCCACTGCGGCGCGGGGCCGGGGTCGTCGGCGACCGCGTGGGCCTTGGCCACGAGCTCGTCGGCGTAGTTCTCCCCCACCACCGTCAGCCCGGCGGCGACGGCGGTGCGCACCGCCTCGGGTCCGAATCCCTTGGTGACGGCCATGAGGGTGACCGCCGTCGGGTCCGGGGACGCCGCCTCGATGCGGGAGCGGACGCCGGCCAGCCGCTCGTCGAACCCGGGGAAGGCGCCGGTCACGTCGGTCACGGGGTCACCCCCGGCGTGGACCACACGACGAGCGCCTGGCGGCCGGCGTCGCCCCGGGCCCGGTGGGAGTACTGCCCGCCCCCGCACGCCGTGCAGACGTCGACGACGTCGACCAGCGCCGCACCGGAGGCGTCCAACGCCGCCCGGATCCCGGCCACCATGTCGAGGGCGGGTCGGCCGTCGTCGGTCGTCCCCCGCACCGCCCGACCGTAGGTGTCGGCCACCGCGTCGAGTTCCGAGAGGCCGAACTCGTAGCACCCGGCGTGGATGCACGGACCGAGCGCACCGGACACGTCCGTCGCTCCCCGGATCCGCATCTGGCGGACAGCGGCTTCGACCACACCGGCCGCCAGGCCCCTCCAGCCCGCGTGCACGGCGGCGAAGACGCCCTCGGGGCTCGCCAGCGCCAGGGGTCCGCAATCGGCGGTCAGCACGCACACAGCGGTGTCGGGCGACACGGCCACCAGGGCGTCGGCCTCGCCGAGGTTGCGGCAGGCGACGGCATCCGGGGCGACCGTCTGCGGTGCACGGATCACGTCGACCACTCTGGAGCCGTGGACCTGCGTCGCCCAGGCCACCTCGTCGAACGACGCGCCCGTGGGTGCCGACACGGCCGTAGCGAAGGCGACCAGGGCCGCCCCGTCGCCGGATCCGTGGCCGACCGGTCGGAGGTCACCGGCCGACGCGGCGGACCAGGCGGCGTGGACCGCGCCGGGCAGGTGGACCGCGCCGGCGCCGTGCGGCCGGGCCACGGCGCGGGTCAGCGCAGGAACGAGGGGACGTCGAAGTCGTCGTCGCCCAGGTCGAGGTCGTCGTCGGCCGGGGTGGCGAAGATGTCCTCATGGGCCGTGTCGGCGCCCAGCACGCGGCTCCGGGACTCGTCACGGCCGGTCGACTCCGTGGTCGTGGCGTTGGTTCGGGCCGGGGTCTGGGCCTCCCACCGCTCGAAGCCGGCGGCGATCACGGTCACCCGGACCTCCTCGCCCATGCCCTCGTCGATGACGCTGCCGAAGATGATGTTGGCGTCGGGGTGGGCCACGCCGTGGATGATCTCGGCGGCCTCGTTCACCTCGAACAGGCCGAGGTCCGGACCACCGGCGATGTTGAGCAGGATGCCCCGGGCGCCCTCGATCGACGCCTCGAGGAGCGGGCTGGTGATGGCCGCCCGTGCGGCGTTGACCGCCCGGCCCTCGCCGGTGGCCGAGCCGATGCCCATGATGGCCGTGCCGGCGTTCGACATGATCATCTTCACATCGGCGAAGTCGGTGTTGATGAGGCCCGGGATCGTGATCAGGCTGGTGATCCCCTGCACGCCCTGCATGAGTACCTCGTCGGCCATCTTGAAGGCGTTGACCATCGAGGTCTTCTCGTTCGACACGGTCAGGAGCCGGTCGTTCGGGATGATGATGAGGGTGTCGACCTTCTCCTTGAGGTTCTGGATCCCCTGCTCGGCCTGGACCGAGCGGCGGCGCCCCTCGAAGGTGAAGGGCCGGGTGACCACGCCGATGGTCAGTGCACCGAGGCCCTTGGCGATCTCGGCGACCACCGGTGCGGCGCCCGTGCCCGTGCCACCGCCCTTGCCGGCGGTGATGAAGACCATGTCGGCGCCCTTCAGGGCCTCCTCGATCTCAGAGCGGTGCTCCTCGGCGGCCAGGCGCCCCACCTCGGGGTCGCTGCCGGCGCCCAGGCCCCGGGTGAGCTGGCGGCCGATGTCGAGCTTGAGGTCGGCGTCGCTCATGAGGAGCGCCTGGGCGTCGGTGTTCGTGGCGATGAATTCCACCCCGCGCAGCCCCGACTCGATCATCCTGTTGACGGCGTTGACGCCGCCACCGCCCACGCCGACCACCTTGATGACGGCGAAGTAGTTGCTCTGTGCCGGAACGGTCATGAAGTTCCTCACCCTCGACCAAAGGTTGAAACCGTTCCAACCTGCGAGTTCGCGCCAACGATACGGTTCGGACGGTCGGTTTGCAAGCACCGGGGACACCGGTGCGACACCTGTGGTCCGCTTCCCGACCACCTGGTCGGCGCTCCGGCCGACCTCCGCGTCACGGCCCGACGGTGGGTGACTGGGGCACGGTGACGTCGATGGTGTGGGCGCCGCTCAGGGGTGCATGGGCGATGATCGCGGCCACGTCCTCGTACTTGGCGGTCAGGTCGCTGACCGTGCCCAACAGCACCACCAGGCTCGAGTCGAGGGCCAGTGAGACGGTCCCGTCGGCGGCAACGGTGACGGTCCCGACCTGAGCGGAGAACGCCAGCGGCAGGGTCCTGGCCACGGTGAGCCCCGGCTGGGCGGCCGGGGCGACCGTCCCGCCGACGGCGGCGGGTGCCACCGGGGCCCCCGTTGCGTCGTGGACGACGAGGATCGGCAGGTCGGGACGGGCTGTGGTCACGGCCAGCGTGCGCCCGGCGCCGTCGAGGGTGGCCCACCCGGTCGTGGACGTGGCCATCGTCGTGACCGGGACACGCTCGGTCACGTGGACGGTCACGCCGTCGGGCCACTGCCTGCTGACCTGGGCCGACGCGATGAAAGGGAGGGACTCGACGCGGGCCGCCGCGGCCCCCGGGTCGACGCTGATCAGTGGCGGGTGGTGCGCGAGGCCGGCCGCCTGCAGGATTGCGGCCTCGTTGGTGTTCGGATGGCCCCCGGTGACCCTCACGACCTTGGCCTCGAACAGCGACGTGTGCAGCAGGCCGACGGCCAGTGCGACCAGGGCCACCACGCCCACCGCCACGGCAACCCACCGGAGGCGTCGCTGGAGGCGGCTGCGCTCGACGGACTCCCGCCGCTGGCGGATCCTCGGGTCGATGTGCTGGTCGTCGGTCCGGCTCACGACGCCGCTCCCCCGGTGCCGTCACGATGGCCGACGCCCTCCACCCAGTCCTCGAAACCGACCATCCGCACCTCGGTGGTGAGCTCGACCCCCGTCTCGGCCGCCACCACCCGGCGGACGCTGTCCATCACCCGACGCACGTCGTCTGCGGAGCCGCCCCGGTCGGCCTGGATGAAATTGGCATGTTTGGGAGACACCTCCGCCGTGCCGATGCGCAGGCCCTTCAGGCCGCACGCGTCGATGAGCCGGCCGGCGGAGTCGTCGGGGGGATTGGTGAAGACCGAGCCAGCATTGGCGCCGCCCGGCTGGTTGGCCCGACGCCACCGCACGATCTCGTCGATGGCGGCGCGGCCGGCCACCGGGTCCCCCGGCTCGAGGCGGTGGGTGGCCGACACCACGACGTCGGTGGGGGCCACTCCCGTGTGGCGGTAGGCGGCGCCGAGGTCGCCCGCCGGGTGGTCCTCCACCCGGGCCGTCGCCAGGTCCACCACCCTGTACGCGACCAGGGTGGCGACAGTGTCGGAGCCGTGTCCGCCGGCGTTCATGCGGACGGCACCCCCGACGGTGCCCGGCACGCCGACCGCCCATTCGAGTCCGGTCAGCCCGGCGGCGGCCGTCCGCCGGGCGAGGGTGGGCAGGGCCAGGGCGCCGCCGGCCCGCACCTCGTCGGCCACCATCTCGAGCGACTCGAAGCTGCTCCCCAGCGTCACCAGCAGCCCGGCGAACCCTGCGTCGGCCACCAGAAGGTTCGAGCCGTTCCCCACCACCAGGACCGGGACGTCCAGCCCGCTGAGCGCCCGGGCCACCTCGACCAGGGCGGCCTCGTCGTCGACCTCCACGCCCAGGGCGGCCGTGCCTCCCACCCGGTAGGTGGTGCGGCTCCCGAGCGGGGCGTCCGGGACGGCTGCCGGTCCCAGGCGTCCGGCCAGGATGGTCAGGTCGTCGGGACGGCTCACGTGTTCCGGTCCGCCGACCCACCGGCCGACAGGTGGGCCATGAGCTCGTCCGGCAGCGACGTGAGGTCGCCCGCACCCAGGGTCAGGCAGAGGTCGCCGGGGCGCAGCAGGTCGGCCACGGCGGCCACCAGGTCGGGCCGGCCCGGCACGTAGTGGAGCTCGACGTCGGGTCGGGCCCGCCGGACGGCGTCGGCCACCAGACGGCCCGACACCCCGGGGACGGGTGCCTCCCCGGCGCCGTAGACGTCGGTGAGCACCACTACGTCGGCATCGTCGAACGACTCGCCGAAGTCCGCCCCCACCTCGGCGGTCCGGGAGTACCGGTGGGGCTGGAACACGGCCACCACCCGACCCCAGTCACCGTTGCGGGCCGCGGCCAGGGCGGCCCGGACCTCGGTGGGGAGGTGGGCGTAGTCGTCCACGTAGGTGACCCCGCCGAGCTCGCCCCGGAATTCGAAGCGACGGGCCACGCCGCCGAACCGGGCCAGCGCCCGGGTCGCGGCGTCCGGGGTGGCGCCGGCGCCCAGTGCGGCGACGGTGGCAACGGCGGCGTTCTTGGCGTTGTGGAGGCCCGGGACCGACACTGTCAGGTGGGCCAGCTGCACGCCGTCCGGGCCGTCGAGGTCGAAGGACACCGAGCTCCGACCGGTCACCACCGAGGTGATCCTGTGAGTGGCATCGTCGCCGAGGCCCACCAGGTCCGCCCCGACCGCCCGCCCGACGGTTCGGGCCTCGGGGTCGTCGCTCCCGACCACCCGGTGCCGGGCCGATGCCAGGAACTCGGCGAACGCCGTGCGCACGGCGTCGAACGACCCGTAGTGGTCGAGGTGGTCGGACTCGACGTTGGTCACGATGGCGATGTCCGGCACCAGGTGCAGGAAGGTGCCGTCGCTCTCGTCGGCCTCGACCACGATCCACTCGCCGGTGTCCCACACGGCATTGGTTCCGATCTCGTTCACCTCGCCACCGATCAGGAACGACGGATGCAGGCCGGCCTCCACCAGGATCAACGACAGCATCGACGCGGTGGTCGTCTTGCCGTGGGTGCCCGCCACTGCGATGCAGCGTTTCCGGGCGGCGATCCCGGCCAGCGTCTCCGCCCGGGTCAGCACGGGCAGGCCCCGTCGACGTGCCTCGACCACCTCCGGGTTGTCGGGGCCGACCGCCGTGGACCGGGTCAACAGGTCGGCGTCGCCCAGGTTGCCGGCCTCGTGGCCGATGGCGACGCGTACGCCGAGGGCCCGGAGGCGCTCGGTGACACCCGACTCCCGCAGGTCGCTCCCCGACACCTCGTGCCCCATGGCGTGGAGCACCGTGGCGATGGCGCTCATGCCTGCACCGCCGACACCAACGATGTGGATGTGGCGGGCCACCGCCGGGTCGCCGACACCCGTGGGCGGCCCGGTGTCCGCCCGATCGGATCCCGCTGCGCCGCTCGTCACCGGGACCCTCCGGGACGTGCGTTGGCGTCGACCACCGCGGCACCGGCGGCTGCGGCATCGGGGCGGCCGAGGGCGTGGGCCGCCCGGCCCATCTCGCCGAGGCGCTCGGGGTCGGCGAGGAGCCCCTCCACCACGGTGGTCAGGCCCGCCGGGGTGCACTCGGGATCGGGCAGCAGGACGGCCGCGCCCACCCGCTCGAGCACGCGCGCGTTGGCCGTCTGGTGGTCGCCGGGTGCACCCGGTAACGGCACCAGCACCGCGGGCACCCCGGCGGCAGCCAGCTCGGCGACGGTCATGGCGCCCGCACGGCACACCACCAGGTCGGCTGCCGCATACACGGCGGGCATCCGCTCCTCGTAGGGGACCCGCACGAGATCGGGACCGTCCGGGCCCGCGGCCGCGTTGACGACCCGGTCGACATCGGGCCCGTCGGCGTACGCCTCCCAGTCCCGTCGGCCCACGATGTGGTAGATCGCCACGTCCGGGCGGCCGTCCCAGCGCGCCGCCATGCCGTCCACGGCCCGGTTGATCTGACGGGCCCCCAGGGAGCCGCCGAAGACCACGACCACGGACCGGCCCTCGGCGAGTCCGAGCTCGGCACGGGCGGCGGACCGGGCGGCGTCCGACCGGTCGACGGCGGCGATCTGCGGGCGGACCGGTGTGCCCGTCACGACCGCCCGTGGCAACGGGGTGCCCTCCCATCCGACCGCACTCGCCGCCGCGAACCGGCCGAGGAGCCGGTTGGCCGCGCCGGGCACGGCATCCACGTTGACCAGCACGAGGGGGACCCGGTGGACCAGCGCTCCGACCGAGCCGGCCAGGCTGGCGTAACCGCCGACGGCGACCACGACGCGCGGCTTCGCTCGACCGACCAGTCGGACCGCGCGTCCGGCCGCCACGAGCAGCTCCCACGCCGAGCCCACGTTCCGCGCCACGTCCCGGGGGGCGAGGCTGCGGACGATGCCGCGCCCGGGCAGCAGGGTCACGGGGAAGCCCCGTCCGGCAAGTGTCGCAGCGTCCTGTCCGCGCTCGGATCCCACGAACTCGATCGTGCCACGGTCGTGGCCGGCATCGACCAGCGCCTCTGCGATGGCGAGGGCCGGCTGCAGGTGGCCCGCCGTGCCACCGCCTGCCACGAGTGCGTACCGCTGTGCGCCCGCGCTCCGCCCGTCGTCGGCGTGGTGTCCGGCGGTCACGCCCGGACGAGGCGGCGGCGCTGGGCGGACGGCTTGCGGCCCGACCGCTCCTGGAGCGCGATGTTCATCAGGATGCCCACGGCGGCCAGGCTGATCACCAGGGACGAACCGCCGAAGGAGATAAACGGCAGCGGGATGCCGGTCACGGGCAGGACGCCGATGACGGCACCCATGTTGATGATCGCCTGACTCGTGAGCCACGTCGTCACGCCCACGGCCACGAGGCAGCCGAAGCGGTCCGGGGCACGCACGGCGGCCCGGTATCCGTACCAGGCCAGGGCGAAGAACAGACCCATGATGACGATGGCGCCGATGAGCCCGAGCTCCTCACCGACCACCGAGAAGATGAAGTCGGTCTGGGCGTTGGGCAACGTCCCCCACTTCTCGCGTCCACCGCCCAGCCCGAGGCCGAACAGGTGGCCGGATCCCAGCCCGATGAGCGACTGCCAGACCTGGTAGCCCGAGCCCGACTGGTGGGCTCCCGGGTTGATGAACGACAGGATCCGGTCCCGCCGGTAGCTGCTGCTCAGCGCGAACACCGCGGCGATCGCGGCGAAGGTGACCAGCACCTTGGTCAACGGGGCCAGTTCGACACCACTCATGAACAGGATCCCGAAGGCCGTGCAGCTGAGCACCATGGCCGTCCCCATGTCGGGCTGCTTGATGATCAGGGCGGCCGAGACGATGAGCGCACCCATGACGGGTGCGATGACCTGCTTGGCCGGCGCGCCCCGATCGGTCCGGCGGACGACGATGTCGGCGGCGAACAGCACCAGCGCCAGCTTCATGAGCTCGGAGGGCTGGAGCCGCAGCATGCCGAATCCGATCCACCTCGACGACCCGCCGGCGGTCACGCCGAGGCCCGGCACGAGCACGGCCAGCAGCAGGACGAGGGTGACGACCACGAGTGGGGCGCCGAACTTGCGCCACTTCCGGTAGTCCACCCGGGCGAAGATCAGCAACGCCCCGATGCCGACGACCATCCAGAGGGCCTGGCGGATGAAGATCGTCCACGGCGACCCGTAGGTGATGAGCGAGATCACCGGTGACGCCGAGCCCACCATGACCAGGCCGGCGATGCAGAGCAGGGCCACGAGCACGCCGAGGGCGACCGCGGTGGGGACGCCGGTCAGCCACCGGACGACTGCGGGACCCCGCGTGGCCGTGGTGGGGGTGCGGTCCATCCCACCAGCCTTGTCCATGCGCGCGTCCAGGTGGTGGAACCTCGCCGCGGCACGGCTGCCCGATGTTCGGGTGACCGGGCTCACAGCTTGCCCACCGAGAGGAAGTCGCCGTAGAAGATGCCCAGTCCGAGGGCGGCAAAGAGCCCGGCCAGGATCCAGAAGCGGACGATCACGGTCGTCTCCGGCCAGCCCATCAACTCGAAGTGGTGGTGGAGCGGGGCCATGAGGAACACACGGCGGTGGAACACCCGGAAGCTGATCACCTGGATGACCACCGACAGGGTCACGATGACGAACAGACCGCCGATGATGACGAGGAGCAGGTCGAGGTTCATGAGCAGGCACAGTGCGGCCAGTCCGGACCCGATCGACAGCGACCCGGTGTCGCCCATGAAAATCTTGGCCGGTGCGGCGTTCCACCACAGGAAGCCCAGGCAGGCGCCGGCGAGCGCCACCGAGGCCAGCGCCAGGTCGAGTGCGTCGCCGACGTGGTAGATGCTGAAGTGCCGGTACTGCCAGTAGCCGATGATGGCGAGGCAAGCGAAGCAGAAGGTGGCGGAGCCGGCCGCCAGGCCGTCGAGGCCGTCGGTCAGGTTCACCGCGTTGGCCGACGCCACGATGATGAGCGTGCCCCAGACCACCCAGACGCCGGTGCCCATGTGCAGGCCGATCGAGTTGTAGCGGGTGAAGGACAGCGTGGTCGAGGCGTGAGCCCAGTAGACGGCCAGGAGGGAGAAGGACAACCCGAGCGCCAACTGCGAGGTGAACTTCGCCCGCTTGTTGAGCCCGAGGCTGCGCCGGTGCCGCACCTTGATCCAGTCGTCGGCGAACCCGATGAGCGCGGCCCCGATGATGGCCCACATGACGAGCACGCCCGATCGGGACCAGTGCACCCCGGGGATCACATGCGCCGTCAGGAAACCGGTCACGACGGCACCGACGATGCAGATGCCGCCCATGGTGGGCGTGCCCGCCTTGGCGATGTGGACCTGCGGGCCGTCCTCACGGATCTGTTGGCCGATGTTGTTCTTGAGCAGCCACCGGATCAGGAACGGTGTCGTCAGCACCGCCACCCAAAGAGCGACGCCACCCGAGGTCATGAGCGAGATCACCGGGTCGGCCCCCCGGTCGCCCCGAAGCGCTCGGCGAGGGCGTCCGCCGCCGCCACCCGGTCGTCGAACGGCACGGTGGCACTCCCCGTGGTCTGGGTGGTCTCGTGGCCCTTGCCGGCCAGCAGCACCACGTCACCGGGGCGCGCCAGACCCACCGCGACCCGGACGGCTGCGCCGCGATCGGGCTCCACGACGACCTCGGCGTGCCCGCCCATCCCGGCGCGCACCTGTTCGATGATGGCGTCCGGGTCCTCGGAGCGCGGGTTGTCCGAGGTCAGGACGACCACATCGGCGAGCGCGGTGGCCACGGCGCCCATCTCGGGTCGCTTGCCGCGGTCGCGGTCGCCACCGCAACCGAACAGGCACACCACCCGTCCCCCGCCCGACAGGGCCCGCACGGCACGGAGTGCCTCGTCCAGGCCGGCGGGCGTGTGGGCGTAGTCGACGACCACCGCGACAGGGGCGCCGGCCCCCACGACCTCCATCCGACCGGGCACGACCGGTGCGGCGTCCAGACCGGCGACGACATGGTCCTCGTCCACCCCCAGGGCCACCGCGACAGCCGCCGCCACCAGGGCGTTGTCGACGTTGAACCGCCCGGACAGGGGAAGATCCACCGTGCGCCCCCGCCAGGTGAACCGGGACGAGCCGACGCGCAGCGCCACCGTGCCGGCCTCGTCGCGGCGGACGGCCGACTTGGCGCCCGGGTCGAGTCGCTCGAGGAGGCGTGCCCCCCAGGGGTCGTCGGCCAGTACGACGGCGTGGCTGCACCGCTCCGATGTGAAGAGCGAGGCCTTGGCCTCGAAGTAGTCCTCCATCGAACCGTGGTGGTCGAGATGGTCCCGGCTCAGGTTCGTGAAGGCGGCCACGTCGAAGCGGATGGCATCGACCCGGTGCTGGGTGAGGGCGTGGGACGACACCTCCATCGCCACGGCCCGCCGACCCGCCGCCACCGCTTCGGCCAGGTACATCTGCAGGTCCGGCGATTCGGGCGTCGTCCGCGTGCCACCGAGCGTGCCGATCACCTCGGTGGGCCGACCGGCGGCCTCCAGGATCGAAGCGACGAGTTGCGTCACGGTCGTCTTGCCGTTCGTGCCGGTCACGCCGACCGTCTGGAGCGATCGGGCGGGATGGCCCCAGAACGCCGCGGCCACCGAGGCCATGGCCGGACGGACCGCACCCGGGTCGACCACCACCTGGGTGACGTCGAGGTCGAGGACGTGCTCGCACAGCAGCGATGCCGCCCCGCGCGTCACCGCCTCGGCGGCGTGGCGGTGGCCGTCGGTGTGCTCCCCCGGGACGCAGCAGAACAGGGTCCCCTCCCCCACCCGGCGGCTGTCGAAGTCGACCGACGTCACCGGGGTCGCCGACGGGTCGCCCCGGATGTCACGGACGGCGACGCCATCGAGGAGGTCGGCCACCATCACCACGTCGGCATCCTGGAGGAGGGCTCTGGCGGAGGGGTGGCGGGCGTGCCCGGACCCACCTAGGGGCCTTCCGTGACCGCTCCGGCGGGCACAGTGACACTGCCCGTGCCGCCCACGGCCGTGTTCGAGGCTGCCGTGGTGGCCGCGGCGGTGGTCGGGATGCCGTAGTGGTGGAGGGCGTAGGCCATGATCGTGGAGAAGACGGGAGCGGCCACGGCACCACCGTAGATCGGCGTCGGGTGGTCGAGGACCACGATGGCCGACAGCACGGGATCCTGGGCAGGCGCGAACCCGGCGAACGAGCCGATGTACGCCCCGGGGATGTAGCCGAGGTGATCAGGGTCCGGGATTTGGGCGGTGCCGGTCTTGCCGGCCACCGTGTACCCGTCGATCTGGGCCTCGGGCCCGGTCCCGGTGGACACGACCGACTCCAGCATGGCGGTCAGCTCGGCGTTGGTCGTGGGGTCGATCACCCGGTGGGAGCTGGAGGCCGCCGTACCGGTCACGGTGCCGTCAGCGGCGACCCGGGCCCGGATGAGCCGGGGCGACACGAACACGCCACCGTTCGCCACCGCGTTGTAGGCGTCGAGGACCTGCTGGGCCGTCACGGCGTCGTCCTGGCCGATCGGCGTCGAGCCGATGGAGGTGCCGGTCCACTGCGAGGCACCGGGCACGAGGCCTTCCGACTCCCCCGGGATCCCGAGGCCGGTCGGCTTGCCGAAACCGAGCGCCGAGATCTGGTTGAGCAGTCGGGACTCGCCGAGTCCCTCGGCCACTTCGATCGTCCCGATGTTCGACGACTGGGCCAGGATCTGGGTGGGAGTCATCGTTTCCGTGCCGTGTTCCTCGGCGTCGTGGAACGTGTACTTGCCCATTGGCAGCGCGGCGGGCACCGTCAGCGGCGTCGTCGGCGTCACCACGTTGTCGGCCAGGGCGGCCGAGAAGGTCACCAGCTTGAAGACCGACCCGGGCTCGTAGACCTGGGTGACGGCGGAGTTGGACGGCGCCTCGGACACGCCGGCCGGCAGCGTGTCGGACTGGGCCACCAGGGTCGGGCCCGAGGTGTTGGGCGTGGCGGCCAGCTGCGCGGTCAGCGTGGCAGGGGTGGTCGAAGGTGCTGCCGTGGACCCGGAGGACTTGTCAGCGGTCAGGTTCGCCATGGCCAGGATGTCGCCGGTCTTCACGTCCATGATGACGGCGGTCCCGGCGGTGGCGTGCGAGGCCAGGATCTCGGAGGCCAGTGCCTGTTCGGCCACGTATTGGACCGACTCGTCGAGGGTCAGCTCGAGACCCGTGCCGGGCTCGGCCGGGGTGGACCGGTCCCCACTGGGCAGGGTGACGCCGTCGGGTGACTCGAGGACGTCCGTCGTTCCCGGCTTGCCGGCCAAGGACGACTGGTACTGGTACTCGATGCCCGAGGTGCCGGCGCCATTCCATCCGACGGTGCCCACCACCGGCTGGGCCAGCAGTCCCACCGGGACGACCCGCTGCGACTCCGGCACGAGGTTGATCCCGTTGAGTCCCAGCTTGGTGACGGTCGCAGCGACCGAGTCGGGCACCCGGTGGGCGAGGTAGACGAACCCGTTGGGCTCGGTCAGGAGCGACCGGAGGGTGTCCGCCGACTGACCGAGCACGGGCGCAAGGGCAGCGGCCACGCTGGCCGGGTTCTTGATGATCCTCGGATCGGCCACCACGGTCTGCCGGGTCACCGTCTCCGCCAGGACCTCGCCGTTGCGGTCGTAGATGCCGCCGCGCACCGGGGGCACGGTGACGGTCTGGGTGAGCTGGGCACTGGACAGTGCGGCGTAGTGCTGGTGGCCGAACTCCTGGACCTGCACGAGGCGAAGGCCCATCAGGACGAATACGGCGACGAGCAACAGGCGCATGGCCCGCGTGCGCCGGCTGAGGAGCACGGCGGGGCTCACCGGGCGGGGGCCGTGGTCGCCGTGCCTGCTGTCGAGGGGGTCGTAGTCGCCGTCGGGGCGGCGCGGGTGGCCGGCAGCGGCGACGTGTCAGGCACCGGCAGGGGGACGTCGAGCGGGACCTGGGGCAGATCTTCGACCGAGGGCGGTGCGTTCAGCCCAAGGGAGATGCCCTCGGCCACGACCCGGTCGGGCGCTGCCAACTGGGCCACCTGGGTCTGCACCGACTTCTGTATGGCCAGTTGGTTGGTGGCCTGCGACTGGAGGTCGGCCATCCGGACCTGGCCCTGGGCCACCACGATGTCCCCCACGACGACGAACAGCAGGCTGCCCACCACGAGGAGGGCGGCCAGCCAGAGGTGCCCACGACGCGACACTCGCCGCCGGGTCGACCGGCGGGGCTGGGGCTCGAAGACCCGGAGGGCGGGGCGGCGGGTCGACGGCCTCGGCTGGGGGGCGGCGGTTGCCCGGCGTGCGGCGCCGCTGGCGGAGGAGGGCGGCGCCATCAGGCGACCTCTCCGTTGCCGGAGGCGGCGCTCCCGGTCCCGGCGGAGGCGTTGCCCGCCGGGAGTCGTTCGATCACCCGGAGGCGGGCGGCCTCGGACCGGCGGTTGCGGGCGACCTCCTCGTCCGTGGGCTTGCGCGAGCCACGGAGGACCAGGCGGAACTGGGGATCGGCGCCGCACACGCACGGGAGGCCCGGCGGGCAGTGGCAGTCGTCGGTGGAGGCACTGGTGAAGGTCGACTTGACCAGGCGGTCCTCTCCCGAGTGGTACGAGATCACGACGCAGCGCCCGCCGGGACGGAGGAGGCGCAGCGCAGCGTCGAGGCCGGTGTGGAGCTGGTCGAGCTCCTCGTTGACGGCGATCCGGATGGCCTGGAACACCCGACGGGCCGGATGGCCCCCGGTCCGGCGGGTGGCCGCCGGGATGGCGTCGCGGACCACGTCGGCCAGCTGGCCCGTGGTCGTGATCGGCCGTGCGGCGATGATGGCCCGGGCGATGCGCCGTGCGAACCGGGTCTCCCCGTTGTCGGCGAAGAGCTGGACCAGCGTGTCCTCGTCCGATGTGTTGACGACGTCGGCGCCGGTGCGTCCGACCGTCGGGTCCATGCGCATGTCGAGCGGGGCGTCACGTCGGTACGAGAAGCCGCGTTCGGCCACGTCGAGCTGGGGCGAGCTCACGCCGAGGTCGAACAGGACCCCGGTCAGGCCCCGCTGGTCGTCGGGCGTGCCGAGCTCGTCCTGGACCTGTCGGACGACGTCACCGAGGGAGTCGAACCGCGACCGGCGGATGATCGCCCGGTTCCCGAAGACAGCCAGCTCACCGGTGGCGGCGACGACGGCGATGGGGTCGCGATCGAGCCCCAGGAGCGTGATGCCGGGGTTCGCGTCGAGCAGTGCCCGGGCATGGCCGGCGCCGCCCAGGGTGGCGTCGAGTACCAGGCCCGGCGGCACGGCACCGAGCAGGTCGACGACCTCGGTGGCCATGACGGGCTCGTGGGGGAAGGCCTGGCTCATCCGCAGCCCCTCGACCGGCACGATTCGTGCGGGTGGAGCACCGCGACGGTCCGACCGGGAGGAGGCGGAGGAGGAACCTCCCAGTGGTCCGGTCGAGGGACTGCGCATGGGCCAGACACGTTCGATGTGCACGTCGTGCCGGGCCACGGCGGCCTGACCCGACTGCAGCGGGGTGAGACGGGGCAGCGACGCCGGGTGGCCGACGCGCTCGGCCAACTCGGCCGCGGACAGGCTGAGGGCGGACGTCGAGATCCGACGGACGGCGACGACTCCGTTGCCGGATCGGTTGCCCTGGACGGAGGGGTGGTCCGCACTCGACGGCCTGGTACCGAGGGACGCGGCGTCTGCGGCGTCTGCGGCGTNNCGTCTGCGGCGTCTGCGGCGTCTGCAGCGTCTGCAGCGTCTGCGGCGTCTGCGGCGTCTGTGGACGTCGGATCGGCGACCGCGGTGAGGACCGCCGTGCCCCGACGGGGGCGGCGGGTGCCCGTTGCGCGGCGCTCGGCGTCGGACTGGCCGTGGCGGACGAGGTGGAGTCGCATCGCGCCACTCAGCCGTCGTCGCCCATGGTCAGACGCGCCTCTTCGGGGAGCACCTTCTCCTCCCAGGTCTGCCGGTCCCACAGCTCCACCCGGTCGATCGCTCCGAGCACCAGCACGTCGCCTTCCAGGTGGGCGTACTCCCGCAGCCTCGCCGGGATGGCCATGCGCCCCTGACGGTCGATCTCCATCTCGTGCGACGTGGAAGCCCAGAGGCGCACCAGGTTGCGGTCGCTGCGGCTGACCGAGGAGCGCTCCATCATCGCGTCCATCTGCAATTCGAACTGGTCCGGCGTCCACAGCGACAGACAGCCGTCCTGCTCGGGAGCGAGATAGCCGCCGTGCTCGAAATGGGTGCGGAACTTTGCCGGCAGGATCACCCTTCCCTTGTCGTCGAGCGAGTGCTCGTGTCTGCCGAAGAACCGTGCCACTGGACCTTGCTCCCACAACGCTCCCCGCAGTGCCCGGTACCCGACTGTTTCGGGCCCCTCCCTTTCACACCACTTCGCTCCACCCTAAACCCCCTTCCCCCACTCGTCAACCACCTTCCTCCAACTTGTTCCGAGGAATTCCCAGGTCGCGCACCATGTCGCGGCTGCACCCCCGAACTGCCCGGTTGCGATCGCAGGCGGTCCGTTCGACGGACTCCCGACGTGCGAGCGCTCCGCCATACGACCTGCTCGCGACGCGTCCGCCCCGCCAGCACAGGGGATGCCCCGCGGGACCCGCCGTCCGGTCCGGGGGCACGACGGGTCACGCGACGGAGTGGAGCGAGGTGGAGTGGTTCGGAACGAGGGGAGCGCCGGGGCACCAGTTGGGGGGGGGTCGTCGGGCGTCCGCCGGTACGAGTCGAGGCGCGGCGGCGGCCCGGCGAGCGACCGGGGCACCACCCCGCAGCGCGACCCGCTACGGGAGCGAGGCGATAACGGCCGCCACCACGGCCGCCCGGTCCGGCACGGCCGGGGCGGCGCCTGCACCGCGATCCGAACCGTGCCCGGTCAGGGCGTCGACCACTCCGGTGACGGCCGCTCCGAGGCCGGTTGCCGCAGCCGCCCGCTCCCCCGGCGACAGGTCGAGTACCTCGAGGAGGAGGGTCGGGTCCCACCGCAGTACGCAGGCTCCGTGGAACCATGCCCCCGACCGGTTCCGCCGTTGTGCGAGGCCGACGACCTTGCGACCGGCCACCGTCACCTCGCCGGCGCCGACGCCGCCGAAGCAGACCAGCGACGACCACCGGGTGCAGGCGCCGGGGCCGTCCCCCTGGACCTGCACCTCGGCCACGCCGAGCCGGGACAGTGCCGCGGCCCAGGTCGCACCCAACCAGGCGAACGCACCGGTCACATCGGCCTTCCACAGCGGGTCGCCGACGGGCACCCACGCGTCGACCCACACCGGGTCGTCCGGTGTGACGAGTACCGCTCCCCCGCCCGAACGGCGACGCACGATGTCGAGCCCGGCGGCATGGGCGGACTCTGCGTCGATGACCGACGGCCGTTGGGTGGAGCCCAGCACGACGGCCCGCCCGGTCGGTCGGCAGACGGACACCCGACGACGGTCGGGGTCCCGCTCCACCGCCGGCCAGGAGCCGTGGAGCGAGGACGGCAGCTCGTCCCGCTCGTCGATCACCCACGCTCCCGGCACCCTGTCAGTCTTGCACCGGGTCCCGACCGGTCGTTCGGCCCGACACCGGAAAGGGGGTGGACTGCAGGCGGTCGCCGTCGCCCGGTCAGGCAGTGAGCTGACGCCTCCCGATCACCTCCGGGCCGAGGTAGTCGGCCCAGTCCTCGCTGGTGTTGCCGCACAGGGCGAGGAGCTGCACCCGGTGCCGGGGCGCAGACGGTGTCGACCGGAGCACCATGCCGGCCTCGTGGGGCAGGCGGTCCTCCTTGCGGGTGTTGCACGGGCGACAGGCGGCGACGACGTTCTCCCACGTGTGGGGGCCACCCTTGCTGCGAGGGATCACGTGGTCGAGGTTCTCGGCCGAGGCGCCGCAGTACTGGCACTTGCTGCCGTCCCGGGCGAAGACGGTCCGGCGGTTGACGGCCACCCGGTAGTTGTGAGGCACCTTGACGTAGCGGACGAGCCGCACGACGGATGGTTCGGGAACCGTCACCCGCGCCGCCCGGAACACCCGCTCGGTTGCGTGGACGAGCTCGGCCTTGGTGTCGAGCACCAGCAGCACGGCTCGACGCGACGACACGATCCCCAGCGGCTCGAAGGTGGCGTTCAGGACGAGTGCCCGACGGGTCGACGACACCGGCGTCGGCACCGCCACGGGCCCGTCCGCCGCCGATGCCGACGGCGACGGCGACGGCCCGGACGGCGCGTGGGCCGTCGGGGCCGGGCGGAAGGTCGGGCGGTCCACCGTTGCGCCTCCTACCCGTGCCCGCCCGGTCGTGGCCCGCCGGCGACGGCTGTCGAACGGCACCATTCGAGGAAGGTCACCACGTCGTGCCGGTCCGGTACGGCGTCCGGTCGTCCGTAGGCGGTCACCATCCGGAACTCCCACAGGCGCCGGTCGGGAAGTGGGAGGTGCGGCGGTGTCCGCCACCAGAGCCTTGGCGCCATGCGCCGGAGCTCACCGAGGGCGGTCCACCACAGATCGGGCCGACGGACGACGGCTCCCGCCAGGGCCGCGAGGTCGCGGCCAGAGTAGCGGGCGGCTGGTGCGGGGTCCATCACCGACCATCCTCCCTCATGTCGGGACCCTGCACGACCGACACTCCCGGGTCCGACTCGTGACCCGCGTCGTCGGAACCCCCGGTCGCTGCTCCGTCCTGCCGGAGGAGGGCGACGGCCGCCGCGCCGATGAGGGGCCCGTCGGCGCCGAGGCCACCCGGCTCGATACGGGTAGGCCGGGCGAAGTCGAGGCCACACCGGAGCCTCAGCTCCTCGGTGGCGGCGTCGAAGAACTCGTCCCCGAACCCCAGGGCGACCGAACCGGCCACCACGGCGAGCTGGAGGTCCAAGAGGGAGGCCACCGATGCCACGGCCCGTCCCACGAGGGTTCCACATAGGCGGCGCACGTCCGGAGACGCCTCTGCGGCCGGACGTCCGGTCACCGCTGCGATCGCGGTGCCCGACACCTCCGCCTCCAGGCAGCCCCGGCCGCCACATGCGCAGGGACGGCCCTCAGGCTCGACCACGACGTGCCCGACGTGGCCGGCGTTGCCCCCCGAGCCGTCGAGCAGTCGCCCGTCGAGCACGAGTCCTCCGCCGATACCCGTGGACACGACCATGGCCAGGTAGTCGTCACAACCCCGGGCGGCGCCCACCCAACCTTCGCCGACGGCCAGTGCCTTGGCATCGTTGTCGACGGCCACCGGCACGCCGACCAGGGCGGCGAGGCGGGCGCGCAGCGGGAACCGGCGCCAGCCGTGGATGTTCAGTGGACTGACGGTCCGGCCACCGAACTCCATCGGGCCACCGCAGCCGACCCCACACGCAATCGGCTGCTCCGTGGCCCGCTCGACGATCTCGGAGACGACCGAGGAGAGCGCATCGAAGAGCTTCTCGGGGTCGGTGGATCCGGGGGTGGCGATGCGGGCCCGGTCGAGGACCCGTCCGTCGCCGGTGACGATGCCCGCTTCCATCTTGGTCCCGCCGATGTCGACGGCCAGGAGGGGACCCGCCCCCGACAGGTCGCGGATCCGGGACCGGAGGGTGCCGCGGGACGGCAGGCCATCGGCGCCTGGTGGGCCGACGTCGCCTGCCGGTGGATCAGTCGTCGCGGTGGAAGCGCCCACGGATCCAGTCACGGGGATCGTGGACCGGATTGTTGATGCTGCGGGTGTGCAGGGACCTCGAGATGTCGTCGATCCCCGCCTTGCCCATCCGACGGGCGTTGTTCGCGAACACGACCCCGGACAGGAACATGACCACCACGCCGACGAAGCCGAGCGCAAGGTTCGAGGCGAAGCTGAAGAACATGAAGACCAGTGCGGCTACGAAGACGAGGGCCGACCAGATGCAGTAGCGACCCGCATGGCGGTAGACGGTTTCCGAGCGCACACGCTCGGCGAAGTCTGGATCCTCCTGGTAGAGGGACTGCTCCAGCTCGTGAAGAATCCGCTGTTCGTGCTCAGAGAGCGGCACTGTCTCGTCCCCTCCACCTCTCGTCAGCCAAAGCTGTCACCACCCGACCCATCCTCGCGCACGCCAGGCGGGAACGCACGGCGCCCCGGGACCCTGCCGACACGCGTTCTCGAGGTCGTGCAACCACGTAGTCCATGCTACAGGTTGTCGGCCGATTCCCCTGAGTTCTCAAGCACTTCGTGACCTTCGTCCTCCTGCGCGCCGATCGGGCCCGCGCTCCGCCACCCCGATCCGGACCCGTCACCGGCCCCGGTCATCCGCCGGCTCTTCGCCGCCATCGCTCCGGTCGCCGGGCCGGGAGGGGCCCCACTGCGCCTCACCCCGCTGGCGGACCCTGAGGCCCTCCGGGGTGACGAGGGATGCCGGGCCCACGGCACTCCCGCCGTAGCGAGCACGGATGGCGTCGACCGCACCGGTGACCGATCCCCAGGACTGCTGGAGCCGCTCCGCCTCCCGGGAGGCGTCCCGGACGCCGACCGGCTCCCTCCGTCCACCCGGACCGGGCTCGACAGCGTCCATGGCGCCACCCCCCGTTGCTCCCTCGGGCGACGAATCGTCGAGATCCAGGCGGAGTTGGGTGCCTCCACCCGGTTCGGCGAGACCCGACAGGCTCACGCCGAGCAGCCGGACCCCCTTGGAGAGGTCCACGCTCTCGAGGAGCGCGGCTGCGACCGCCCCGATAGCGGGTGTCGCATCGACCGGACCGTCGAGCGTGTGGGACCGGGTGATCTGCGTGAAGTCACCGAAGCGCAGCTTCACGGTGACGGTGCGCGCCGCCCGGTCGGCCCGGCGCAGGGCCGTGGCGGAAGCGTCGACCATCCGCTGGAGGCGGTGGTGCAGGTCCCCGAGGTCCCACAGGTCCGATGCGAAGGTCTCCTCGTGACCGATCGACTTGGCCTCCTGGTCGGGGACCACGGGACGATCGTCGACGGCACGGGACAACTCGGATAGGTGCCGACCGGATGCCACCCCCAGATACCGCTCCAACGACTCGGGCGACATGGCCGCCAACTCCCCCACCGTCGTCACCCCGAGCGCGAGGAGCCGCCTCTCCGTCACCGGGCCGATCCCCCACAGTGCCCGGACGGGGAGGGGATGGAGGAAGTCCAGCTCGTCCTCGGGCAGCACGTCGACGACGCCGGGACCGGGCTCGATGCCGGACCGTGACGCCCTGGGCTTTGCCGCCTTGGACGCCAGCTTGGCCATGAGCTTCGACCGGCCGACACCGACCGAGCACCCGAGCTGCATCTCCTCGCGCACCCGCGCCCGGATCTCGTGACCCATCACCGTCCCGGACCCGAACAGCTGGACGGCCCCGCTCACGTCGAGGAACGCCTCGTCGAGCGAGATCCCCTCGACCAGCGGTGTGTACGAGCCCAAGATCGCGTGGAGGCGCCGGCTCTCCTCGACGTAACGGTGGAACCTGCCGTCGAGGAACACGGCGTCGGGGCACAGCCTCCGGGCGACCGAGGACGGCATGGCGGAGTGCACGCCGAACATGCGGGCCTCGTAGGTGCACGCGGCGACCACACCCCGTCGGCCGCTGCCACCCACGATGACCGGCCGGCCGGCCAGTGAGGGGTCGTCCCGCACCTCGACGGATGCGAAGAACGAGTCCATGTCCACGTGCAGGATGACCCGGTCCGTCAGCGTCGATCCGCCGACGACGGGCTCCGGTTGCTGCGGTGGCACGGGCGTCACCCCCCGAGACGCAGTCTCCGGAACCCCTCGGCGCACGCCACCCCGGCGAGCCGGCCGGCGTCCTCCGCCGCAAGTCGGACAGCCGTGGCGGCCCATTCCGCACCGTCGGGGAACTGGCTGCGGTGACAGCCGACCGCCTCGCCCTTGCGGTCGACCGTTTCCGAGATGTCCACCCACACGTCGGGCTCGAGGGTCCCCGACAGCAGCACGGTCGACACCTGGTGCGCCGGTCCGGCGTCGGGAAAGTACCGGGGCATGGCCGCAGCCGGCGCCACAGCGTCAAGTGCGGCGAACCCCGTGATCCGGTGGTCCCGGTGGTTGAAGTAGTCCTGGCCGAAGAAGACGGCGGTCGGATCAGGACAGAGCACGGTGTCGGGCCGGAGGCGGCGCACCACCGATACGAGGGCGCCACGGAACACGTCGTCGTCGGCCAGCTCACCGTCAGGGAAGCCGAGGTGCTCCTGACCGGTGAGGCCCAGCACGGCCGCGGCCGAGGCTGCCTCGGCGGCACGATCTCGTACGAGGTCGTCGGGGTCACAAGACGGGTCGGCCGTGCCCTTCCCGCCGTCGGTGCAGATCAACGTGTGCACCTGGCAGCCGGCTGAGGCCCATGCGGCCAGGGTCCCACCGCACGAGACGTCCGGATCGTCGGGATGGGCGTAGATGGCCAGGACGATGCCCGGCACCTCGGTGAGGAGATCGGCCACGACTCAGGTCCCGGGGTCCTTCGGCGCCGTGGTCTTGGTGAGGAGGCCCACTTCACGCCGGAAGTCGTCGACGCCCTCGAAGCCCTTGTAGACGCTGGCGAACCGGAGGTAGGCCACTTCGTCCACGACCCGGAGGTGCTCGAGCACGGCGAGCCCGACCTGTTCGGAGGTCGCCTCCCAACCCGCTTCACGGAGCTCCTCCTCCACTTCGCGGGCCACGATCTCGAGCTGGGCCTCGGTGACGGGACGGTTCTTGGTCGCGGCACGAAGTCCGTCGATGAGCTTGGAGCTGTCGAACGGCTGGCGGAGCCCGGAACGCTTCACGACGATCAGCGGAATCTCGTCGATGCGCTCGAACGTCGTGTACCGGTGTCCGCAACCGGAACATTCGCGGCGCCGCCGGATCGCGGCCCCGTCTTCGGCCATCCTCGAATCCACGACCCGATCGTCGTCGGCCAGACACCAGGGACAACGCACGGACAGGAGGCTAGTGCCCACGAACTCGTCCTTCGGTGGCGGGGGGTCGCAGGAGCTGCGTGTGGACGGCGCCCGCCGAATCAGGGAATGCTGACGAGTTCGCCCGGCACGACGTTGTAGCTACCCAGCTCCGATGCCATCTGCGCCACGAGCGGCCGCGGGTCACCGGAGGGTTCGACCCGCTCGGCGATCGACCAGAGGGTGTCGCCGGCCCGCACCGCGTACGTCGACCCGTGGATCTGGGCCGCCGAGACGGATTCGGTGGTGTGGGAGGCGCCACCGAATCCGCCCAGCGGAAACGCGAGGAGGGCCAGTGCCAGGCCCATCATCGCCAGGATGGTCCGGCGACGCCGGACCTCGACCGAGGCACGCCGACGGGGCCGAGGCACGGGAGCCGTCTCCCACCCCTCGGCCTCCTCGGCCGTGCGGTAGCGCGGACCCCGACCCTCGGGCGCCCGAACCAGTCGAAGTTCGGGGCGCCCCGGGCGGATCGGCTCGTCGAGGTACTCCGGGAGGGATGCTGTGAGAAGCGCCGTCATCGGGAGGTCCTTCCTGTCGTCGTCCGTGTCGTCGAATCCGTCGTGCGGGAAGTTGTACGTGGCGGGTGTGACACGACCGAAGGGGCCGTGTGATCTGCCCTGTGCATCGAACCTCTGTTCGCCATGGCCACATCCCACCACGAACACCTGTTCGATGTCAATGGCTTTTTCGAACAGATGTTTGCTTTGGCTCCCCACCGGGACTACCTTCATGCAAACAGACGTTCGCACGAGGGTGTGACACGACCGGACAGCGGAGGGACCCATGGCCCAGGTACTGAGCACCAAGCGGAAGCAGATCCTCGACTGCATCTCCGAGTCGGTCCGCGACCGCGGCTACCCGCCGTCGGTGCGTGAGATAGGCGAGTCGGTCGGCCTGACCTCCTCCTCCACCGTGCACGCGCACCTTGCCGTGCTCCAGCGCGAGGGCTACCTGCGTCGGGACCCGACCAAGCCCCGGGCGATCGAGGTCTGCTACGACCCGTCGTCGAAGGTGATCATGGACTCCCGGCCGCTGCGACACGTCCCGTTGGTCGGCGAGGTGGCCGCCGGCACGGGCGTGCTGGCCCAGGAGAACGTCGAGGAGCTCTACCCGCTGCCCGAGGACTTCACCGGCACGGGCACGCTCTTCATGCTCCGGGTCAAGGGTGACTCGATGGTCGACGCAGGCATCGTCGACGGTGACTTCGTGGTGGTGCGCCAGCAGACCGAGGCCCAGCAGGGCGAGATCGTCGTGGCCGGGATCCCCGACGAGGAGGCCACGGTGAAGACGTTCTCGACGAAGGACGGCAACGTCGTGCTCACCCCGGCCAACGAGCGGCTCTCCCCCATGGTGTTCGATCCGGCGGACGTGACCCTGTTCGGCAAGGTGGTAACGGTACTCCGCAAGCTCTGACGGACCGACCGTCCCGACCACCGGTTCGGACCCGTCACCCTCCGGGCCCTCGGAGCGTCACGCCCTGGGTGTGTCCGGGCCGATCGAACTCATGTCGGGGTAGCGCAGGCCGGCGGTCACGTCCGGCGGGAAGACCCCGTCGACGGCGGACAGGTCGGCGGGCTCCAACACGACGTCGGCGGCCGCCACGTTCTCCTCCAGGTAGGTGCGGCGCTTCGTACCCGGGATGGGGACGACGTCTTCGCCACGTGCCAGCACCCAGGCCAGGGCGAGCTGGCCCGGTGTGCACCCCTTCCCGGCGGCGAGCTCGCGGACCCGGTCGACGAGTCCCAGGTTGCGACCGAAGTTGTCGCCACTGAACCGCGGCAGGAACTTCCGGAAGTCACCGTCGGGGAAGTCCCCGGGAGACGTGATCTGACCGGTCAGGAAGCCGCGGCCGAGCGGGCTGTAGGCCACGATGCCGATCCCGAGCTCCCGGGCGGTCGGCACCACGTCGTCCTCGATGTCCCGGCTCCACAGCGACCACTCGCTCTGGAGGGCGGCGATCGGATGCACGCCGACGGCGCGGCGCATGGTGTCGGACCCCGCCTCGGACAGTCCCAGGTAGCGGACCTTCCCCTCGGCCACCAGTTCGGCCATTGCCCCCACGGTCTCCTCGATGGGGACGGCGGGGTCGGTCCGGTGCTGGTAGTAGAGGTCGATGTGGTCGACCCCGAGTCGGCGCAACGAGCCCTCACAGGCCTCGCGCACATAGGCGGCATCACCGCGGACGGACCGGACCGCGGGATCGTCGGTCCGCACGATCCCGAACTTCGTCGCCAGCACCACCTCGTCGCGCCGTCCGCTGATCGCGCGTCCCACCAGCTCCTCGTTCAGGTAGGGGCCGTACATGTCGGAGGTGTCGAGGAAGTTGACACCGAGCTCGAGCGCCCGATGGATGGTGGCGATCGACTCGGCCTCGTCGCCGGGCCCGTAGAACTCGCTCATACCCATGCAGCCCAGCCCCTCGGCGGAGACGACGGGTCCGGACGAGCCGAGCTGGCGTGTGGTGAGAGTCATGGTCCGACCCTACCCACGGAGGCCGCCCTACGAACGTCAGACCCCGTCCCGGAGCAGCGCTTCGAGGACCGCCGCCGCATCCACGAGCTCCTGCTCGGTCACGTGCTCTCCCGGGGTATGGGCGAGGAGGGGATCGGCCGGACCGAAGTTGGCGGCCGGCACGCCGTGGGCCCAGAACGTCGCCACGTCGGTCCAGCCCACCTTGGCCCGGGGGGCGACCTGCGTTCCGGCGACAAGTGCGGCCAGTACCGGGTGGTCGAGCGACGGAGGCGCACCAGCGGTGGCCTCCAGCAGCTCCCAATGGTCACCGGCATCGAGGTGGGGGGCGAGCAGCTCCCGGACCGCCGACTCGGCCTCCGCTTCGTCCCGGTCAGGGGCGAACCGATGGTTGAGCACGACGGTGGCCTCGTCGGGCACGACGTTTCCCGCCACCCCTCCCTCGACGGACACCGCCTGCAGCTGCTCGGCGTACTCGCACCCGTCGATGACCGGACGGCGGCCCTCGTAGCCGGCTGCGGTCGTCAGCAGGGGCGCCAGTCGGTGGACGGCGTTCCGCCCGGTGTGCGGCCGGGCCGTGTGGGCCCGTGCCCCGGCGAGTCGGATCTTGAACCGGAGGGTTCCCTGGCACCCGGCCTCGACGAGTCCCCCAGTGGGCTCGCCCAGGATGGCGACATCGGCCGCGACGAGGTCGGGGCGCTCGGACCACAGCTGCCGCAGCCCGTTGAACTCGTGGGCGACCTCCTCGGTCGCGTAGAAGCACCAGGTCACGTCGACGGCCGGCTCGGGCAGTCTTCCGGCGAGGTGGAGGAAGACGGCGAGGCCACCCTTCATGTCCGCGGCTCCCACCCCGAAGAGGGTCGAGCCCTCCAGACGGGGCACGTCATTGCCGTCGACCGGCGGGACGGTGTCCAGGTGACCGGCCAGGAGGACGCGCCGCTGCCGTCCCAAATGCGTGCGGGCCACGACGTTGTCCCCGACCCGCTCGACGTCGAGCCACGCACAGAGCTCGAGCGCCGCCTGGACGGCGTCAGCCACCACCTGCTCGTGATGACTGACGGACGGGATGCCCACGAGTGCCGTGGCGAGGCCCAGCAGCCCGTCCGGCACGGCGTCGGTCACATCGACACCCCGTGGGAGCGCAGGATGTCGTTGAGCTGCGCCTTGTCGTGGCGCTGGCCCTCGCTCAGGCGACGGAGCACCAGCACGCACGGGAGGTAGAACTCCCCACCCGGGAAGTCCCGCCGGCGCGACGCCTGGACGGCCACCGACCAGGGTGGCACATGGCCACGGCCGAGCTCGTCACCGGTCTCGGCGTCGATCACCGGGATCGACGGGTTGAGGATCGTGCCCTCCCCCACCACCGAGCCGCGTCCGACGCGGGCACCCTGGGTGATCATGGCCCGGCTGCCGATCATGACCTCGTCCTCGATGATGACCGGTGCGGCCTGGGCCGGCTCCAGGACGCCGCCGATGCCGACGCCTCCCGACAGGTGGACCCGCTCGCCGATCTGGGCACACGAGCCGACGGTGGCCCATGTGTCGACCATCGTGCCCGCACCCACCCGGGCGCCGATGTTCACGTAGCTGGGCATACAGATCACGCCAGGTGCCAGGTACGACCCCCACCGGGCCGACGCCCCCGGGACCACCCGGACGCCGGCCGCCTCGTAGTCGTGCTTCAACGGGAGCTTGTCGGCGAACTCGAATGGACCCGCCTCGATGGTCTCCATGGAGCGCAACCGGAACAGCAGGAGGATGGCGTGCTTCAGCCACTGGTGGACCACGACCTGGTCGGTCAACGGATCGATCTCGGCGATACGTGCCTCGCCCGAGTCGAGCAGGTCGATGGCCGCGGTCACGACCTCGAGTGCGTCGGCGTCCGCAGGCGACAGTTCGCCGGCCCGTTCCCAGAGCGCCTCCACCCGTCCCGCCAACTCGGCATGGACGGTGTCGCGGGCGTCGTCGTCGCCGGGGGTGGGCTCGTGGGTCGGTGCGTGGTCAGCCATGGGTGGAGACGTTACCGTCCGGCCCGACCGTGGCCCGCCCTCGGCCGCGCTGACGGCCGGCACCACGATCGGGTCCACCGCGTCGGTCAGCCGACGGAGCCGAGCCGTTCCGCAACCAGTTCCAGTCGGTCGAGCGGCTGCACCGCCGCGACCCGGACATGGCCGCTGCCCGCCGGGCCGTAGAGCTCGCCGGGACTGACCAGGAGTCCCGCCTCCCGGGCCAGCCAGTCGCACAGGTCCCATCCGTCGGCGAACCGCTCGGGCACCGGCAGCCACAGGTAGAAGCCCCCGGCGGGGAGCACCACGGGCAGACCGGCCAATGCCAGCGCGTCGGCCAGGAACGACAGCCGATCGCGGTACCGGGTCCGTTGGACGTCGACGTGGGCGTCGTCGTCGAGGGCGACCACCGCACCGGCCTGCACGGGTCCCGGCACCATGAGCCCCGCGTGCCGCCTGACGTCGAGCAGGTACGTCACCAGTTCGGCGTCGCCGGCATAGAATCCGGCGCGGACTCCCGCCAGGTTCGAGCGCTTCGACAGGGAGTGGACCGCCACGACGCCGTCGCTCCCCGACTCGAGGATCGTGCGGGGTGGTCCCTCCCAGGTGAACTCGGCGTAGCACTCGTCGGACAGGACCGGCACGCCGTGGGCGCGTCCCCATGCCGCGGCGCGCCCCAGGTCGGTCAGATGGCCCGTGGGATTGGCCGGCGAGTTGACCCACAGGAGCAGCGCCCGGTCCACGTCCGCCGGGTCGACCGCGTCGAGGTCGAGTCCGCCGCCCGGCAGCTCGGGAACGGGGACCGGACGGGCACCGGCGAGCGTCGCCCCCATGGCGTAGGTCGGATAGGACACCGACGGGTAGAGCACGGTGTCCCTATCGGGGGTGCGCAGGCGCAGGAATTGCGCCGTGGTGGCGACGAACTCCTTGGTCCCGACGCAGGCGGCCACCTCGCGCTCGGGGTCGACGGTCACGCCGAAACGGCGCTCCAACCAGCCGGCCGCCGCCCGCCGGTACCCGGGCGAGCCCGGCGACGTCGGGTAGCCGCGCTCGGTGCCCGATGTCGCCATGGCCTCCAGGACCTCGGGGGGCGGTGGGTCGTAGGGGGTGCCGATCGAGCAGTCCACGAGGCCGCCCCGTCCGGCGAACCGCTCGGTCGCCGCGGCCTTCGCCCCGTTGAGGCGCTCGTAGGGGTAGGGCGGCGGTGCGAAGCCGACCACAGCGCCGTCGTCGCCCGTGCCGGCCACCCGCCTGACGCCGCCCGTCCCGACCGCGGATCCTCCGCTCACGTGGCCCTCCCCGTCCCGGGCATCCGGCCCGACGTGCGCACTCACGATGGCCAGGAACTCGGCGAACCGGGCCCGTCCGGCAGCGTCGAGGACGACCTGGATCCGTGCACCGGTGTCCCCGGCCTCCTCACCCACGATCTCGCCCTCCCGGTGGACCGCCGCCAGCACGTCGCCCCGCGCCCAGGGGATCTCCAGCTCGACCGCCCGGTCCCCCACCCGCAGCCGGTCGCCGATCGTCGTGAGGAGCTCCTCGATCCCCTGTCCCGTGCGTGCCGAGATGAGCACCGACCCCGGATGCGCCGCCAGCAGCCGCTGCGCCTCCACGCCGTCCTCGTCGTCGCCCGTCCCCAGGGCGTCCGCCTTGTTGACCACGAGGAGCTCCGGCAGCGAGTCGGCGCCGATCTCGGTCAGCACGGCGTGGACCGCGGCGATCTGACCCTCGAGGTCCGGGGCCGAGCCGTCCACGACATGGACGATGAGGTCGGTCTCCAACACCACTTCGAGGGTCGACCGGAAGGCCTCGACCACCTGGTGGGGCAGCTTCCGGACGAACCCGACGGTGTCGGTCAGGAGGACCGTCTCCCCACCCGGCAGATCGAATTTGCGGGTTCGGGGGTCCAAGGTCGAGAACAGCCGGTTCTCGACGAGTACGTCGGACTCGCACAGCCGGTTGAGCAACGTCGACTTGCCGGCGTTCGTGTACCCGACGAGTGACACCGTGCGCTGGCGACCGCGTTGACGTCCCCGGCGCTGTACCCGCCGGGTCCGGTCGAGCTGGCGGAGGTCCGCCTCGAGTCGGCTCATCCGCTGGAGCAGGCGACGTCGGTCGACCTCGAGCTGGGTCTCGCCGGGCCCACGGGTGCCGATGCCACCCGCCTGCTGGCTGAGCGAGTGTCCGCGGCCGCGCAGTCGGGGGAGCCGGTAGCGCAGGAGGGCCAGCTCCACCTGGGCACGGCCTTCCGGGGTGCGGGCGTTCTGGGCGAAGATGTCGAGGATCACGGCGGTGCGGTCGATGGCGGTGCGACCCAGGATCTTCTCCAGGTTGCGCTGCTGCGCGGGCGAGAGGTCGTCATCGAACACCACGGTGTCGGCGTCCACCTCGAGGCACATCTCCAAGAGTTCCTCCGCCTTGCCCCGGCCGAGGTAGGTGGCAGGGTCGGGAGCGGGTCGCTTCTGCATGATCCGACCGGCCACATCGGCCCCGGCGGTGTCGACCAGCCGGGCGAGCTCGTCGAGACCGGCCTCCGTAGCAACCTGGGTGCCCCCCGGGAACGTCACGCCCACCAGGACGATCCGCTCACGGAATTCCCTCGAGATGAGGGTGTCGGTGAACGCCGACTCGGTCGGGCTCATCCGGCGCTGCTCATCCGGGCCGTACTCGGGCGGCGCCACCCGGCGGGACGCACCCGACGACCGCTGTCCGCCCGGTCGGCCTCATGCTGTGGCGTCCACGGGGCATCACGGACGGGCACCGGACAACACGGCCGCCGGGTCGACGACCACCGACGCCACGCGGTGCACGGGGCCCCGCAGCAGGGTCTCGTCGTCGTCCAGCGACACGTGCAGGGTGCCGCCGGGGTTGTGCACGTCGACCTCGGTGCCCACGAGGCCCCAGCTGTGCGCAGCAGCAGCTGCGGCGGCACTGCCGGTGCCGCACGCCTGGGTCTCCCCAACCCCGCGCTCGAACACACGAAGGACGAGGTTGTCAGGCTCGTCCCCCGAGGTGATGAACTCCACATTGATCCCGCCCTCGTGGACCGACTGCAGGTGGGTGCCGATGCCGACCACGTCGATATCGTCGAGGTCCGGGCCGAACATCACGAGATGGGGGTTGCCCATGTCGACCGTCCGCACCTTGCGGTCGATGAACTTCTGCGGCTGGTCATCGCCGAGCACCGCCCGACCGAGCCCGACGGTCGCCTCGGCGGTGTGCACCTGTGCGCCCTCGAGGTAGACGACCGTCTTGACCCCGGCAGCAGTGGCGACCGTGAACGTCGGGGGGAACACCATGGCACTCAGCACTGCCGCCTGGGCGAGGCAGCGCATGCCGTTACCGCTCATCTCGGCCTCTCGGCCGTCCGCGTTCTGCAGGACCATCGTGAGGTCCGCCACGCCCCGGCCGTCCTGGACCCGGATCACCCCGTCGGCACCCACGCCGAACCGTCGGTCGCACAGGGCACGCACCAGATCGGAGGGCAGGGGGCCGCTGCCCGTCGGATCCACCTGGACCAGGAAGTCGTTGCCGGCACCGTGGTGCTTGGTGAATCGGAGGAGGCCGGTGTCTGGGGAGGTGGTGGTCATCGTGCTCCCCTACAGTCTCTCATCCGTTAGCGCCGCCCGTTAGCCGGGCAGCCGTTTCACGGTCCCGTACCGCTCCCACCTGGTCGCCGGCCATCCTGGCCGTCACCACCGCCACCGGATCGTCGTCGGGATCGAGCCAGTGGATCCGTGGGTCACGTCGGAACCAGGCCCGCTGGCGCCTGGAGAACGCACGGGTGCGGCGCACCGCCTCGTCGACCGCGTCGGCAAGCGGCACCCCGTCCTCCAGGTGGCTGAGCAGCTCACGGTAGCCCAGCGCCTGCCGCGCGGTGCGTGACAGACCCCCCGGTCGGGCCGCCAGTGCCCGCACCTCCTCGAGGAACCCGTCGTCCATCAGGTGTTCGAACCTCTCGCCGATCCGGCGGTCGGACTCCTCGGCCTCCCGCTGGATCCCCAGGAGCTCCACCTGCGCAGGTGGATACCGCTCGAGACCGGGGCCGAACGAGGAGAACGGACGACCGGATCCGAGCGTGACCTCGAGGGCCCGCACCAGGCGGCGCTCGTTGCCCGGCTCGATGCGCGACGCGGCGACGGGGTCGAGGGCCTCGAGTCGGGCGTGCAGCCCGGCACACGCGGCCGACCGCTCCCCGCTCCCGGGCGGACCGCCCGCGTCGAGCTCAGCGGTCAGCTCGTCCGCCTCTGCGGCGAACCGACCCGGGAACGTCAGATCGTCCGTCACCGACCGCAGGTACAGCCCCGTCCCACCGACCAGGAGCGCGACCGAGCCCCGTAGGGCGATCCCCTCCAGCGCGGCACGGGCGTCGGTCTGGAAGCGGGTGACCGTGTACTCCTCGTCCGGCTCGACCAGGTCGAGCAGGTGGTACGCGAACTCGGCCCGTACGTCATGTGCGGGCTTCGCCGTCCCGAGGTCCATGCCGCGGTAGACGGCCATGGAGTCGACGGACACCAACTCCACGGTGATGCCCCGGGAGCGGGCGGCACGGGCCGTGGCCAGGGCGATCCCCGACTTTCCCGAAGCAGTGGGCCCGACGAGGGCGACGGCCATCGATCAGCCGGCGGTCACGGGGATGCGCACCCGGTACGACGGGCGGGCGGTCACCTCGACGAAGTCGCCGATCAGATGGTGCCGGGCGGCGTCGGTGACCGCCACCTCCGCGTAGGAACCGCTCGCCGGGGGACGCCCCGCGGGCGTCGCGAAGTGCACGAGCTTGTTCTGTCCGGTCCGGCCCGTGGTGACCGAACTGTCCCGCTTCGACGGCCCCTCGACCACCACTTCCTCCACTCGGCCGACCCGGGCCCCGTGCTTGCGGAGGGCCGACCGTTCGACGACGGCCCGCAGGCGCTCCATGCGCTCGGCGGTCACCTCGACGGGCAGGAAGCGGTCCTCCATGCCGGCGGCCCTCGTGCCCGGACGCGGCGAGAAGACGAAGGTGTACGCACTGTCGAACTCGGCTTCCCCAGCCACTTCCAGGGTGCGCTCGAAGTCGGCGTCGGTCTCCCCCGGGAACCCGACGATCAGGTCCGTCGTGACCGCCAGGTCGTCGACGGCGGCACGGACGGCCGCCAACCGGTCCAGGTACCGCTCGGCCGTGTAGCCCCGGCGCATGGCCACCAGGACGGCGTCACTGCCCGATTGCAGGGGGAGGTGCAGGTGGTTGCACACCTCCGGCGTGTCGGCCATCGCTGCGATCACCTCGGGGCGGAGGTCCTTCGGGTGGGGACTGGTGAACCGCACCCGCCGGATGCCGTCGACGGCGCCGACGGCCCGCAGGAGGTCGCCGAAGAGGGGGCTGCGCCGGGTGATGTCCCTGCCGTAGGAGTTGACGTTCTGGCCGAGCAGGGTGACCTCGGTGACCCCGCGTCGGGCCAGCTCGCACACCTCCGCCACCAGGTCGTCCATCGGGCGCGACACCTCGGGGCCGCGCACGGCGGGGACGATGCAGTAGGCGCACGAGTTGTCGCATCCCATCTGGATCGTCACCCAGGCGGCATAGGGGAGGTCCCGGACGGCGGCCAGGGCGGCGGTCTGCTGGTCGGCCGCGGTCGGCTCCCCCACCGGCACGGGCTCGTCCAGGATCTCCACCAGCGGACCCTCCGAGGACGCTCGCCGCAGCAGCGCAGGGGCATCCGTCAGGTTGTGGGTCCCGAAGACGACGTCGACGTGGCCGGCCCGCTCGCGGATCTTCTCGCCGTCCATCTGGGCGAGACAGCCACCGACGGCGATCTGCATGTCCGGCCGACTCTCCCGGAGCGCCTTCAGGTTGCCCAGGTGACCGTAGAACTTGTTGTCGGCGTTCTCCCGGATGCAGCAGGTGTTGAACACCACCACGTCGGCCAACTCCATGTCGGGTGTCGCCACCAGGCCGTCCGCCACCAGGGCGCCGGCCAACCGCTCGGAGTCGTGCTCGTTCATCTGACACCCGAAGGTGCGGATGTGGAACGTGCGCGCCGCTGCGTCTGCGCCGTCCGGCGCGCCGGAGGGGGCGCGCCCGCCTCCGTCGGTTCCCGCATCGTTGCTCACCGACACAGGATACGGCCCCCTGTCACACCCTCCGGCAATGA
>PLRX01000057.1 GCA_003164095.1 Acidimicrobiaceae bacterium | reverse complement strand
TCAAATCCGCGACGCACCACTAGTGTCCGGCCATGCCCTCCGAGTCCCGCGAGTTCGACATCGTCCTCCTCGGGGCCACGGGTTTCACCGGCGGCCTGATCGCGGACTACCTGGCCACCAACGCCACGTCAGCGGTGTCCATCGCGCTGGCCGGCAGGAATCCGGCCAAGCTCGAGGCGGTCCGGGCGCGCAGCGGCGCCGACCTCGACGTGGTGACCGTCGACGCCACCGACGACGCGGCACTGCGCGACCTGACCAGCCGCTGTCGGGTGCTCATCACCACCGTGGGTCCCTACCTCGTCCATGGCGACCCGGTGGTGGCGGCCTGTGCCGATACCGGCACCGACTATCTCGACCTGACCGGCGAACCGGAGTTCGCCGACCTCACATACCTGAAGCACCACGCCCGTGCCGAGGCCACCGGTGCCCGCCTCATCCATGCGTGCGGCTTCGACTCGGTCCCTCACGACCTCGGGGCCCAGTTCACGGTGGACCAGTTGCCCGAAGGGGTTCCGCTGACCGTCCGCGGCTACGTCCGCCTGCAGGGGACGTTCTCGGGCGGGACGGTCGCCTCCGCGCTCGAGGTGATGAGCCGGATGCGCCAGGGCCGCGCCACCCACGACATCCGGACCCAGGTCGAGCCGCAGCCCGACGGGCGGGCGGTCAGTATCGCCACGGGCCGGGTGGGTCGTGATGCGTCGACCGGGTGGTGGGTCATCCCCATGCCCACCATCGATCCGCTCATCGTCGCCCAGTCGGCCCGGCAGCTCCCCCGGTACGGACCGGACTTCACCTATTCGCACTTTCTGGCCACCGAGGGCCCGCTGGCCGCGGCCGCCACGCTCGGCGGGATCGGCACCCTGGCGGCTGTCGCACAGGTCGCCCCGGCGCGCCGGGCACTGGCGAGGTTGCGGCCCTCGGGCAGTGGGCCGACACCCGCCCAGCGCGACAAGGCGTGGTTCACGGTCCGCTTCGTCGGCGAAGGCGGTGGCACGTCGGTCGTGACCGAGGTCGCCGGGGGCGATCCGGGCTACACCGAGACGTCGGCCATGATCAGCGAAGCGGCCCTCTGCCTGGCCGTCGACGACCTACCCGTGACCGCGGGCCAGGTCACGACGGCCTCGGCACTCGGACCGGCACTCCGCACCCGACTTCTGGCGGCCGGCATCTCGTTCACCCTCGTCGACTGACCGTCCGCGCGTACAGGGCGAAGTCGGTAACACGGGTTGCCGACGTTCGACCCCGGGGGTAGCGGAACGCTCGGCGTACATGGAATGCTGCAGGTCGGCCGGCTATCTCACCCTGGGATGCCTGACGCAGGGGGTGCTGACAGCATGGCAACGGGACGTGGGGGCAGGAACGGCCGTGCGCTGGCGCGCCTCGTCGTGGCATCGGCGGCGCTCGCCGCGCTGGTGACCGGATCGGTCGGCACCGCAGCGGCCGCCGCGTCCCCGTCAGAGGCCGTGCACGCGGCCACCGTGACGTCGGCAGCCACCGACACGGGCCACGCCAAGCTCCACCTCCTCCACGGCCACCTGCCAGGCCGGGGCGTCAACCCGCACTCCGCCTCGGTGCGGAACAACTACGCGCTCTCGACCAACTGGTCGGGCCAGGTCGCCACCGGCGGGACATACGACAGCGTCGGCGGCAGCTGGACCGTCCCCACGGTGTCGGGTGGAAGCTCCGTCGATGAGTCCGCCACCTGGATCGGGATCGACGGGACGTCGTCGCAGACCCTGATTCAGACCGGCACGTCCCAGCAGGCGGGCTCCTACCAAGCCTGGTGGGAGGTCCTACCGAACGCAGAGACCACGATCAGCGAGTATGTGGCCCCCGGCGACGCCATCAGCGCCACCGTCGCCCAGGTGGCCACGAACCTCTGGAGGATCACGATCTCGGACACCACCGAGAACTGGACGTTCACCCACCAACTCACCTATGTCACGCCGAGGGCCTCGGCCGAGTGGATCGAGGAGGCCCCGACCCTCGACGGCCTCCAGACGACGATCAACGACTACGGCTCCGCCACGTTCACCGGCATGACGGTCACGGGCCCCGGCACCGCCACGTCGGCCTACTCCCCTGTGTACCTGGCGAGCACGGACCAGAGCGGCGACTTCACCGGCATCTCCTCCTGGCCGGACACCTACACCGGCAGTGGCTCCTTCACGGTGCAGTACGGCTCGCCCACCCCGGTCGTCACCTCGGTGACACCGGCGACCGGCACCAGCTCGGGTGGTTCGGTCGTGACCGTCTCCGGCCAGTACATCTTTGCTGCTGCGAAGGCCTACTTCGGCGTCAACCTCGCCGATGCGTTCTACCTCGATGCGAACGGTTCCCTGACGGTGTCGTCGCCGTCGGGCGTCGGAACGGTGGACATCCTCCTGACGAGTGACGACACCAGCAGCTCGGCGGTCCCTGCGGACCACTTCACCTACTCGTCCAGCGCGCCCAGACCGAGCCACGGGTACTGGCTGGTAGGCGCCGACGGCGGCATCTTCAGCTTCGGCTCCGCCGGCTTCCACGGCTCGACCGGCAACCTCGTACTGCAGCGACCGGTCGTCGGCATCACGCCGACGGCCGACCGCAACGGCTACTGGCTCGTGGCCACCGACGGCGGGGTCTTCGCCTTCGGCGACGCCGGCTTCTACGGCTCCATCCCCGGCCTCGGGATCGCACCGGCGGGATCGGGAGCGGCCCAGGAACTCAACGCGCCGATCGTGGGGATGGTCCCCTCGACGGACGACCGCGGCTACTTCATGGTGGCGGCCGACGGCGGGGTGTTCGCGTTCGGCGACGCCCAGTTCGAGGGGTCCTGCCCCGGGATCGGCGGCTGCTCCGGCAGCGCTGTGTCGGTCATGCCCGACGCCACCGGGCACGGTTATTGGCTGGTGACCGACACGGGCTTCGTGTACACCTTCGGCGACGCGGCGAGCGACGGACAGCCGGTCGACTACAACAACGGGCAACCACTCCCTTCGGGGGCGATCACGTCCGCTGTCCGGACCCCGGACGGCCTTGGCTACTGGGTTCTCATCGCGGATGGATTCGTCCTGCCGTTCGGTGATGCCAACCTCTACCAGCCGACCCATGGCGACGCGTATGGCGCTGTGACCCAGACCAACCCGGCAACGGCGATCTTCGCCACCGGCGACAAGCTCGGCTACTGGGTCGCCTCGGCCGATGGCTCGGTCTTCGACTACGGCGACGCACCCGCCGACGGCAGCATGGCCGGCAAGCAGCTCAACGCTCCGATCATCGCTGCCACCGGGTGGTAGTAACTGGTACATGACCGACGCGCCGTCACCCGGGCCGGGGGCCGCTCCCCCGCCGGAGCCGCGTCAGACTCGTGACGACCGGGCGGCCTGGGGGGAGGTGTCGACCGGCGAGTCCCGGTGGCCACCTCTGCTGGCCGTGGTCGTGGCCATCGCCCTGCAGGTGGTGCTGCCCCCGACGGTGATCCAGGGCCTCGGACCGAGGTGGCTGATCCCGGCGGTAGAGGGGGTGCTGTTGGTGGCGCTGTTCGTCACCAACCCCCACCAGGTGGACCGGGCCGAGTCGAACCTCCGCATGCTGTCGTTGGCCATGATCGCCGTCATCACCGTGGTGAACGTGGTGGCACTGGGCGAGCTGATCCGGGCACTGCTCGACAACTCGTCGGCGGCCGGTCGGGCCCTGGTGTTCGCGTCGGTGCCCATCTGGCTCACCAATGTGATCGCCTTCGGGCTCTGGTACTGGGAGATCGACCGGGGCGGGGTGACGGCGCGGATGCTGTCCGGGCACCGCGAGCCGGATTTCCTCTTCCCCCAGATGTCGACGCCCGCCGCGTCACCGGGGTGGGCACCGCAGTTCATCGACTACCTCTACACCTCGTTCACCAACGCCACCGCGTTCAGCCCGACGGACACCATGCCCCTGACGTCGCGCGCCAAGCTCCTGATGATGGTGCAGTCCCTGGCGTCGCTGCTTACCGTCGCCCTGGTGATCTCCCGGGCCGTCAACATCCTCAAGTAGCCCGTCGGGCGTCAGGCGCTGCGGGGCTGCTGGCCCTGCAGCTCCTCCAGGATCCACGCCGGGTAGGGCGAGTCGTAGGGGGTGACACCGAGCTGCCCGCGGATGACCGGGATGGGCCGATCCCACACGGTCTCCCACTCCACGCCCAGCAGCGGCGGCGTCTCGCGACCGTGGCGGTAGCCCGTCAGGATCGTGTCCAGGGTGAACGCCACTGCATCGGGCTGGGTGAAGGCCACCTTGGCGAGGACCATGCCGAGGAACATCGACGAGTACTGGTGCCCGAACTGGGCCATCTGGAACCCCGACACCGAGACCTCGTGCAGCCCCGAGGTCTTGTGGTCGGCGACTAGGTGCCAGATGTCGTGGCACTGAAGGATCCGGACGTTCAGGTAGTCGAGCGGGTACGGCAGGTCGGTCAACCCGAGCGCGTCCCGGTCGAGGACCTCGAGCTCGAAGCCGTTGTCGACGACGAACGAATGCATCGAGCCACCGAGTGAGTCCCTCGGGCAGTCGGCCAGGTCCTCCAGGGTGAACCGGGCAGGGACGCCGGTGGCAGCCGCCTCGGTGACACCCGGATAATGCAGTGCCATGGCTGCCACACGGTCGTGGAACCCGGGTGACAGTGCGTCCGTCAGTGCCGCCGTCCGCACGGTGATGTCGGCCGGGTCACGGCCGGCGTCCGGATCGAACACGAGCTCGCGGAGCCCCGACCACAACGCGTCGGACACGCTGCCGGGCGCAGGCGGTGCGGCGACGTCGGGCCCGTCGGGGGCGGCACCGAGCCAACCCTCGCAGAGCCCGTCGTAGACGGCCACGAGCGGCTCGGGCGAGACGATCGCCACGTGCAGGGCGAGTGCGGCAACCTCGAATGCCGCCCCCGGCACCCCGGCACGCAACGCACGCCCGGCGGCAACCGCGTCGTCCCGTCCCCCACCTTCCAGGACCTGGTCATGGAAGGCCTCCCACGTCATGTCGGCGGTCGTCATCGCATCCCCCTGGATCGGCCGGCCCTCCGTCAGAACGTACACCTGCCGGTGCCCGGATCGCAGGGTCACAGGGTCACAGGGTCACAGGGTCACAGGAGGTGTCGTCGGCCCGGGGCGTGCACCGGGCGGCGGTGGGCCCCCCGTGGGAGCCTGAACCGATGGACGAGCCCGGACGCGACCTCGACCCCGCCGACTGGGACCCCCGGGACCCCGTCTTCCGCCATGACCCGATCCCCTGGTACGGGGCACTCCGCCGCAAGGCACCTGTCTTCGGCCACCAGGACATCGGCATCGTGCTGTCCCGCTACGAGGACATCGACCGCGTCCTGCGGGACCGCCGGTTCGGGGTGGCCACGCCGTCACCCTGGCGCGAGGTCCTGGCCGCCGGTGCGCCACCGTCGATGGTCCTGCTGTCCGAGCACTCGCTCCTGTTCATCGACCCGCCCGCGCACACCCGCGTCCGGGGTCTCGTGGCACAGGCCTTCACCCCCCGCCGGATCGAGGGGCTCCGGCCACGCGTCGAGGCGATGATCGACACGATCCTCGCCGGCATCGAGGACCGGCCCGGCTTCGACGTCCTCGAGGAGATCGCCTGGCCGGTCCCGATCCTCGCCGTCACGGACCTGCTCGACGTGCCGGCCACCGACCAGTGGCTGCTCCACGAGTGGACGCACGCCATCACCGCGGTGGACGAGCTCCCCCTCGAGCTCGACCTCCTGCCCGCAGCCGGCATAGCCGCCGACGAGTTCCTGGCCTATGCGGGTGACCTCGTCGACGAGCGGCGGCGCACTCCCGGCGACGACCTCATCTCGGGCCTGCTGGTCGCCGAGGAGGACGGCGAGCAGCTCACGCGGGACGAACTCCTCGCCATGATCGTGCTCATCCTGCTGGCGGGGCACGACACCACCGCGAGCCTCATCTCGACCGCCCTGTGGCTGCTGCTGTCCCATCCGGACCAGGCGGCCGAGGTGCGGCGCGACCCGTCCGTCGTCCCCAACGCGGTCGAAGAGGTCCTCCGCTACCTCGGCCCGCTCCAGGTGGCGTCAGGCGGCGGCCGGTGGCCGTCGGAGCCCGTCTCCATCGAGGGCACCGTGATCGAGCCCGGTACGCCGGTCCGGCTGCTGCTCGGCTCGGCCAACCGGGACCCCGACCAGTACCAGGACCCGGACCGCTTCGACATCCACCGGACGCCCATCCGCCACCTCGCCTTCGGTCGCGGCCTCCATGTCTGCCTCGGCTCCGCGTTGGGGCGCCTCGAGGCGCAGGTAGTGGTGCCGGCCGTGCTCCGGCGGTTCCCCGATCCCGCGCTGGTCGACGACGGACCCACGTGGCGTCCCTCGTTCGTCGTCCGTCAGCTCGCGACGCTCCCGGTGGCCACCGGGCGCGCCTGATCCGCCGAGGCACCGGCCCGATCTGCCAGCGCGCGTCGGTCAGGCGACCGTGGTCGTCGGGGCGAGCCGCCGGGAGCGACGGACCTTCGGGCACCCGGCGGCATGACCGGACCCACTGGCCTCGGATGCACAGGACCGGCACTCCCACCCGCCTCCGGGACTCCGCCACAGCACCGAGCCGCAGGCCGGGCACAGGTCACGCCCCTCGCTGCACTCGACACCCTCATAGCGGTGCGACGACAGCGGGCACCCGCGTCCATGGCACACCGCCCAGTCGGGGTCAGCCACCAATCCGTCGACGGGGCAGACCTCCAGGCACTGCCGACAGTCGTTGCACAACAGCGGGTCCACCTCGTAGGCCACCGGGAAGCCCGTGCCCTGGGTGACCGCACCCGGCGGGCAGGCGGACTCGCAGGCCCCGCAGCCGAGACACTCCGCGTCGTCGATCTCGAACGCCACCGTCAGGCCCGAGCTGCAGCGGGGGCCGGCGCGCCGGCCGCGTCGAACACGGCCTGGATCGTGCCCATGAACCGGTAGAACTTGTCGCTGCCCATGGCGTCGTCCGACCTCGCCACGAGGGGGATGCCGGCGATGGTCAGGCCGTTGAGCGAGTGGGCGCTGTCGGCCGGCCCGTGCTCCTCGATCCAGTCCACCATATCCTGCCAGGCGGCGAGCGGTCCGGACACGACCACGTCGGACCCGAAGGACTCCGCGGTCGTGGGGCCCACCACGTTGATATCGAAGCCGTCGAGCACGAGTCCGAAGAATTCCTCGGCCCCGTCCGGCAGCAGCACCTCCACACCGAACCGGAGGTCGGCGATCCCGAGGTGCTCGAGCTCGGCCGGATCGGCGGTGGCCCGCGCCACCAGTTCCACGAACCATGCGGACGAAGGGAAGGGTGCCTCGATGGCGCCCATCAGACCGCCGCCTCCACCCGTGCACCGGGCACGCCGTCGATGAGCGCGTCGGGCAGGTGGAGTCGCCCCCGTCGGTCCAACCCGGCGTGGGCGCACCGCTTCAGGTAGTCGCCGATGATCTGGTGGCGGAGCACGTCGCCCGCCGCAGTACCGAGCTCACAGGCCTGCTCGAGTCCGCCGGCGGCCAGGATGGCCGTGGGCTCGACGATCTCGGGGGTCGCGAAGATCATCGAGATGATCTCCTCACCCTGGTCGAGGTAGGCGTGGAAGTCCTCGGCGACGGAAGGGTCGGATGCCAGCCGGTAGCGCAGGTGCATGGTGCCGTAGGCCACGTGACGGGCCTCGTCTTGCATGCACAACCGGAAGATCTTCTGCTCGACCGGGGACGGGGCGAGCGCGGCGCCCGCCCGGAACAGCGAGAGCACGATTCCCTCGCCGAGCAGGTGCATGAGGGCCGACCCCTCGTCGTAGGACTCGGCGTCGAGGATCAGCTGGAGGAAGCGCTCGACCACCGCGGTGGCCTTACCCAGCCCGCCCCCGTTGGCGAGGGCACGCTTGCGGAACACCTCGGTGTGGCGGGCCTCGTCCATGACCTGGGTGCAGAGGAACATCTTGGCCTCGACGAAGTCATGGTTGATCCGCCAGAGCCACTTGGCCGGGAAGTCGGCCGCCACCATCTCGACTTCGGACAGGACGGTGGCGAGCTGGCACATGGCGTGCTCGACGTCAGGGTCGAGCGGGGCGAGATCGGCCCACGGGATGTCCCGGGTGGCACTCCACTGGCGGCTGACCGCCTCTTCGTAGAGGTCGAGGACGTTGTCGGCCCACACTTCGGCCCGGTCGTTGATCGTGTACCCCATGTCCGGCACACCGGGTTCCACGTCGGACCCACGGGGCGCCATGGTGCGCAGCGGGGCATGATCGGGGACCTCTCCGTAGGAGCCGATGGCGATGTCCCGGAGTGTGAGACCGGTCTTGGACGGCACGGCACGCACTCCCCACTCGGACCCCGTGTCGCGCAGCCAACCGAGGTCGAACTCCCCCCGTGCCGAGCGCTCGAGGTAGTCCAGGTCGAGTCCCAACGTCATGCCGTTCCCCCTTCGTCCGCGACGCACTGAGACACGTCGTGCCTTCATGTATCAACCTTTGAAGGATGCGGGTCGCGGACCACGGGAACTAGGGCCGAAAGTCCCATGGCCGCCGGGACGGAGTCAGGCGGAGGCGCGGACGGCGTAGCTCAGGCCGTGGGCGGGCGGCGGAGCGGCGGAGCGGCGGAGCTGGAGGATCTCGTCGTGGTCGGGCAGGGCGGGTCCGTGGGTCACGTCGGTCGGGGCGCACGCCTGTCGACACTGCCCGCTGATCCGCCACGGCGCTCCTCCGCTCCTGCTCCTCAGTTCCGCGTCCGTCGCCCGGGGGAACCCGATCACCGAGTCGAGGTGAGCGGCCCACGATCGCGGCAGTGGAGCGTGACCGGTTCGGTCTTCACAGTGCGACCCGGAGCGGACACTACGCTTTTCGGCGTATTCGCGGACCTGATCCCGTCAGCTGTCCACGAGGTGGAGCACGAAGGCGGTCAGCTGCCCGCGGCTGCGAACACCCAATTTTCCATAGATGTTGTCCAGATGCTTCTTGACCGTGCCCGGAGCCACGTGCAGTTGGTCGACGATGGCGGCATTGGTGGCGCCGAGCACCACCAGTTCGGTGATCTCCGCCTCCCGTGGGCTCAACCCGAGCGACTCGTAGTCCCGTCGTCGCACAGGTCGGCGTTCCTCGTCGACGATGATGGCCCCCGGGTGAGCACCCTGGGCGGGCAGGTAACGGAGCACGATCCGCTGTCCGTCCAGCAGCGCGGTCAGTGGAGGGGTCAGCCTCAGTTCCTCGTGTTCGACGAGGTGGGCCTGCTGTGAGGCGACCCACCGCTCCACCCTCGGCGGCAACGGTGAGGTGCGGGACGGACGTCCGAAGAACCGGTAGAGCGTGACCAGCGCTCCCGGCGTCAACTCCTCGGGAGGGTCCCACAGCACGATGACGTTCCATCCACGCCCGGTCATGGCGTCGTTGACGGCGTCCGCCAGGCCCCGCAGGCGCTCCTGGTTCCTGACGTTGCGCCAGGCCTGGGCCAGATGGGGGCGGAGCACGTTCAGGACGTCCCGATCGCGATCACTGAAGTCCTGATCCGCCCGGCTGACGACCACCCCGAAGACAACTGGTGACGCGGCCGGAAGGGTGGCCGACATCTGGTACTCGATGCCCATGGGGCCGTAGAGGTCTCGGTACAGCCGGCTCGCGTGGAACATGTCCGGTGACCAGAAGTCGCTGATCCGCCAGGCCGAACCGTCACCCGTGACGGTTGCATGGCCGATCAACGGATGCTCTCCGGCCAGTTCGGTCAGCAACTCGCCGGCGCGGTCGGGCACCGCGAACGACGCAGGCTCCATCCAGTAGGTCAGGCGACCGGCGACCGGATCGACCTCGTTGGCTGTGGCGACCAGACACGGCACAAGGGCCACCACGCCTTCGAGCGTCGATCGGAGGAAGGTGTCCCGGTCCTTCGCCTCACTGACGACCCGGACAACGTCGAGTACCTGCGAGAGGTCCCTCGCGTCGAGCCGCACGGCACGCACTCTATCCCCGGGTGCTGGTCCGGGCCCGAATCCCGCAATGGCGCAGCGATGGAGCACGGCGCAACCTCGCGGGATCAGGTTGGGAGGTCAGCACCCGCCGAAGGTCTGGCTGGTGTCGACCCGCTTCCCCGCGCTCGTCCTGCGGCCGTGAACCTACCGCTCTGACGGCCACTAGCAAGAGTGTGCGCCTGTTCGCCTGTGCGGCGAGGCGATAAGGGTGCTCGATATCGCAGTCGGCCCTGATCTGAGCCCGAGAGGGAGCGATGTGTTGCCGGCGAGCCGAGGACCCGAGTTTGCCGGACTATTTCTCCAGTCGTAGAGTTCTACAGGTGTTGAAATAGGAGGTTTCCATGCGGGCGATGGTCATCAAGGAGTTCCGACAGCTGCTGCGGGACAAGCGGACCCTCGGGCTGCTTGTCGGGTTGCCGGTCATTCTGCTGGTCGTGTTCGGCTACGCCGCGAACTTCAACGTGTCGAAGATCCCGACCGTCGTGGTGGGTCCCGAGGCAGCAGAGTCCGCAGCCCAGCTCCATGCGCCTTTCGACGTGACGGAGGTGGACCCGGTGGGTAACCGGGCGACAGTCGAGAGCAGACTCCAGGACGGGAAGGCAGCGGTTGGGATCGTCACCGGCCAGAACCCGGTGACGGCCTTGATGGACGGGACCCAACTGTTCGCGGTCCAGGCGGCCAAGGGAGCCTTCGCCCGAATGGCCCAAGCGGACGTTGCCACCGGGGGGAAGATTCCGGTCATCGCCCCTGAGGTGCTCTACAACCCGGACCTCAAGACCTCGTGGATCATGATCCCGGGGTTGACCGGTTTGATCTTGCTGTTCATCGGTACCCTGATCACCAGCCTCGGGATCGTCCGGGAGCGGCAGGCCGGCACCATCGAACAGCTGGCGGTGATGCCATTCCGCCCCTGGGACGTCATCTTCGGCAAGATCCTGCCCTATCTCCTCCTGGCGTCGCTCGACCTCATCGCCATCGTTCTGCTGGGCATGGGGCTCTTCGGGGTGCCGTTCGTGGGCAGCGTGGTCACCTTCGGCATCGGGGCACTGCTGTTCCTCCTCGTGACGCTGGGCATGGGTGTGCTCATCTCGACGGTCTCACAGAACCAGGGCCAAGCGATCCAGCTGGCCATCATGTTCGTCGTTCCCCAGATCCTCCTCTCCGGGCTCATCTTCCCGGTCGGTGCCATGGCCGCGGGTGTCCGCTGGATCGCCTACGTCCTCCCGCTCACCTACTTCGTGGACATCAGCCGAGGTGTGATGCTCAAGGCCGAACCGATCGCCGGGCTCTGGGTCCCGCTCGTCGTCCTGCTCGGCATGGCCGGGGCGGTGCTCGGTCTGGCCGTGCTCCGGTTCCGCCGCGACCTCGCCCCGAGCGCGCGGCACCGCGGTGAGGACGATTTCGAGCCTGTGGCAGCGGCAGCATGACCTGGGGCCTCGAAGGCGGCACGGTCACGTTCGGTGCAAAGACAGCAGTCGACGATGTGACGCTCCAGGTCACCCCGGGTTCGGTCACAGTCGTCGTCGGCGGTGATGGCGCCGGCAAGTCGACACTGCTGCGGGCACTCGTCGGGTTGGTTCGCTTGTCTGGAGGGCGTGCGCAGCGACCCGGAAAGCAGGCCATCGGCTACATCCCGGCTACGGCTGGCCTGTACGTCGACCTCACCGTCGAGGAGAACCTGGCCTTCGTGGCCCGCGCCTACGGGGTCTCAGGCTCGGACTGTCGCACCCGGTCCGAGGAGCTCCTGGAGCGCATCGGCCTCACCGAAACCCGGTCCCGGCTCGGTGGCCAACTGTCCGGCGGCATGCAGCGAAAGCTGGCCGTGGCGATGGCCCTGCTGCACCGACCAGAGCTCCTGGTCCTCGACGAGCCGACGACCGGTGTCGACCCGGTCAGCCGGGCAGAGCTGTGGCGGCTCCTGTCCGGTGCCGCGGCGGAGGGCACCGGAGTGGTCGTTGCCACCACCTACGTGGACGAGGCCAACCGTGGATCAACAGTGCTCCTCATGGACCAGGGGAAGACCATCGCCGCCGGCTCGCCGTCTGACATCATCGGCGCCGTACCAGGCACGATGGGTGTGGTCCGGGGTTCGGATCGACCACCGGGCCAGTCGTGGCGATGGGGTACCTCCTGGCGGGTGTGGGCACCCGCCGACGACCTACCCGACGGCGCGGAACCGGTGGCGCCCACGTTCGCAGACGCGGTGATGGTCGCAGCGCTAGCAAGCCAGCAGGTGGTGTAGCCGTGCAGTATCTCGTCGGAGCACGATCAGCCACCATTCGATTCGGGGACTTCACGGCCGTTGACCGTGTCGACCTCGAAGTCGGCTCGGGAGAGGTCGTCGGGCTGCTCGGTGCAAACGGGGCGGGCAAGACCACCCTGATCAGGATGCTCCTCGGTCTCCTCATTCCCACTCGTGGGTCCGTCTCGCTCTTCGGAGGACGACCGTCACGGGCCACCCGTCGTCGGTTGGGCTACGTGCCGCAGAGCCTCGGACTCTACGACGACCTGACCGTCGGGGAGAACTGGGCATTCACGACCGCTGCCTTCGGAATCGCTGAGTCCACTCTGCCCGAGAGCGTCGCCGGATACCGCCACGAGCTCGTCGGCGACTTGTCACTCGGCCTCAAGCGACGGCTGGCGTTCGCCGTGGCCTTCTCCCACGACCCAGGGCTCCTGGTCCTCGACGAGCCGACATCGGGGGTCGGTCCGCTGAGCAGCTCCCACCTGTGGGAGGACATCCGGGCCAGTGCCGAGCGCGGAACCGGGGTCCTGGTCACCACGCACAACATGGAGGAGGCGGAGCAGTGCGACCGATTGGTCGTGATGGCGGAGGGACGAGTGGTCGCCGCCGGCACGCTCGGCCAGGTCATCGGTGACCGACACGTGGTCCAGGTGGACTGTGCCGACTGGCGGGGTGTGTTCGCCGCATTGGACGGCGACGGCCTCATCGTCCAGGTCCACGGCTCGCGTCTCCGAGTGCCCGGCACACCGGAGCACGTCGCGGGGCTCCTGCACCGCCACGACCTTGGGGGTGACGTCTCTGCCGTACCGGCCAATCTCGAAGAGGCCTTCGTCGACATCGTCACCAAGGCTTCACCCCGATGACGCGCTCGGGCCGGCGGCCAGGGGCACCAGGGACTCGGGAGCACATCGTGGCGGTGGCTCGCCGAGCGTTCGGGGCCCGGGGGTATGACGCCACGTCGCTGCGGAGCATCGCTGCAGAGGCTGAGGTCGATCCGGGCCTTCTGATCCACTACTTCGGCACCAAGGAAGGTGTCTTCCGTGCCGCCCTCGAGATCACCGGCCAGCCCGACCAGCTGTTCGCCGGCCTCGAGGATCTGGGAAGTCGGGAGGTGGCCGAGCACATCGTCCGGCGCTACCTGGCGATGCTGGACCGGGCCGAGGCGCGTGACGTCGTCATGGGCCTGGTCCGCTCGGCCGTATCCAACGAACATGCCGCGGACATGCTGCGCGACCTGCTCATTCAGGGGGTGCTCACGTCGCTCTCACCCCTGATCGCAACACCGGACGCCCCGCTCCGTGCCTCGTTGATCGTGGCCCAGCTCATCGGGATCGCCATGCTCAGGCACGTGGCCCGAGCCGAGCAAGTGGTCCGAGCCACGGATGAGGAGCTGGTGGAACTGGTCGGCCCGGCGATCGAGCAGTACCTGCACTAGGGCTGGCGTGCCGGGCGCGCGGCAGCAACACCATGGGCCATCCTCTGCCACCATCCCCACGGCCTCAGGTCCGTCGGCATCCGGTTACCCCAGGGCTCCGGATCGGATCCGAATCATCGCTTCAGGTCGTGAACTCCCAGCTCAGGGTACCGAACGGCCAACTCTGCTCCCGACTCCCCGAGAGTTCTGGCCTGGCCCTGGGCCCAATGCATGGGTAACCGGCCGTCTGTCATCTGGATGACGCAGTGACCGATGCTCCGGACTTGCCTGCGGGAACACCCAAGAGTCGATCGACATCGTCGACGCTCAAGGGTCGAGCGAAGAGGAAGCCCTGGCCGGTGTCGACCTGCTCATCCGCAAGACGGATTCGCTGGTCATCGGTCTCGATGCCCTCGGCGATCGTTTCGAGCCCGAGAACCTTGCCCAGCTGGACCAGGGTGTGCACAAGAGCCGCAGACTCGGTCGTGTCGGAGATTCCCGAAACGAAGGAACGGTCGATCTTCAGAACATCGATCGGGAACTGGCGCAGGTAGGCCAGCGACGAGTATCCAGTACCGAAATCGTCAATCGCGATTCGCACGCCAAGAGCCTTCAGTAACCCGAGTCGGGTGACGGTTTGCTCGACATCGTGCATAAGGGCGGTCTCGGTGAGCTCCAGGATCAGCGAGCCGGGATCGAATCCACTCGTCTTGAGGGCGTCGTGGACATCATCGATGATCCGGTCCCGCTCGAGCTGTCTTGCCGAGACGTTGACAGAGACAGTGAATCGATAACCCTGCTCATGCCACCGAGCACCCTGTCGACAGGCCTCCTGAAGTACCCAGGTACCTACCGGGACGATGATGCCGGTCGATTCGAGTGCCGGGATGAAATCGTCAGGCTGTACGACGCCCCGTTCGGGACGGCGCCAGCGGATGAGTGCCTCGACGCCGGTGAACACGCCTGTGGAGAGATCGATGGTCGGTTGGTACTCCAAGAAGAACTGGTCGGCCAGGAGCGCTCCCTGCAGGTCCACTTCGAGGTGCCGGTGGTCATCCACGGCCTTCTGCATCGAGGGAGCGAAGCACACCGCACGTCGCTTGCCGGCGGCCTTGGCCTGGTACAGGGCGATATCGGCGTCCTGCAGGAGTTCCTCGGGAGTCGACCGGTCACCTTCGGCACAACCGATGCTCGCGGTCACCGCAAGGGGCACGTCACTGTCGGCGATCTCGAACGGGGTCGACAGTACGTCGAGGATCCGATCTGCCACTATCCCGGCTCCGCTTGCCAGCGAGGCGCCTTCGGTCAGAACGACGAACTCGTCACCTCCCAAGCGCCCGACAGTGTCTCCCTCCCGGAGGGCACTCCCCAGGCGGGTACCAACCCCGACGAGCAGTTCGTCGCCCGCTCGGTGGCCCAAGGTGTCGTTGATGTCCTTGAAGTTGTCGAGATCGAGGAACAGGACGGCGACGGGGGTGTGCTGTCGTCGGCCTCGTGCCAGCATCTGGCCGATCCGGTCGAGAATCAGGGCGCGATTGGGCAGCCCGGTGAGGGAGTCGTGGAGAGCCTGGTGGCGAAGCTGGTCCGTGCGCTCATGCACGAGCAGTACGGCGCGGGACCGACTCGTCCCCTGCACGAAGACCAGCAACGCCAAGAGGAGGCTCAGGAGGATCCCGCCCAAGAGGAATGCGAGCACGGTCGGGTTTCCGAGCACCCCACTGCCACCGACCAGGGAGTAGACCTGCACGCTCCAGCCGTTGTGCAGCTCGATCGTCGACTGCTGAGCGCCGGCGGGCGCCGCGCCCGCCGTGAAGGTTGCGGATTCGGTACCACTCGCGTAGTGGACAGACGCCTCGGTGCCATGTTGACCTCTCAGCGCATCGGCCAGGATCATGCTGGGAAGAATCTCTGTGCCCGTCCATCCGATGAACGCATCCTGACGGGCCTGGACGGTCGTCGGCACGACTCCACCCTGGTAGATCGGAGTGCCCACCACCATCTCGGCGGAGCTGCCTGTGCCGTAGGGGAGGTACGCACCCTCGCCGGAGTCCCGCGTACTCATCAAACCCGGGCCGAGCACGGTGTCACAGAGGTCAGTGCCTACCGGGGTGAGCGGCTGGCTGGTGCGGGACTGCGAAAGTGTGGCAAAGCAGTAGTACGGACGGGCTCCCGGCGGAGTCACCTGAAACGGCTGACCTGAAGGATTGAGACCCGCCGAGGGATCCTCGACGTGAGCCGCGAACGTGCTCAGCTGTGATGCCGGGACCATCACCACTTCGGCGATCCCCTGAATCTCCGGGAACCGCTCGAAGACCTGGGTGGAGCCCGCCCAACGTTGGAACTGGTCCAATGAGGCATTCGGGTTGCCGATGACGAAACCACCAGCGCTCACCGCAAGATCCTGCTCACGCTGGATGGCCAAGGTCAGATTCGACGCGATCTCGACCGACGTCGTGACAGCAGCTTGATGTGCCTTCTGTCCGTCGTTCCGGGCCGCTGCCTGGGCTCCGAAGATCGAGCTCATGCTGCCGACAAGGAGAATCGACGCGGAGATCGCCAACCACACGCGCCATTGCGAGATCGCTGACCCCGACCCTCGTGCGATGGAGCGGGCCCCATCCGGGCCGGTCCTCACCTGCAACCCTGGCCTGCGCCCGCATGGTCCCCCACGGTGCGCCCATACGCAGCCGTGATGAGCGAGGAACGTGAACCAGACGATGATCGGAACTCTGGCACGGCAACTCCTTTGGCGACTCGCGGATGCTGTCGGCGCCCGGTGCCCGAAGTGTCGAGTGACACTCAGCTCCACCTTCGCAACGATCACTGATTCGTGAGGCCTACCTGGTGATCGACCCGTTTCGAGCGAACCTTGAGCAGTGGATCACCCCCCCCCGTTCCGTATCCCGGGCTGGTCCGCATCGTTGCGTCAGTTGGCTTCACCGGGAATGCTGACGGATCCCCCCTGGGCAGTCCACGTGATCAGTTCAAGCGGATGACGCCGCACCCTGGGAACGGCAGATGCCGCTCCAGTCCCCACCCCGTGGCCAGCACCGGAGAGGCAGGCTGACGGCCGGATGGCACGTGGAGCTCGGCCCCGATCTCCGGTTCGAATGAGCAGAGCCAGGTCCTCGATGGTTCCCGGGCGGCCCAGGTAGAAGCCCTGTCCGTAGCCGATGCCGAGGGCAGTGAGGGCTTCGAGCTCACCAGCGGTTTCGATCCCTTCGGCAATCACTCTGGCGCCGATCTCATTGGCAAAGGTCACCAGCGCGCTGGCCAAGGCACGCCGAACCGGATCGGAATCGATGTCGGCGGTCAGCTCCCGGTCGAGCTTGATGATCTCTGGAGCGACCTCGAGCACCAGTGACAGACTCGCGAACCCCGTTCCGGTGTCATCGATTGCCACCTCGGCACCGAGCATCCGCAATCCCCTGCAGGCTCGACGCAGTGCCGGGTAGTCCGCGATGCCGACGTGCTCGGTGAGCTCGACGACAACCCGGCTGGGCATGCTCGTTTCGAGCAGGTCGATCAGGTCAGTGGAGCAGAAGGTCTCTGGTCCTGCATTCACTGCCATGCGGAGTGGCTCTGGCAGCTCCGGCAGCAGGAAGAGCGCCCGCTTGATGGCACAGAGCTCGAGCGGACGACCGAGGCCGACCGAGGCCGCCTCGGCAAACCAGCGGTCCGGTCCACGCAATGGTGCGGCCGTGAACCGTGCGAGTGCTTCCACCTCGACCACCGTTCCGCTCAAGAGCGAGAAGATCGGCTGGAGCACGATCGTGAGACCGGCTCCCGTAAGTGCCTGCTCGATGCGATCCCGAGCGGCCGAGCCGAGTGCGGTGCCAGGGCAGACGACGTTGGCGACAAAAGTCGACCGGGCCTGGGCGGTCTCGTCCGAACCATCAAGATGACCCTCACCAAGGGTGCGCGATGCAGCTCCCTCGTGGATACGAAGCAGTTCGTTGGTGCATGACGCCAGATCGACCGCAGCACCGATCACCGACGAGACGAAGGGCGCCAAGCCTGCCACAGTCGCCTCGTCTGCCGGTCCAAAGGCGCTCGGCTCACCCGAGGTGATCAGGACCACACCGATGCCCTCGGCTCCCTTGCGCAACGGTACGCAGATCACGGACCGGATCCCGAACCTCGCAGCCAGCTGCGCATCCGACCTGGGATCGACCCTCGCGTCGTCGGAGCGCTGTGTGACTCCACTTTGGATAGAAAGAGCGGAGAGCGTGCCGGTGACCGGCACCGTTGCACCAGCAAAGCCTGCGAGGTTCCCGGCGGCTGCGGTGTAGCCGAGCACATTCGCCTGGGTCCGCAGCAGGACTGCGGCACCTGCCGCCGAGGGGACGAGGATGAGCGCCTCTGCGAGCACTCGATCCAAAACGCTGGCTGGATCACTTGCGGCCGCGATGGCCTGCCGTAGTCCCATGGTTGCCTCTCCAACCACTTGGCGACGGTCCACGTGCTCCGTGAGGGACGCATGGACCGAGCCGTGAATCTGTGGTTCCTGTCCCGAGCATCGGCATCTTCGCCAGAACACTTGAATGACTCGTTGTCGCTCTCGACTCGGGTCACGGTCTCGACGAGGTGCCTGGGCCCAACCGACGATTGCGGGCGCTGCCAACTGGCATCGATCGGATCCCTGCCGCTGGAGGAGTTGACCCGACTCTGCTCACTCGCAGTGACGACGACCATCTCGCGCAAGAGAAGGCTATGCTCAACCACTGGGTCGCCTAGTGCGATCGGTGATCAAAGTGAGAGACGCGGACCCCCCCGAGTACGAGACGAATCACCTCGCACTTCGTGTACCACTGGGCCAGTACCTCATCAGGTCCGGTCTGGCTACCGCTGCGCAGGTTGACGCTGCGCTTGAGGAGCAGCACCGGACCGGACTGCGCCTTGGCGAGACGTTGATTGCCCAAGGTGTTCTGAATGGGACCGAACTCGCCCGCGCATTGGCATCAATGTTCGATCTGCCCTACCGGGACCTCACGCTGGCTCCACCGGACCCTGCAGCGCTGACCTACTTTCCGAAGGCCTTCTGCCAATCACACGGCGTTCTCCCGGTGGAGGTCGACAGCGGCGGCGTCGTGGTCGCGCTCGTGGACCCGAGGGACATGCAGACCATCGATGACCTTCGCATGCTCTCGTCGATTCCCATGCGATTGGAGGTGGTCACGCCGGAGCAGCTTCGACAGGCGATCGAACGCAGTTTCGACGACTTCGAGCTCGTAGCCAACGACACCGACGCGGCGACGGCGGCCGCCGACGCACCGCTGTCCATCGACACCCGACCGGTTTCGTCGTCTTCAGGCGATGCGATCCCATCGGAGGGTCGACACGACGGCGACAGTCCGGTGATCACCTTCGTCAACCAGTTGTTGAGGAGGGCGGTGGACGAGCGGGCGTCAGACGTTCATTTCGAGCCGACCGAAGGCGACTTGCGGGTGCGTTTCCGCGTCGACGGCATTCTGCACGACGCCACCACTGCACCTGCGTCGCTCGCCCTGGACATCTTGAGCAGGGTGAAGATCATGGTGGGAATGGACATCGCCGTGCATCGACGCCCCCAGGACGGCCGCATCTCGATTGTCGCCCACGGTCTTCCGGTCGATGTCCGAGCCGCGAGTCTTCCGACCATCGACGGCGAGGCACTGGTGCTCCGACTCCTCCACAAGGACAAGAGCCTGCTCGATATTGAGAACCTGGGGTTCCAGTCCGATGCCCTGGCTCGCTACCGTGCGGCGTTCGACAAGGCGTGGGGGATGGTGCTCGTGACCGGCCCCACGGGATCTGGGAAGACGACCACCCTCTATGCCACTGTCAACGCGCTGAACGATCCCGTGCGGAATATTATCACCGTTGAGGATCCGATCGAATACCGAATCGCCGGAATCAAGCAGTCGCAGATCAATGCAAAGGCTGGCTACACGTTCGCCACCGGTCTCCGTGCTGCGTTGCGTGTGGACCCAGATGTCATGCTGATTGGAGAGGTCCGCGACCTGGAGACTGCTCGGATCTCCACCGAGGCGGCACTGACAGGCCACCTGGTTCTGTCCACTCTGCACGCAAATGACGCAGCATCGAGCACCACCCGTCTCATGGACATGGGCCTCGAGTCCTACTTGGTGACTTCGGCGCTCGAGTGCGTGGTTGCCCAGCGCCTTCTCAGACGTCTGTGCGATGAGTGCGCGATCTCCGACTATGCAACCCAGAAAGAACTCCTCGAGCTCACGGCAATGGCTCTCATCGACGAGCCTGATCATGAACTTGTGGTCAGGCGAGCGGTGGGTTGCGCCCGGTGCGGGCACCGGGGCTACCTCGGAAGATTCGCCGTGCAGGAGGTCCTCGTGATGGACGACGCGCTGAAGACGCTGGTGCTCGAAAGGGCATCGGCCCAGCAGATCGCGCTCGCAGCGGTGTCCGGCGGAATGAAGACGTTGCTCCAGGATGCCTTCGACAAGGTCCGACTCGGCGAGACAACTCTCGAGGAATGCCGGCGAGTTCTCAGATGATCCGCATTTCTCCGGGCCACTGGCTGCGATCCGGATGACGGATCGTGGCTCTGGATGCTGTGACCGGGGCCAACTCGTGGCATGAGGCCCGATTCTCATCCGCTAGGAGCTGGGCGCCCTGCGGGTGATGTCGAGCCGATGCTGCCCTCAAGTCGCTTCGAGGCTCAGCCGATTAGTCCACATGGTGCGACTCGAGCCAGTGGACCGCTCGTCGCATCGGGTCTTCCGATCGAGAGCGGTAGTTGCGGCTGGAGTCGTCGACTTCGTAATCGGACTCCTGCTAGGAGTCATTGGAATCGGCTACGCCACATCGGGATCCAGCCCCAATGCACTCCCACTCGGAATAGCGATCTGCGTGGTCGGGTTGATGATGCTGATCACCGGACTTGGTCGAATGACCGCTCGGGTGGTACTGACTCCGACTGAAGTGTTGTGGCGTTGGTCATTTTCTGGGCAGAGAATTGCCCTAGGCGACCTCGTGGACTGCGCTCTGGTGGAGAAGGGATCTCCCGCTTCCGGTGCTTCTGGGGCAGGGATTCTTGGGGGCGGCTTCATTTCGGTTCTGACGTGGTGGTTGGTCGATGCCGCGTCGGGACTTGCGCGAAGCAAGCCGAGTCTGGGCTCCCTGGAACTGGTTGCCATCAAGCGCTACGGAGGCCCCGTTCCCATCAGGGCGATCAGTGCTTGGTCAACCCCCTCATCCCATTCGCAGGCAAGCGAGGCACTGCTTGCACTTCAGACGGCCATCCATACAGCGACTCGACCCGAGCCAGAGACACTTCCGATCCTTCGAAGCGATAGGTGGGACATTCCCGAAAAGAGTTGAGGGTCCGTCGCCTTGCTCCAGGAGAACGTGAGAATGTTCGAACGGGTCGCCGAGCGATCACCGCGATCCCGACCAAATGAAGATGGGCGACGCGGCCGGTCAACGCCCAGCTGCCATCAGCGTGGTACGGGCCTAACCCTTCTGACGCTTGGGTGCCGCTGCATCCTGAGCCGGATCAGTGCTCACGTCCCGATGATCACTGCCCCGATCCGGCGCCTGTCAACCTTTGAGAG
>PLRX01000111.1 GCA_003164095.1 Acidimicrobiaceae bacterium | reverse complement strand
GCCAAGGCCAGTCCCTACCGCGATTGGCGGAAGGTCTTCGCCTTCCCGACCGGAACCTTTGCCTCGGTGACGTTTCCGTCCCCTTCCGGGATCTCGAACAGCACGTCCTCGGCGGGGTCAGTTGCCATGCCGAGAATTCTTGCCGGTCCGCCGCCGCATCGCGAGTCAGACGACTACCTCGTCAATTGCAGGTTCTGACCCACGCTCCTAGCCAGCCCCCGGACCAGGTGCGATCCCCTACGCTGGCCCGGGCATGGAGGCACTCGACGCAGTGGCCGGTTGGCCGGTGGATGCAGCGGCCGTCGGTGTGGTCCGCTGGGATCCGGCCGACGCCGGTGGAGCAATTGCCCTCGGCCCGACAGCCGCGATCGGCGACGTCCGGCGCACCTTCCCCTGGGCGTCGGTCACCAAGCCGGCCGCCGCGCTGGCCGTGCTGGTGGCCGTGGAGGAGGGAACACTCGAGCTCGACGGCCCGGCGGGACCGCCGGGCTCTACGGTGCGCCACCTGCTCGCCCATGCCTCGGGACTCGGACCGGAGCCGGGTCCGCCCGTCGAACGACCCGGTGTGCGTCGGATCTACTCGAACGCCGGCTACGCGGCGATGGCCGATGTCCTCGAGGTCGCCTCTGGCCTGCCGTTCGCCGACTACCTGGCCCAGGGGATCCTGGAGCCGCTCGGCATGGTCGGGACGTCGCTCGTCGACACGGCGGCCGGAGCTGCGGCCGCCGGACTCGCCGGCCCGCTCGACGACCTCGTGGCGCTGGCCCGCGAGTGGGCCCGTCCCACGCTGGTCAGTCCGGCCACCTGGCGGGCGGCCACATCGGTGCAGTTCGCTGGGTTGTCGGGTGTGCTGCCCGGGTTCGGCCCGTTCGACCCCTGCGACTGGGGGCTGGGGGTCGAGGTGCGGGGAACGAAGTGGCCCCACTGGACGGGCCCGGCGAACTCGCCGGCCACCTACGGTCACTTCGGCCAGTCCGGCTCTTTCCTGTGGGTCGACCCGGTCGCCGGGGTGCTCTGCTGCGGACTGGCCGATCGCCCGTTCGGCGTATGGGCGGCGCGTGCGTGGCCCGCCCTGGCCGAGTCCGTGCTGGCAGAGTCCGCGGGCCCGACGTCGACGTCGTGACGGGTGGAGCGGGCCCGGTCACCCCGCTCCTCGACCGCTCCACGCAGCGGACCGGCCCACGTCTAGGCTTCGCGCCATGAAGGGCGTCCTCCTGGCCGGTGGTACCGGCTCCCGTCTCCATCCCCTCACGCGGATCACCAACAAGCACCTGTTGCCGATCTACGACCGACCCATGATCAACTGGGGGATCGAGGCGCTGGTGAACGCCGGGATCACCGAGATCATGCTGGTCACCGGGGGCACTCATGCCGGTGAGTTCCTCCGGCTGCTCGGCAACGGGCACGAATTCGGCATCGACCGACTGAGCTACGGCTACCAGGAGCGCCCGGGCGGGATCGCCGAGGCCCTCGGCCTGGCCGCCCGCTTCGTGGACGGCGACCCGGTCCTCGTGATGCTGGCCGACAACATCGTCGAGAACTCCATCCGGCCGATGGTGGAGGCCTTCCGTGCCGACCCCCACGGCGCGCGGATCCTGCTCACCCCGGTCGAGGAGGACGAGCACCTCCGTCACCTCGGTGTGCCCACGTTCGACGAGGAGGGTCGGATCGTCGGCATCGTGGAGAAGCCCGAGCACCCGGCATCCAAGTTCGGCGTGACCGGCATCTACTGCTACGACGCCGACGTGTTCGACGTGATCCCCACGCTGGTGCCCTCCGGGCGCGGCGAGCTCGAGATCACCGACGTGAACAACCACTACATCGCCCAGGGGGCCATGGCCTACGACGTGCTCGAGGGCTTCTGGGGGGATGCGGGCGAGTCGATCGACGCCTACTACGCGGTCAATGACTTCGTCCGCCGGAACGGCGCCAACAAGGACTGACCCCTGCGCGGATCGGGCTCGACGTCCGGCTCCTCGGCGCACCCGACTGCGGTGTCGGGCTCACGGAGGGATCAGTCCAGCGTCACCCCGAGCCATTCGGCCGTCTCGCCCCGGTGACGCCCGTAGTCGACCTTCCCCGACGGCGAACGACCGATGGTCTCGACGAAGCGGACCCGGCGCGGTGCTTTGTAGCCCGCCAGGCGGCCCTTCACGTGGTCGATGACCGCCTCGGCCGGCACGGTGTCACCGGCGATGTCGGGAGCGAGCTGCACGACGGCGATGACCGCTTCGCCGAAGCGATCGTCCGGGATGCCGACCACCACGGCGTCGACGACCCCGTCGACGGTCTTGACGACCTCCTCCACCTCCTCGGGGTAGACCTTCTCGCCGCCGGTGTTGATGCAGACCGAGCCCCGCCCCAGGAGGTGGATCGATCCGTCCTCGCGGACCTCGGCGTAGTCACCGGGGACCGAGTAGCGCGTGCCGCCGATGACCTTGAACGTGGCGCGCGACTTGGTCTCGTCCTTGTAGTAGCCCACCGGGATGCGACCGCCCAGCGCGAGCACACCGATGGTGCCGGAGCCGGCTACGACGTCGTTGCCCTCGTCGTCCACCACCCGCACGTCGGGTCCGAGGGTGAACTGCGCCGTCTTGGCGGCCTTCGTGCCCGAGGACACGGATGTCCCGAGGCCGACGGCCTCGGACGACCCGAAGGCATCGATGAGGAGCATGCCCGCGTGGTGCCGGAGGAGCCCCTGCTTGGTCTCCTCGCTCCACATCACCCCGGACGAGATCACCCCGACCAGGCTCGACAGGTCCCAGCGGCCCGGCTCCGCGTCGAGGGCGGTGAGGATGGGCTTGGCGAAGGCGTCGCCGACGATGACCGTGCAGTTCACGCGCTCCCGCTCGACGGTGTCCAGCAGCTCCACCGGGTCGAACTGGCGACCGGTCAGCAGGACGACCCGGCCGCCCTCGTTCAGGCACTCCATGGCGGTGAACGCCCCCGTGCCGTGCATCAGCGGGCACGCCGGCAGGAGTGTCATACCCGGCCCGTGTGCCTCCAGCTCGGCACGGACGTCGTCGACGGAGCCCTCCGGCGGGTACCGGCGGAAGCCGCCCCCGTTGAGGCGGGCGAACAGGTCGTCCTGACGCCACATGACACCCTTGGGCATCCCGGTGGTGCCGCCCGTGTAGAGCATGTGCAGGTCATCGGGGCTGCGCCCCCACGGGGCGCGCACACGGCGGTGCCCGTCGGGGCCGACCTGTCCGGTCGTCTCGGCGGCCTCCTCGAAGGGAACGGCCCAGGGGGGGCAGGTGGCGGTGCCGTCGTCCACCCACAGCCAGCTGCGGACCCCGGACAGCCTGTCCCGTATGCCCTCGATGCGCTCGACGAAGACCCCGTGGAAGACGACGGCCACGACGTCGGCGTTCTCCCACAGGTAGACGAGCTCGTCGTCGGCGTAGCGGTAGTTGGTGTTGATCGGCACGAGACCGACCTTGTAGGCGGCAGAGGACGCTTCGAGGTACTCGGGGCAGTTGTACAGGTAGAGGGCGACCTTGTCCTGCTCGGCGACGTCGGCGCCGAGCAGCCAGCGACCGACGTTGTCAGCGCGTTGGTCGAACTCGCGCCAGGTACGGGTGTGACTCCCGAGGACGAGGGCCGGGGCGTCCGGTTGCACCTCGGCCACGGTCTCCCACACGTCGCCGAAATTCCACTTGCTCACGTCGGTCTCCTCGTCCCCCCGGTGCCGGTCCGGGGCCGTGCACTGCTACACGCCACGCCCGATCGGTGCCGCCGGCCGTCCCCCGGGGCGACCGCGGCGATCGGAGCAGCCTACGCTGGCCACCGTGGACAGCGCACCGCCCCCTCCGGCCGACGGGACCGACGACCACCCGCTGCGGGCCGAGCTCCGCACCTGGCTGGAGGAGCACCCCACGCCGTCAGGCCGCCAGCTGGCCGGACGGGGCCTGGTGGCACCCCATTGGCCGCCCCCCTGGGGCCTGGGCGCCGACCCGACGCTCCAGCTCGTGGTGGACGAGGAGTTGCGGCGGGCGGGGGTCCGGCGGCCCGAGAACACCATCGGGATCGGTTGGGCCGGCCCCACCCTCCTCCATGCCGGCACCGAGGAACAGAAGGAGCGGTACCTGGTGCCGCTCCTAGCCGCCGAGGAGATCTGGTGCCAGCTGTTCAGCGAGCCCGGCGCCGGCTCGGACCTCGCCTCGCTCACCACCCGTGCCGAGCTCGACGGTGACGAGTGGGTCGTCCAGGGCCAGAAGGTCTGGACGAGCTACGCACACCGGGCACAGTTCGGCATCCTGCTGGCCCGCACCGAGCCGGACGCACCGAAGCACCAGGGCATCTCGTACTTCGTGTGTCCCATGGACGCTCCCGGCATCACGGTGCGTCCGTTGGTCGATATGACCGGTACCCACACCTTCAACGAGGTCTTCCTCGACGAGGTCCGGCTCCCACGGGAGAACCTGGTGGGGGAGCGTGGCCAGGGCTGGTCGCTGGGCAAGGTGACCCTGGGCAACGAGCGGGTCTCGTTGTCGGGTGCGGGCGCGCTGTGGGGCATGGGGCCGACCGCCGACGACCTGGTGGCGACGGTGCGGGACACGGGCGGTACGTCCGACCCGATCCTGCGTCAGCGCCTGGCCCGGGTGTGGGGTGAAGGGGAGATCCTCCGCCTGCTGCGGATGCGCATGGTGGCCGCGGCGGTGGCCGGTGTGCCACCGGGTGCGGAGGCCTCGGTCCGCAAGGCCCTGGCCGACGACCACGGGCAGCACATCATGGACCTCGCCCGCGACCTGGCCGGCGCCTCGGCGATGCTCGACGGCACCGGGCCGGCACCCGGGACACCGGACGCCGGGCCGTGGCCGGACGCCATGTGGTCCTACGGCTTCCTCTTCGCCCCCGCCCTCACCATCGGCGGCGGTACCTCGGAGGTCCAACGGAACATCATCGCCGAGCGCACGCTCGGGCTGCCGCACGACCCGGAGGTCTGAGCCTCAACCGGCGAGCGGACCGGCGTCCTCGTAGCCCTGGCGGACACCCTTGCCGGCGTTCCGGGTCAGCTGCTCGGGCTCGTAGAGCATCCAGTAGGCATTACGGGCGTGCTTCCGGGCCCGGTTGACGCAGACCACCGCGAGCTCGGCCGGGTCCTCCTCCTCGTTCTCGTGGACGAAGACCTCGAGGATGTGGGTGGAGGTCATGAGCTGGGCCAGCATGATCCCCTGCGACGCCTCGTGGGCGCACACCTGGTCGATGGCGGCTTTGCCCGGCATGCCGAGGGCCACGACGATCCGGCAGCCCTCCTGCTCGATCAGCCGCTTGCAGGCGACCCCCAGGTCCTTGAAGCCGGGGACGGTGCGCCGGACGACCTCGAATGTCGTACCGTGGCCGGGGCACGAGGCGAACTCGTCGATCGCCTCCGCGCCCATGTCGTAACGGGCGAACATGGTGTCGACGACGCCGATGCGGTCCATCGGGCCACTCTACCGGGCACCCCTCCGGGGCGGTCACCGACGGGCGTGGTCGAAGGGGCGCCGGCGGACACGCCCCGGGCCGGCGTAGGTGCAGATGGCAGACCGGTGACGGGCGGGCGTAGGCCGGTTCGACCGGTGTCCCGGCGTGGGCAAGACTCGTGCCCCATGAGCGCCGAGCACCACCCCGTGCCCGCCGGAGATGCCTGGGTGGACCGGGACGTCGCCGTCGTCTGGCACGGGTTCACCCAAATGGCCGCCTACCCGACCAACAGCCCGGTCACGGTCGAGCGGGCCGAGGGGCGCGAGCTCATCGACGTGGACGGGAACCGGTACTTCGACGCCATCTCGTCGCTGTGGGTCACGACGCTCGGGCACCGCGTCCCGGAGCTCGACGCGGCGATCGTGGACCAGCTGGGCAAGGTGGCCCACGCCACGCTGCTGGGCAACGGCAGCCGGGCGGTCATCGAGTTCGCCGAGGCCCTGGCCGCGGTGGTGCCGGTCGACGACGCCCACACGATCTTCGCCTCCGACGGCGCCGTGGCTGTCGAGCAGGCACTCAAGATCGCCTTCCAGTGCTGGGTCAACCGTGGGCGACCCGAGCGCAATCGGTTCCTGGCCCTCGGTGACGCCTACCACGGCGACACCGTGGGAGCACTGTCGGTCGGCGACGGCGGCTTCGGCACCACCGTCTTCGACCCGCTCCGGTTCGCGGTGGAGCGGACACCCGGGTACGCCTCGGCGGACTGGGCGGCCAAGGCGGTCGCCGCCGTGGCCGCCCATGCCGACACGCTCGCCGCCTTGGTGATCGAGCCGCTGGTCCAGGGTGCGTCGGGGATCCTGGTGGCCGAGCCCGAGGACCTGGCCCTGGTGGGACGGGCCTGCCGGGAGCACGGCGTCCTCCTGATCTGCGACGAGGTGGCCACCGGCTTCGGTCGGACGGGCCGTCTCTTCGCCTCCGAGTGGGCCGGTCCGGACTTCCGTCCTGACATCGTGTGCCTGGGCAAGGGCATCACCGGCGGCTACCTCCCCTTGTCCGCCACCGTTGTGACCGCACCGGTCTTCGAGTCGTTCTCCGGTGAGGACCTCGGGACGGCGACCTTCTACCACGGGCACTCCTACGGGGGGAACGCCCTGGCCTGCGCGGTCGCGTTGCGCCACCTGCAGCTGCTCGACGAGTGGCGGGTGCTGGAGCACGTCGTCGAGGTGGCGGACCACATGGGGGACAGGCTCGACACGGTGATCGTGGGTCGGCCCGGGGTGGCCGCGGTGCGCCGACGGGGCCTCATGGTCGGGGTCGAGCTTGCCCCGCCCGTTGGTGCGGTCCGGTGGGGCCGCCGGGTCTGCGCGGCCGCGGTGCGCCGGGGTGTGCTCCTGCGGCCGCTGGGTGACGTCGTCGTCCTCATGCCCCCGCTCACCAGTACCGCCGACGAGCTCGACCGGGTCATCGACGTGCTCGCCGCGTGCATCGACGAGGTCGCCGCCGAGGACGTCCCGTGACCGTGGAGGGGGATTCGTCCTGGGGTGCCTGGGTCGAGGCGGCCTGCAGCCGGGTCGAGGAGGCCGGCCAATGGAGGGTGCCGAAGGAGTTCGACGCCAGGGGCCATGACGGTCGCCTCCGGTCGGGCACCTCGTCACCCGCCGGGCCCGTGATCTCCTTCGCCTCCAACGACTACCTGGGACTGGCCACCCACCCTGCGGTGGTGGCCGCCGCCCACGAGGCCCTCGACCGGTGGGGTGCCGGTTCCGGCGCCTCGCGCCTGGTGACCGGGTCCCGTCCGGTGCACCACCACCTGGAGGCAGCCCTGGCCGAGTGGAAGGGGACCGAGGCGGCGGTGGTGCTCCCGACCGGGTTCGCCGCCAACCTCGCGGTGCTCTCGGTGTTCGCCGGCGGCGGTGGCGTCGTCGTGCACTCCGACGAACTCAACCATGCCTCGATCATCGACGGCTGCCGGCTCGCCCGGGCCGACGTCCGGATCGTCCCCCACTGCGACCTCGGTGCCCTCGACGCCTCGCTCTCCTCGGTGGACGGGCGCTCGGTGGTGGTGTCCGACACGGTCTTCTCGATGGACGGTGACATCGCCGATCTGGACGGACTGTGCGCAGTCGCCGCCCGTCACGGGGCACTGCTGGTGCTCGACGAGGCCCACGCCGTGCTCGGGCCCGAGCTGGGCACGGCCTACGGAGTCGACGTCCTGCAGGTGGGGACGTTGTCCAAGACCCTCGGATCGCTGGGTGGCTTCGTGGCCGGCCCGACCCGCTTCGTGGAGCTGCTGGTGAACCGGGCCCGTCCGTACATCTTCACGACAGCTCCGACCCCGGCCGACGCCGCCGCGGCGCTGGCCGCCGTCGGCGTCGTGCGATCGGCCGAGGGCGACGCGCTGCGTGACCGGCTCCGCCACCACATCGGACGGGTGGCCCGCGCCACGGGGCTGCCCGGCCACGCCTCGCCGATCCTGCCCCTGGTCATCGGGGCCGAGGACGCCGCGGTGGCCGCATCGACGGCGCTCCTGGAGCGGGGGCTGTGGGTCCCGGCCATCCGGCCGCCGACGGTGGCGCCGGGCACGTCCCGTCTGCGGGTCACCCTGTCGGCCACCCACACCGACGCGCAGGTCGACCGGTTGGTGGCCGGCCTGGCCGACGTGCGCCCCGACGCCGCGGCCGGCGGAGTGCCAGGCGCCCAGGGGGTGGGCAGTGCGGCCTGAGCGCATGGTGCTGGTGTGCGGGACGGCCACGGAGGTGGGCAAGACCTGGGTGGCCGCCCGGCTCCTGACCGAGCTCCGGTCCCGTGGGCTGACGGTGGCGGCGCGCAAGCCGGCCCAGTCCTTCGATGTCGACAGCCGGGGCGTGAGCCTCGGCGGTGCCACCGACGCGGAGGCCCTTGCCGCCGCCTCCGGCGAGCACCCGGGTGAGGTGTGCCACTCGTTCCGGTCGTACCACCGGGCGATGGCCCCGCCCATCGCCGCCCAGGTGCTGGGACTGCCCCCCTTCACGGTGTCCGATCTCCGCGACGAGCTGTCCTGGCCGACCGACGGTGTCGACGTGGGCGTGGTCGAGACCGCCGGCGGCGTGCGGTCACCGCAGGCCGACGACGGTGACGTGTGCGACCTGTCCGCCGCCCTGGCGCCCGACATCGTCGTGCTGGTGGCGGACGCCGGCCTCGGCACGATCAACAGCATCCGACTGACCATGGACGCCTTGACGGGTGGGGGTGCGGGTACCGCCCCGCCGGTGGTCGTCGTGCTCAACCACTACGACGGCGGACACGAGATCCACCGTCGCAACCGCGCCTGGCTGACCGAACGGGTGGGCTACCGGATGGTGGCCGCCCCGGGCGGCGAGTCCGAGCTGGCGGACCTGGTCGCCCGCGCCTGACCGGCCCCCGAGCGCTGCACCGGAGACGCGTGTGGGTCGCGGCCGGTGATCCCGGACCACGGTGCCGAACCGGATCGGCAGATCCCTCCTGGTACCGTCGGCGCATGCCGCACCGCCGGGAACGCACGTGATCTCGGCCAGCGGTCTGACCAAGTCCTACGGCGCGACGCGGGCGGTCGACGACCTGAGCTTCGACGTGCGCGCCGGGGTGGTGACCGGGTTCCTCGGCCCCAACGGCTCGGGCAAATCGACCACCATGCGCATGGTGATGGGGCTCGATCTGCCAGATGCCGGCACCGTGACCATCGACGGCCACCGCTTCCATGACCTCCGGTGGCCCCTCCGGGAGGTGGGCGCCCTCCTCGAGGCCAAGGCGATCCACCCGGGGCGATCCGCCTACAACCACCTCCTGGCCATGGCCCAGACCAATTCGATCCCGCGTGCCCGCGTGGACGAGGTACTCGGCCTGGTCGGACTCGACGGCGTGGCACGGCGCAAGGCCGGCAAGTTCTCCCTCGGGATGAGCCAGCGCCTGGGGATCGCCTCGGCGTTGCTCGGTGACCCCGGCGTGCTCCTGTTCGACGAGCCGATCAACGGCCTCGACCCCGAGGGGATCCTCTGGGTCCGCACGCTGCTGAAGGGGCTCGCTGGTGAGGGGCGCACGATCTTCGTCTCCAGCCACCTCATGAGCGAGATGGCACTGACGGCTACCGACCTGGTCGTGATCGGCCGTGGTCGGCTCATCGCCGACACCACGGTCGACGACTTCATCGCCTCCAACACCGTGGCGACGGTCCTCGTGCGGTCGCCGGCGGCTGACCGGTTGGCGGCCGAGCTGAGGTCCCACGGGGCCGGCGTGACCACCCGGGACGACGGCGCGCTCCTGGTTACGGGTCTCGCCGCCGCCGCCATCGGCGACCGATCCCTGGCCGCCGGGCTCCCACTGCACGAACTGAGTCCGGTGCAGGCCAGCCTGGAGGAAGTCTTCATGGATCTCACGTCGGACATGGTCGACTACCACGGCCACTCGCCCGTGCAGGTGGGGTCATGACGACCACCGCTGCGCCGCCGTCGGTCGTCCTGCCCGCGTTCGACGAGGGACGCGCCGGACTGGCCAACCAGATGCGGTCGGAATGGACCAAGCTGCGGTCGGTCCGGTCCACGTGGGTGTGCCTGGTCGTGGTGTTCGTCGCAGGCATCGGGCTGTCCGCACTGGTGACCAACATCGAGGCCGGCCGGTGGGGCTCCCTCGGCCTGGCGGATCGCGCCACCTTCGACCCGGTGCGGTTCAGCCAGACCGGGACGTTCCTGTCCCAGTTCGTCGTCGGCGTGCTGGGTGCCCTGGCCATCACCTCGGAGTACGCCACGGGCTCGATCCGGACCACACTGGCCACGACCTCCAAGCGGACCACCGTGCTCGTGGCCAAGCTCGTGGTGATCGGGGTCGTGGTGTTCGTGGTCGCCGAGATCACAGCCTTCGCCTCGTTCTTCACGAGCCAGGCCATCCTGCTGGCCCACGGCGCCAAGGCACTTCCGGCCGGTGCGACGATCCTCACCCAGGTCCGCAGCACGACCATCCCGTACGTGAGTCTGACCGACGGCGCCGCGCTGCGGGCCGTGTTCCTGAGCGGTGTGTACCTGCTGCTGCTCACCCTGCTGGCCTGCGGCATCGGGTTCATCCTGCGGCACACGGCCGGGGCCATCGCCGCCTTCGTAGGGGTCCTGCTGGTCCTGCCGCTCATCGTGGACGTGCTGCCCTCGAGCTTCGCCAGTTCGTTCGAGAAGTACCTCCCCTCCAACCTCGGCCTGGCCATGACCCTGGTCACGACCCGGAAGACGGACTTCGCCGGGGTCCTTCTGCCCCCCTGGCCTGCGACCGGGCTCCTTGCCCTGTATGGCGCTGCCGTCGTGGTCCTCGCCGGGTGGCTGCTCGTGCGGCGGGACGGCTGACCGTGCCCGACCCCGGGGGCCCGGCCGAGACGGTCGCGGGCGGCCGTCGATTCGGGCTCGTCCTGGGTGGCGGCGGGGTGGCCGGGGTGGCCTGGCACACCGGGGTGCTGTGCGGCCTGGCCGATGCAGGGGTGGACGTCACGTCGGCCGACCTCCTGGTGGGCACCTCGGCGGGCGCCACGGTCGCAGCCCAGGTCGCCGGCGGGCGTGCCCTCGACGAGCTGTTCACCCGCCAGGTGGACCCGACCACGCTCGCCACGGAGCTGCGACCCGGGATCCCGATGGCCGAGCTGTGGGAGCTGATGGCACCCATCTACACGGAGGCGACCGATGACGCCGACCGGCGGAAGCGACTCGGGGCGCTCGCCCTGTCGGCCGACACGGTCGAGGAGCCCGTCCGACGGCGGGTGATCGAGGCGAGACTCGAGGGGCTCGACTGGGTCGGCGACCGGCTCCGGGTCGTGGTCGTCGGGGCGGCTACCGGCGACCGCCGGGTGCTCGACGCCTCGTCGGGGGTCGACCTGGTGGACGCCGTCACCGCCAGCTGCGCGGTGCCCGGCGTGTGGCCGCCGGTGACGATCGACGGGTCCCGCTACATCGACGGCGGCGTTTGGTCGGTGGCCAACGTCGACCTGGCCGTCGGGTGCCACCGGGTCCTGGTCCTGGCGCCCCTGGTGGACCCGACGGTCCACGACGACATCGCAGGCCTGGGTGACGGTGTCCGGGTGGAGCTCGTCGCACCCGACGACGCCTCGGTGGCGGCGTTCGGCGCCGACGTGCTCGACCCGGTGTCCCGTGAGCCATCGGCCCGGGCGGGCCGGGTGCAGGGCAGGGACGTGGCCCGACGGGTCGCCGCCCTGGTCGCCGACTGATCGCAGAGCCGCCCGCGCCCCCGAGCCGGACGCAGGCGGCTCAGCCCAGTCCCGACGCCGCCACGACCGTCCGTGAGAAGGGACGAACCAGGCCCCGGAGCTGCTCGCAACCCTCCTCGCCGAGTGCTTCGTAGGCAGGGACCGCCAGGCGGTCCGTGGCCTCCTCGATGGCACCCCGTACCTTCGCCCCCTCCTCGCTGAGGGCCAGGTGCTCGGCCGTCCCCTCGGGCCGCAGCCAGCCCCGTTCCACGAGGCGCGTGGCCGCCGCCGCCCATTCCTCGTCGGTCCAACCCCGGGTCTGGCGCAGCAGGCTGACGGGGAGTTCACCGGTGGCCTCGTGCAGGACGAGCGCCTCGATGCCGTCGATCTCCCGGTCGACCAGCTGGGCGATGTGCCCGTCGCCGCGGAACTCCCGCAGCAGGGTCTGGGCATGCCACAGCGTCTCCACCGGGCCGTCGGGCCACGGCAGGTCGGCGTGCCCGGCGAACAGCGGCCGTCCCTCCGTGCGCTCGCAGGCGCGCAGTGCGGCCCGACGGGCCAGGTCGGCGGCGGTCCGCAGGTCGTCCGATCCGGCGGCGTCGCCCAGCATGCGGCGGAGGGCGTCGCCCGCCACCCGGGTGCGGGCCCCGAGCACGGCCCCAGGCGTCACGCGTCCCCAGACGCCGTCCATGGACTCGCGGACGAGGGACGGCCGGAAGTTGAAGAAGGTGGCGACGACCGTGCCGGCGTCGACGGCGCCCATGGGGGCCGACCGGGAGGCGAAGTACCCGGACTGGCCCTCGAGGCCGAGCCGTCCGTAGGAGTCGGCTGCCTCCGGGGCGAAGTACACCATCCCGTGGAGGGGCTCGAGGGTCCGCCACGTCTTGCGGGCGGTGAGTGGGCTGACGGAGGACGACCGGTCGCTCATGGCCAACGGTATCCCGACGGGCAGGTCGGGGCGGTCCCGTATAGTGCTGGTGGACGGGCGCCACGGCGTCGTCGTGCAGGGGCACGGAACGACGGCGGCACCCGGGACACTCAGGACGCAGGACACGGGAGTCGACGATGTTGAACGGTGTCTCGGGCATGGTGGGCGAGACGGCGGTGGTGACCAAGGAACTCGCCGGTCCGCACCAGCCCGGATCGGTGCTGGCCCGCGGCGAGGAGTGGTTCGCCCGGTCGATGTTCCCGGGGACGCGCATCGCCCCCGGCACCGAGGTCGTCGTAGCCGACGTCGAGCGGGGCCTGCTGGTCTGCTATCCGACTGACCAGGCCTGATCAGGCCTGACCAGGCGCACCCCCCGGTGCTATCACGCGGTGTGGAACCGCCGGCGGGTGCCTAAGGTGTCACCAGGAGGTGGTCGTCATGCTCGTCGGTTCGGTAGGAATGGCCGTGGGAGTGGCGGTGGTCGCGTTCTTCATCTTCGCCCTCATCGTCGTCTTCCTGAAGTCGTGCCTCAAGGTGGTCCAGCAGGGCTGCGTCGGGGTGGTCAAGCGGTTCGGGGAATTCAGGACTATCAAGCAGCCGGGCCTGCACGTGCTCATGCCGTTGGCCGACCGGATGGACAAGGTCGACGTGCGCGAGTTCCCGCGGACGGGTGACCAGCAGGCGGTGATCACCAAGGACAACGTGTCGCTGTGGGTGAGCGCGACCATCTTCTGCCAGGTGACCGACGTGAAGCTGGCGTTGTTCGAGGTCAACGACTTCGGCCTGGCCATCGACCAGATGGCCCGCACCGCCCTGCGAGCCGTGTTCGGCGAGCTGACGCTCGACGAGTCCCTGTCGGAGCGCGAGACCATCAACGCCAAGATGCAGGACCACATGGCCGAGGCCACGCTGAAGTGGGGTGTCCGTCTCAACCGGATCGAGATCCTCGACATCACCCCGCCCACCAACGTCCTGCAGGCCATGTCGGAGCAGAAGGAGGCCGAGCAGCACAAGCGGGCCGCCATCCTGAAGTCCGAGGGCGAGCAGCAGGCCGCCATCAACAGCGCCGAGGGCCGCAAGCAGGCCAACGTCCTGGAGGCCGAGGGTCAGAAGCAGGCGTCGATCCTGGCCGCCGAGGCGCAGAAGCAGGTGCTCGAGCTGCGGGCCGACGGCGAGAAGCGGGCCGCCACCCTGCGGGGCGAGGGCGACGCGGCGGCCCTCGACGCCATCGACAAGGTCGGGATCCATCCGAACACGCTCGCCTTCAAGCAGCTCCAGGCGCTCCAGGCCGTGGCCATGTCACCCAACGCCAAGGTCGTCGTCCCCTACGAGGCCGCCGGCCTGGTGGGTGCGGCTGCGGTCCTGGTGGACGCCATGAAGGGTGCCGGCGCACCCGTCGATGCGCCGGTGGCTGGCAACGGCAAGGCCGGCTGAGCCGGCCGGGCCGTCGGGCCCTGACGCGTCGGCCGGATCCGGGGCGTCAGGGCCCCCGGGTTCCGATTTATCAGGTAGCCCCATGCTAGAACTGCGCCGTGGTCGAAACGGTCGGGGCCAGTGCAACCGGGTCGTCGGCCCCCAGGCACGCACACGGGTCCTCCCGGCGCGGGTCGCCCTCCTGGCTCACGCCATCGGGTCTCGTCTTCCCCGTCCTGCTCGTCGCCGGGCTCGTGCTCCGGATCCTGGTCCTGCGGACCAATTGGTCCATGCCCGATGGCGACGAGTCGATGGGCATGGTCATGGCCCTCCGGGCCGCCCACGGGCACCTGTCGTTGCTCTTCTGGGGCGGTAATTACGGCGGGGCCGGGATCACGTGGATCGAGGCGCCCCTGGTGGCGATCTTCGGCCTGCACGTGTGGATCTTCCAGCTGGTCGACACGGCGCTGACGTTCATCGCGGTGCTGCTGCTGCGTGCCATCGGCCGCCGCATCACCTCGCCACTGGCCGCCGACGTGGCTGCGGGGACGTTCTGGTTCTTCCCGGCGCTCTGGGTGTTCTGGAGCGAGCGGGAGTACGTGTTCTGGCTTCCTGCGATCGTGCTCGCTCTGACCACGGGCGTGCTCGCCCTCCGCTGGTTCGAGACGAGGCGGGCCTCGACCCTGGTCTGGGTCGGGCTCAGCTCGGGTCTGGCCGTCTGGTCGTACCCACTCGTGGTCTCCCTGGTGCTGCCCCCGGTGGCCGTGATCCTCTGGACGGAGCGACGGAACCTCGGGTCCATCGGGCGGGTGCTCGTCGGCGGACTGGTCGGACTGAGCCCGTGGGTGACCTTCTTCGTCATCCACGGCAGGTCGGCCTTCACGGTGCAGGCCGCCACCGAGAGCCGCTCGTCAGCCTTCGTGCACGCGATCACCCAGGTGCTGCCCACCGCACTGATCGGCGGCCAGAAGGCGTACGACGTCATCTGGTCGGGACCGGACGCATCCGCCTCCCACCTGGAGATCCTCGGCGTGGCCGTGTACGTCGGCATGGCGGCGTTCACCGTCTTTGCCATCGTCCGGCGCCAGGTCGCACTGGCCTGCTGCGGGGTGGCCTTCGTGCTCTGGCCGTTCGCACTCGCCGTGGGGCACGTCCCGACCGGCGTCGACACGTTCCGCTACGGTCTGATCCCCATCGCCCCCCTGCTCCTGGTGGCAGCGCACCTGCTGGCGAAGCTGCGGCTGGCCCCGCTGCTTGCCGTCGGAGCGTTCGTGCTCGCCGTGGCGACGATCTCCACCGACACGTCGTCGTTCGCCGCCGTGCCGGCGTGCAACCCGTCCTACGGACAGGTGGTGCGCTACCTGACCGAACAGGAGCGCACCACGGTGTGGGCCAGCTACTGGCTGGCCGGCCCGCTCGAGGTCTGTTCGAGCCAGTCGATCACAGCCAGTTCGGTGGCTCCCGTGCGTGACGCCAAGGCCGAGGCGGCAGCGAGCGCGACGCCGCACTCGACGTACGTCGTGTTCCCGGGGAACGCGCTCGACAAGGAGATCGCCGCCTGGGTGGCGGCCAACCACTCCTCTGCAACCAGGACGATCGTGGGCGGCAGGGCCGTGTGGGAGTTCCACACGAACGTGCTGCCGACCGTCATGGGACTCAACAGCGCCTTCTGATCCGGGTGCCGGTCGGGCTCACGTCCCGGCTGGCTCAGCGAGTCAGGCGACGGGTGAAGCAGTGACACGGGGACGGCGCGTCCCAGGCGACTGCGGACATCGCCCAGACGACCGCTCCGAACACGTCGGGCCCCTTGCGGAACGCGGTGTCGGAGGTGATGGTCATCGAGGGACCCGGTCCCTGGCGCCGGAGGACGACACCGACCCTGCTACTTCATCTCCACCATGTCGAGGTAGTCGTCGCGCCAGTGCGTGAAGACCTCGTCCGGCAACTTCAGGGCGTGGGTGGGCTCGAGTGCCTCCACGAAGGACCGGTCGTGGCTCACCACGATGACGGTCCCGGGCCAGTCAGACAGCATGGTCCCGACCGCCTCGATGGAGGTCGGGTCGAGGTTGTTGGTCGGCTCGTCGAGGAGCAGGACGTTGGCCCGGCCGGCGGCCAGCATGGCGAGGCCGAGCTTGGCCCGCTCGCCACCCGAGAGCGTCTTGGGCATCTGGTAGGCGACATTGCCGACCAGTCCGAAGGAGCCGAGGAGGGCCCGCCGCTCGGACTCCTTGGTCAGGATGCGGTCGTCGATGTTGTCGAGCACGGTGACCGAGAGGTCGACCTGCTCGTGCTCCTGGGCGAAGTAGCCGAGGGCCACGTTCACACCCGGCTCGACGGCCCCCCCCGTCGGCTCCTGGACCCCGGCGAGGCACCGCAGCAGGCTGGACTTGCCGGCGCCGTTGCGCCCGATGACCACGACCCGGTCGCCCCGGCGGCAGTGGAAGTCGACGTCGGCCAGCACGGTATGGGCGTCGTAGCGGACACAGAGGTGGTCGACCCGCAGCGGGACCTCGCCGGAGCGGGCCGGGGTGGGGAGCTTGAACGAGCTCTTCTTCTCGCGTTTGTGCACCTCGGTGCGCCCCGTCTCGAGTCGCTCGACCCGCTTGTCGAGCGACTTGGCGATACGGGCCCGTCGGTTGGTGCTGCCCCGCATGGAGTCGGCCAGCTGGCTGAGCCGGTCGATCTCGCGCCCCTCGAGCTGCGCCGAGCGCTCCCGTTGGGACAGGTCTGCCTCGAGCTGCACCAGGTACGACGAGTAGGTCCCCTTGAACTCGGAGAGTCGGGCGTCGGACAGGTGGAGGACCTTGTTGATCGATCGGTCGAGCAGCTTCAGGTCGTGGGAGACCACCAGGATGGCCCCCGGGAAGCTCTCGAGCTCGTCCATCAGCCACTTCTTGGCCGGCCGGTCGAGGTGGTTGGTCGGCTCGTCGAGGATCATGGTGTCCGGCCCCTGGAAGAGGATCCGGATCAGGTCGACCCGTCGTCGCTGCCCACCGGACAGGCTCTCGATGTCCTCGAGCAGCAGCTCCTGGCGCAGTCCGAGGCCGTCGGCCAGCCGCGCCATGGTGGACTCGGCCTCGTAGCCACCGTTCTCGCGGAACTGCTCCTCGAGGTCGCTGAAGAGGGCGATGTTCTCGGTGGAGGGGTCCTTGGCCATCTGGACCCGGGCCTTGCCCAGGGCATCGTCCAGGATGTCGAGGCCCCGGCCCGACAGCACGTGTGAGAAGCCGTTTGGCTCGAGGCCGAGCCCGTGCGGCTCGGGTACCTGGGGGAGGTAGCCGTAGGTGCCGCGGATGGCGGCGCTGCCGGTGGACCGCACGTTGCGGCCGGGCTCGTTGATGACGACCGAGATGAACGTCGACTTGCCGGTGCCGTTGCGCCCGACGAGGCCGACCTTCTCGCCGGCGCCGACGACGAATGAGGCGTCGCGCAGGAGAGTGCGGTCACCGATCTCGATGGTGAGGGAGGATCCGACGATCATGTGGGGGGAGCGGTGACCGGTCCGGTGCGGGTGGATCCCCACACGGCGTCGAGGATCCCGACGAGGTCAACTCCCCTAGTCTCCCACACCGGCGTGGCGGGTCGATCGGCGGGCGCTACACCCGCCAACCTCAGCGTCGACGCAAGCGGCGGGCGGCCCGGTGGGCCCGGGCCCGGCGATGGGTGACCATGGCCCGGAAGGCGAACTGGTGGATCGGCCACAGCAGCCACCAGTAGGCCATGCCGATGACCCCCTTGGTCCGGAGCGAACCCACCTGCTCGACGACACGCGGCCCGGTCGGGGAGGTCCGGAAGCCGAGCCACGCCTCGCCGCAGAACCACTGCGTGGACCGGAGCACCAGGACCTCGGGTTCCCGATGGACCACGGTCCACCAGTCGACGGTGGCCCCGGTCGTGACCGCCTCGGGCCGAGTGAGCCGGAGGTCCTCACCGAAGACGTTGCCCAACGTGATCCGCAGCAGCCAGGCGAACGGCAGTCCGTACCAGGAGAGGCGGCCGCCACAGTCGTCGAGATCCTGGGCGAACCCGCGGATGGAGCCATCCCCGGCGACGTCGTCGGCGGCGACACGTGCCGTGCTCCGGTCGGTGTACACGCCGTCCGAGAGGCCGTGGACGCGCTCGAAGAGGTCGGCGGCGATCCCGTCGGCCTGGTCGTCCAGTGCGGCACGGATCGCCTGCTCGACCGAGAGCGGGCGGACGTCGAACGCGGCGTCCGTGCGATCGCGTGTGCGCACGGTGACCTCGTTGGTCAGACTCTCGATGAGGGCGTGGCTCACGCTGGCGTCCACGGGGGTCACCAGGTCGACCCAGTGGGCGGACAGGGCGGGGGTGAGCACCGGGACCTTCACGACGAACCGTGGGCGCAGGCCGCGCACCCGGGCGTAGGCGTCCATCATCTGGCGGTAGGTGGTGGCATCCGTGCACCCGACCTCGTAGATCCCGGGCTCCACTGTTGCCGACCCGCACAGGTAGTCCAGCAGGTCCGAGAGAGCGATCGGCTGGGTCGGGGTGTCGACCCAGCGGGGGCAGACCATCATCGGGAGGCGTTCGGTCAGGTAGCGGATCATCTCGAAGGAGATGCTCCCGGCTCCGAGCACCACGGCCGCACGCAGTTCGACGACCGGCACACCGGTGCTCCCGAGCAGCGCACCGACTTCCTGGCGGCTGGCGAGGTGGGTGGAGAGGTGCTCGTGACCGAGAGCTCCGAGGTAGACGATGCGACCGACACCTGCGGCCGACGCCGCCTCGGCGAACGACCGGGCCAGGGACTTGTCCCGGTCGGCGAACCCCTCGCCCCCGGCCATGGCGTGCACGAGGTAGTAGGCCACCCCGCAGCCGGTCAGGGCCTCGGTCACCGCCGCCGTGTCGCCGACCTCGGCCGGCCGGACCTCGACGTGGTCCCGGTCCTCGACGTCGGCGCCGCGCACCAGTGCCCGGACCGTCCACCCGTGGTCCACCAGGTGGGGGACCAGGTTGCGCCCGACGAATCCGTTCGCCCCGACGACAGCGGCACGCGGGCGACCGTTCGAGGTCGCCCGTGCCGGGGTGGGACTCATCCGCCCGAGACGAGCAGGTCGCCACCGGCCGGCGGCGTGGGGTCGTCCACCGTCTCGAGCCACCGGTCGGGCAGGTGGACGGGCCGTGGGCCATTGGTGTGGCCGCGGGCCATCCGCAGCGCCTCGGGCGGGAACGGCAGCGTGTGATCGAGGCCGTGGAGGAGGCCCTCGACCTCGGCGAAGGTCGACGCCAGGGCCAGGTCCCGGCGGACCTGGGAACCCACGGGGAACCCCGTCAGGTACCAGCCGGTGTGCTTGCGGAACTGCCGGGTGCCGAGGTCCTGACCGAAGAGCCCGCACAGCAGGTCGAGGTGGACGAGCATCATCGAACAGACCTCACCCAGGCCGGGTGGGTCGGGGACGGGCTCGTTGCGGAAGACCGCGGCCAGGTCCCGGAACAACCAGGGGCGACCCAGGCACCCACGCCCGACGACGACGCCGTCGCAGCCCGTGGCCGCCGTCATGGCCAGGGCGTCGGCCGCCTCCCACAGGTCGCCGTTACCCAGGACCGGGATGGTCGTCACCGCCTCCTTCAGCCGCCCGATGGCCTCCCAGTCGGCCGCGCCCGAATAGAGCTGCTCGGCCGTGCGGGCGTGGAGGGTGACGGCCGCGGCCCCCGCGTCCTCGGCGGTCCGGCCGGAGTCGAGATAGGTGAGATGGGCGTCGTCGACGCCCTTGCGGAGCTTGACAGTGACCGGCACGGTCCCCGCGTTGGTGACGGCGGCCCGCACGATGTCGCGGAACAGGGCACGGTGGAGGGGGAGCGCGGCCCCCGCCCCCTGGCGGGTCACCTTGCCGGCCGGGCACCCGAAGTTGAGGTCGATGTGGTCCACGCCGATCTCGTCGACCAGGCGCCGCACGGCCCGGCCCATCACCGTGGGGTCGACGCTCGACAACTGCACACTTCGCACGGTCTCGTCGGCGCCGAACGACGCCATTCCCAACGTCTTCGCGTTGCCCTCCACCAGGGCCCGCGCCGTCACCATCTCACTCACGTAGAGCCCGGCGCCGTAGCCGCGGCACAACGTGCGGAAGGCACTGTTCGTCACCCCGGCCATGGGGGCGAGTACGACGGGCACGTCGACGACCAGGTTGCCGAACCTCAGCGGGGGCGCCACCTGTGCCCCGCTGACCGCTCCCGCCCCGGCTGCCGTGTCGCTCATGCGTCCTCCGTCCAGAGGTCGACCACCGACACGCCGAGGCGGCCGAGCAGGCGCCGGAACGCCGGCAGGGACAGGCCGATCACGTTGCCGTGGTCGCCGTCGATACCGTCGATGAACGGTGCCGAGCGACCGTCGAGGGTGAAGGCGCCGGCCACCGCCAGGATGTCGGGGAGGGCCAGGTAGGCGTCGAGCTCGTCGTCGGTGGTCACCCCGAACCGCACCGTGGTCCCGACAGTCTCCTCGGCGCGCTCGCCGGTGGCCTCGTCGACGACGCAGTGGCCGGTCCACAGGGTGCCCGAACGCCCGCGCATGGCCGTGAGCCAGCTCCGGGCCTCGGCCGCCGACGCCGGTTTGCCGTGGGGCCGACCCTCGAACTCGAGCATCGAGTCGCACCCGATGACCAGGGCGTCTCCCTCGGGGCGCGCTACGGCTGCGGCCTTTGCAGCGGCGAGCCGACCGACCGAGCCGGCGGTGTCCGCAGGATCGATGTCGTCCTCGGCGACACCGCTCACCGCCACCTCAGGGGCGAACCCCGCCGCCCGCAATAGAGCCAGGCGCGCGGGCGAACCCGAGGCGAGTACCAGGGTGCGGGACGGCATAGCCCAAGCCTAGGGGCCGTCCCGGGGCCCTCGGCCCCGCCCGGTGCGACGCCGGGGGCCAGCAAGCCCGGCCACTGGAGCCGGTGCGCCACCCGTGGCCGGCCGCCCGACGCCGTCGTCGACCCGGGACCCGCCGGTGCGCGATCCTGGTGTCATGACCGACACCGGCATCACCATCTCCCCCGTGCAGGTGGACCCCGAGCTCGACGGCGACCACGAGCGCATGTCGCACATCGTGCTCGAAGGCTTCAAGCCCGAGAAGGGGGACTTCGTCTCCGCGGGCCCGTCGGTGGTGGAGGGGATGGTCAACGGCACGGCGGTGAAGGCCCTGTGCGGAAAGATCTGGGTGCCCGGCCGCAATCCGAAGCGCTACCCGATCTGTCCCACCTGCAAGGAGATCGCCGAGGGTCGCGGCTGGAAGGTCCCGGCCGGCTGAGCGCGGCGCGACGCTCGAGCCGGATCCCGGCTCAGCCCGGGTTCCGCAGTGACGGCAGGAGCCGCTTCGCCTCGCGCTGGACGTCGAGCACCGACTGCATCAGCGACAGTGTCTCGGGTTGGCCGTCGGCCAGGTTGGTCCGCTCCTCGGGGTCCCGGGTCAGGTTGTGCAGTTCGTACAGTGGCTCGGCGGCAGGCCCCAGGAACGGGTTCGGGACGATGCCGTGGTCGCCGTTCCACTCGTCGAGCCGCTCGTAGTAGTGGTTGATCTTCCACAACTCGCTGGCCCCACGGGCGCCGGTGGGCAGGGGCGCCACCACCGACTCGATGGAGGTGGCCCCGGTGATGGCGGCGAACGGCTCACCGGTCAGGATGTTGACCTGGTCGGCACCGGCCGTCACGTTGTCCTCGGTCATGAAGTAGACGGGTGACACGAGCGACAACTCGTCGACGGTTCCCCGGATCAGGGCGCTGAGGTCGCGGCCGGGCAGTCGATGGACCTCGTCGTGGTGCCGACCCACCCCTTCTGCCGCCCGCTCGGGATCGATGCGGGCCAGGCCGAGGAGGGTGGGCACGAGGTCGACGTGGCTGGTGGGGATCGACACGCCGGGACCACCGGACGGGATGTCCGGGCCGCTCACCACCAACGGCACCCGCACGGCCTCGTCGAAGGCGTTGAACCACTTCTGGACGAGCCCCCCGTGGGCGCCCACCAGGTCGCCGTGGTCGGAGGTGAGGACCACGACGGTCTCGTCGGCCATGCCACTGCGGTCGAGGGCGGCCAGGATCCGTCCGATGGCCCGGTCCACCAGCGCATGGAGGTGGTAGTAGAGCCGCCGGTAGCCGAGGTCGGTGGCGGTGGGGTAGACCATCCGGTCCCAGGCGCCCGGGAAGGCGGCCTGACAGGGCGGACGACCGGCGAAGGAGTCGGACTGGGACGGCGCCTCGGGAACGTCGGGCACAGTGTCGCCGGGCGGTCCGAACTGGAGCAACTGCTCCCATCCGAAACCCGAGAAGGTGATGTCGTGGGGGTTCACGAACGAGGCGACGGTCAGCCACGGTCCGTCGGCCCGGGCGGCGGCCAGATCGTCGAATAGCTCGACCACCTGCTCGGCGAACACGCCGTCGCGGACGGTGCCGCAGTCGGACTTGGCGGCGCCGTGGGGCTCGCGACCGATCCAGCCCGAGAACCCGAACGGGTCGAGCCGGTCGGCCTTGCGGTACGCGTCGACGGCGGCTGGCAGCGGGCGACCCTCGTCGTCCGATGCCATCAGGCCCTCGTGGGTCCCGGGTGTCTCGAGGTTGACGTGCGACACGTGCCACTTGCCCCGGTAGTGGGTGCGGTAGCCGCCGGCCCGGAACCAGTCGCCGAGTGTCGGCACCGCATCGGGGTCGAGCCAGTGCATGGCGGGGTCGGTGGCGTGCTTGGCCGTACCGTCGGTGGCCGACACCCCGTGCAGCGAGGGGTACTGCCCCGTGAACAGGGTGGCGCGACTGGGTGTGCAGGCGGTCGAGCCGGCGTAGTGGCGGTGGAACTCGCGCCCTCTGGCCCGGATCGACTCGCGCGCCGTGAGCTGCGAGGTGCGGAAGGCCCTGACGTCCGCCGACTCGTACGGAGGCGGGTAGCGCTCTTCGTCCGTCATGATCAGGAGGATGTTCGGGCGATCCATGGGGACACCCTATGAGGAGCGGCGTGGAGCGTGTTGTCGGTCCCCCGGGACCGTGCGAACCGGTCAGGGCCGGCTGGCGACCTCCTGGACCATCCAGCTGTTGCCGTCGGGATCGCTGAACTCGAAGAAGGTGTTGTAGTCCCGCCGCTCGGGGTCGGGTCCCTCCTCCGGCTGCCCCTCGACAAAGTGGATGAGCGGACCGGCCTCGACGCCGCGGCCGGTCACCTCGGCACGGGCCTGCTCGATGTCCTGGACCACCAGGTGGAGCCCCCGGACCGTCCCGGCGGACTCCGCGTTGGCCATGAGCGCCACGGCGCATGCGGACCCGGGCGGCGACGCCTGGATGACCCGGAAGTGCTCGCCGGCGCGGTGGTCGACGATCAGGTCGAAGTCCATGGCATCCAGGTAGAAGGCCTTGGCGAGGTCCTGGTCAGCCACGGGCACGACCACCAGCTCGAGCTTCCAGTCCATGGGAGCCTCCTCGTCGGTGATGGGAACTCCCAGACTAGGGGAAGGCCCTCGTCCTAGGGGATGGCCCGCACACCCTTGATCACCAGGTAGACGGCGAAGACGGCCTCGATGACCGTGCCGATGGTCCGTGCGTTGCGTCCCACCCACTGGTGGGTGGCATCGAGGGCGTGGTCGGCCCGACTGCCCAGAAGTTGGGCGAGCACCACGGGGACGAGGACCGGGAGGAGCACGATCACGTAGAGCACGACGAAGGCGGTCACCTTGGCCGATGTGGCGGCGGTCGAATGGGTGATCTCGTGTACGGCCGGCAGTACGAGGAGGAGGGTCGAGAAGTTGACGACCATCCCGAAGGCACCCACGCCGAGGAACCAGCTGGACGGCGCCGTGGTCAAGCGGGTGCCGATCCTCGACGTGTGTCGCTCTCCCACCGTCGGCTTGCGGATCCGGGAGCGGACGGCCAGCGCGCCGAGCAGGACGCCGGAGGCGATCAGCACGGCGGCATCGGTGGCCGACTTGTGTGCATGACTGGGCCGCACCCGCGAGAGCGCGGTGACACAGAGGAGGGAGAAGGCGGCGAGCACGAGGGCTGCACCGGCAGCCAGCGCCCAGGCCCTCGCCAGCCGGTGGGTGCCTCCCGAGAGGACCAGGAGTTGGAGTGCCAGGAGGGTGGGACTCACCGCCGCACCCAGTGCCAGAGGCAGCACAGCCACCAGCAGGTTGCCCATCAGCCAAACCTAACCCGGTGCCCCCGACCGGAACGGGACCGATCCGGAGGCCGGTGCGGTGTTCCGGAACGGATGCCGGACGTCTGCCAGAACGCGGTCGAGGCGGGGGGCAGCCAGAGGCTCAGGAATCCGATCCTGCTCGCTTGCGTCAAGCCTGGCTCATGCCTCGCCAGTCGTCGGCCGCCGCATGGACGTACTGACCGCTGAGTTGGTCGAGCGTGCCGGCCTGCGCTCTCACAGTGCGGGGTGGGCGGGCACTCCGCACGAGGGAGTGGACGCCATGTCACCGGTGTGCAACTGAGCCACAGCCGACGGCGTGCCCCGCTGGCCTCCTCTGGCGCATTACGGGCCGGTCAGCTCCCCGTGATCACGGCACCGCGCCCGGTACCCGCCCGGTGAGACGGCCACCGTCAGGCGACGGCCACACTCGGCGCAGAACCGCGGCGGGTCGAGGGTGCGGCTGCAGCCGGGACACGACGCCGACCCGCAGCCGGTGCAGTGGCTGGCGGTCACATCGGTCACGCCGTCCATGTCGGTCTACTCAGAGGACGCCGGTCAGGGCGCCCACCGGCATCCGGAGGTCGGACAGCATCTGGAGGTCCTCGTCGGCGGACCGTCCGAGTGTCGTCAGGTAGTTGCCGACGATCAGCGCATTGATCCCGGACGTCATGCCCATCGACTGGAGCTCCCTGAGGGTGACTTCGCGGCCGCCAGCGTAGCGGAGGATGACGCCGGGCAGGCCGAGCCGGAAGAGGGCGATCCACCGGATGGCCTCCCACGCCGCCACCGGCTGCTCGGAGCCGAGCGGGGTGCCGGGCCGGGGATTCAGGAAGTTGAGGGGCACCTCGGTGGGGTCCAGCTCCTGGAGCTGGACCAGCAGCTCGATACGCTGCTCGTCGGACTCGCCCATGCCGATGAGCGCGCCGCAGCAGAGCTCCATGCCGTGGTCGCGCACGAGCCGGCACGTCTCCTCGCGCTCCTCCCACGTATGGGTGGTCACCACGTTGGGGAAGAACGAACGTGCCGTCTCGAGATTGTGGTTGTAGCGGTGCACCCCGGCCTCGGCAAACCGCCGGGCCTGCTCGTCGGTCAGCAGGCCTGCGCTGACGGCGACGTTGAGACCGGTCTGCTCCTGGACCATCGGGACGAGTTCGAGGATGCGCTGCATCGTCCGCTCGTCGGGGCCACGGATGGCCAGCACGATGCAGAACTCGGAGGCGCCGGCCGCCTTGGTCTCCTCGGCGGCCTGGAGCACCTCGTCGGTATCGAGGAACGGGGTGGCCTTGACCGGGGTGTCGAAGCGTGACGACTGGGAGCAGAAGTGGCAGTCCTCGGGGCATCCGCCCGTCTTGGCCGACAGGATCCCCTCGACTTCGACCTCGGGGCCGCACCAGGCCAGACGAACCTGGTGGGCGAGTGCGGCCAGCGACGTGACGTAGGCGTCGGGCAGGGCGGCGAGACCGGCGAGCTCCCCGCCGGTCAGCAGCCGCTGCTCGTCGAGCAGCGCGACCTCTGCGGTGTGGATGCGGGCCCTCGCCTCCGTGGGGTCGATGGCGGGGCGCTCGGGCTCGCCCCGGCGGGGTGGTGAGAGGGTGACGGGGGAGGGTGTGGTGTCTCCGGGCATGGCTGCAACGGTAGTGGCCCGGCAGGTCGACCCGGAAACCGGCGCCCGTGGCTCCCGGCCGACGGGAACGACCGTCAGGCGAGGGGGGACGGGTCGCCGAACACCGGTGGGCGCTTTTCGCGCAGTGCGGCCACGCCCTCGCGGTAGTCGGGCCCGGCCATCATCGGGTCGAGCAGGGCCTCGGCCGCACGCACCGACTCCGCCGCCGACAGGTGGAACGCCTCGTAGACCTGGCGCTTGGATGCGGCCAGCGACGCGGGGGACACCGTGGTGGCGAGCATCCGGGCGTAGGCGTGGACATGATCGAGCAGGTCGGGCCCGTCCACCACGGCGGTGACGAGGCCGATGGCGTGCGCCTCGTCTGCGTCGAACATCCGGCTGGACAGGATGAGGTCGAGTGCCCGGGGCAGGCCGATCAGGCGCGGCAGCAGCCAGGCGAGGCCGAAGGCGCAGGGGAGTCCGAGCCTGCCGTGCGCGGTGGTGAACTTGGCGCCCCGGGCCGCGAACCGGAGGTCGTGGTAGCAGGACAGTGCGAAGCCGATCCCCGCCACGGGCCCGTTGATGGCCGACAGGATCGGCTTGTCGATGCCGAAGTGGTAGGCCAGCTCGGCATCGAACTCGTCGCGGACGCCGTAGCCCGGGGTGGCGAGGTCATCGGGGGCGCCCGAGTCGTAGGCGCCGCGCTCCGCATGACCGGCCAGGTCGTCGGACTCGGCGCCGGCACAGAACCCCCGGCCGGCGCCGGTCACCACGATCACCCGCACGCCGGGGTCGTCGACCGCCGCCGAGAGGTGGGCGCGGTACTCGGCGTTCATCGTCGCCGTCCACGCGTTGAGGCGCTCGGGACGGTCCAGGGTGATGGTGGCCACGCGGTCCACGATGTCGTAGCGGGTGGCCGAGGTCATGGGCGTGCTCATCCGATCTGGCCGCGTGGCGCGGGTCGCCGACCGGCGGGGACGGACGGTCGGTGATCCGCGCCCCTCCCGACCGGCCGGTCGGACCTGCTCAGTACCGGTAGTGCTCGGGCTTGTAGGGGCCGTCCACCGGCACGCCGATGTAGTCGGCCTGCTCGGGCGTCAAGGTGGTGAGCCGAACGCCGAGGGCGTCGAGGTGGAGCCGGGCGACCTTCTCGTCGAGGTGCTTCGGGAGCAGGTACACCTTGTTCTCGTACCGGCCCTCGTTCGCGTAGAGCTCCATCTGCGCCATCGTCTGGTTGGTGAACGAGTTCGACATGACGAAGCTCGGGTGGCCGGTGGCGTTGCCGAGGTTGAGCAGACGACCCTCCGACAGGACGATCACGGCCTTGCCGTCGGGGTAGACCCACTTGTCGACCTGGGGCTTGATGTTGACCCGCTCGATACCGGGCGTGGCCATCAGGCCGACCATGTCGATCTCGTTGTCGAAGTGGCCGATGTTGCCGACGATCGCCTGGTGCTTCATGCGGGCGATGTCCGCCGACGTGATGACGTCCTTGTTGCCCGTCGTGGTGATGAAGATGTCGGCCGTCTCGAGCATGTCGTCGAGCGTGGCCACCTGGTAGCCCTCCATCGCCGCCTGGAGTGCGCAGATCGGATCGATCTCCGTGACCACCACGCGGGCGCCCTGGCCGCGGAGGGAGTCGGCACAACCCTTGCCGACGTCGCCGAAGCCGCAGATCACGGCCACCTTGCCGCCCATGAGGACGTCGGTGGCCCGGTTGATGCCGTCGATGAGCGAGTGGCGGCAGCCGTACTTGTTGTCGAACTTGGACTTGGTGACGGCGTCGTTGACGTTGATGGCAGGGAACAGGAGCTCGCCGCGCTCCTGCATCTCGACGAGGCGGTGGACACCGGTGGTGGTCTCCTCGGACACGCCCTTGATGCCGTTGGCGATCGACGTCCACCGGGTCGGGTCCTCGGCCAGGCTGCGGGTCAGCACGCCGAGCACGACGGCGAACTCCTCGGAGTCGGCGGTCGACGGGTCGGGAACGACGCCGGCCTTCTCGAACTCGACGCCCTTGTGGACGAGGAGGGTGGCATCGCCGCCGTCGTCGAGGATCAGGTTGGGGCCCTCGCCACCGGGCCAGCGCAGGACCTGCTCGGTGCACCACCAGTAGTCCTCCAGGGTCTCGCCCTTCCAGGCGTAGACCGGGACGCCCCGCGGATCGTCGGGGGTCCCGTCGGGACCCACGGCCACGGCAGCTGCGGCGTGGTCCTGGGTCGAGAAGATGTTGCAACTGGCCCAGCGAACCTCGGCGCCGAGTGCCGTCAGCGTCTCGATCAGTACGGCGGTCTGGATGGTCATGTGGAGCGAGCCGGTGATTCGGGCGCCGGCCAGGGGCTTGGACGCACCGAACTCGGCGCGCATCGACATGAGGCCGGGCATCTCGTGCTCGGCCAGCACGATCTCCTTACGGCCGAACTCGGCGAGCGACAGGTCGGCGACCTTGAAGTCGTGGGTGCGTGTCTCGTTGGACATGGTGGCTCCTTCGTCGTACCGGCCCCGTCGAGGACGGTGGTCAGCGGGTGGGGCCGTCCGGCCCGCCCGCGTGCGCCCGGTCCCCTCCATCGGCCGTGGCCCCAGGTCCTCGGATCGCTCCGATGAATGGTAGTCCACGGTCTCCGTGGCCCATCCGCCACGCCGGTGCCGGTGCCCGCGGTGGCTGCTCCCCGGCGGTCGCGGGTCACGACCATTCCGTCCCACCTACCTGGTCGGACGTCCTGTTAGCCTCGGCCCGTCACGCTGGCCGGGTCCGCCCGGTGGGGAGGCGTGCGGGAGAGCAAGGGGAGCCTCGTGGGAACTGGCGTGCTGGGAACGATCGGCGAGCGGATCGGCGGGAGGCGCCTCCGACGGCAGGTGACGGCGGTCGCCACCTGCGTCCTCGCTGCGGGCCTCCTGGCCGCCTGCGGTTCCTCCTCCTCGTCGAGCACGACCACGGCGGCGCCGAGCGGGAAGGTTCTCCTCGTCGGGACGTTCAACGGGCACGCCGGCGGCTACACGACCATCCAGTCCGCCGTGAACGCGGCCAAGCCGGGTGACTGGATCCTCGTCGCCCCCGGCGACTACCACGAGACTGCGGACAGCACGCAGCCCACGGACCCGGCACACGGTGACAACGGCGGGGTCATGATCACGACCGACGACATCCACCTGCGGGGCATGAGCCGCTCCGGTGTGGTGGTCGACGGCACCAAGCCCGGCTACGGCGAGTGCAGCTCGGACCCGGCTGCCCAGACCTACGGCGCCGTCGGCTCCGACGGCAAGGCGGTGGGGCGCAACGGCGTCGTCGTGTGGAAGGCCAACGGCGTCTCGGTCGACAACCTGACGGCCTGCAACTTCCTGGCCGGGTCGGGCGACTCCGGAAACGAGGTGTGGTGGAACGGCGGTGCTGACAGCGCCACGATCGGGCTCCACGGCTACGAGGGCAGCTACCTCACGGCGACGTCGACCTACTACGGCGACGAGAACTCGGCCGCCCAGTACGGCATCTTCTCCTCCGACTCCGCCGGGCCGGCCACGTGGAACCAGACCTACGCCAGCAACTTCAACGACTCGGGCGAGTACGTGGGGGCCTGCCAGCAGGTCTGCGACATCACGATCGACCACTCCTGGTTGGAGTACAGCGCGCTCGGCTACTCGGGCACCAACTCCGGTGGGGCGATCGTCTTCGAGAACTCACAGTTGGACAACAACAAGGACGGGTTCGACACGAACACCCAGATCGCCGGCGACCCGCCGGCGCCGCAGAACGGCGCCTGCCCGAACGGTGCCATCAGCCCGGTCACGCACACCCGCTCCTGCTGGGTGTTCACCCACAACAACGTGCACGACAACAACAATCCGAACGTCCCGGAGGCCGGGACGGCGGGCCAGGGCCCGACGGGCACCGGCATGACGCTGTCGGGTGGTCGCAACGACACGGTCGTGGACAACACGTTCACGAACAACGGCGCCTGGGGCTTCCTGATGATCCCCTACCCGGACTCGAGCACACCCGAGTACGACCAGTCCTGCCCGGGCACGGGCGGAGTCGAGTCCGGCACCTTCGGCTGTGTCTACGACCCGATGAACGACACACTGCTCGACAATCACTTCTCCAACAACGGCTACTTCAAGAACCCGAGCAACTCGGACTTCGGTGAGTTGACCCTCAACAGCGGCCAGCCCTCGAACTGCTTCAAGGGCAACGTCACCCCGGACGGGACCTCGCCGTCGAACCTGCAGCAGACCAAGCCGACCTGTGGCGGGACGACGACATCGACGGACATCGGCTCGGACCTCCTCGGCCAGGTGCTGTGCGACACCGGGAACGGTCCGTGCTCCTCCGGCATGGTCTATCCGCAGACCACCAAGGTCACGATGCACCCGGTGCCTTCGGGACTTCCCTCCATGCCCAACCCGTGCGAGGGCGTCCCGGCCAACGCCTGGTGCTCGGGCGGCAAGCCGGTCTGACCGGGGCGGCGGCCCTGACCGGGCCGCCCGGCCTCACTCCACGAGGTCGTCGGTCGGCGGCCGGATCGGCGACTCGTCGAAGACGGCCAGGTACGGGGTCGGGTCGCCCTCCCACGGGAGCGCGACGAGTTGTGCAGTCGAGCGCCGACCGGTCAGCGCCCGGCTGACGGTGAACGTGTCGGCCTGCAGCCGGACCCGTTCCGGACCGGGGCCGACGACCACCGTCAGGTCGGGGGTCACGAATTCGACCCCGGGCAGATCGCCCTCCTCGGCCAGTCGACCGAGCGAGGCGCCGATGAACTCGATGCCGATCTGGACGGATGCGGTGTCCCGTGCACCCGGTCGGCCGAGGGCACCCCGGAGGTCCTGCTCGTGGGCCCCCGAGTCGAAGGTGATCTGCGCGGCGATGGCCTCGGGGAACCCGCTCGCCGACTCCTCGAACCCCGGGCCCACCTCGTTCCACGCCGCCACCAGGCCGGCCAGACCGAGCGGGGCGAACCGCTCGACCTGGGATGCGGTCCATGCCGGGGAACCGGCCCCGGCCACGTTGCCGTCGGCCACGTCACGCGCCACGCCGTAGACGTGGGCGGACAGGTCGGTGACCGACCACCCCGGGCACGCGGGCACCGGCGTGGTGGCGGCCCGGTCGTCGTCGAACTCGGCCAGGACGGCGCTGAGCCGCCGCCGCATGTCGGCGTAGGCGGCCATGCTCTCTGCGGACGGGCGCACCGGCGGTCCTCCTCGGTTCGTGGTCCCACCGGACGCGGGGCCGGGGGCCCACCCTAGGGTTCCGACCGACCGATGGCCGGAGGATCCGGTCGCTGTAGTTGACCAAGTTGGTCAACTTTTGCCAGTATCTGGTCTCACCACGGCGGCCCCCATGGGTCGCCCGTCAGCACGTCGAAGGAGTCGCACCATGTCCGAGTGGGGATTCGAGACCCGTCAGATCCACGCCGGGGCGGCACCCGACCCGACGACCGGCGCGCGTGCCACGCCGATCTACCAGACCACCAGCTACACCTTCCGCGACACCGCCCACGCCGCGGCCCTCTTCGGCCTGTCGGAGCTGGGCAACATCTACACCCGCATCATGAATCCCACCCAGGCAGTGTTCGAGGAGCGGATCGCCGCCCTCGAGGGCGGCGTGGCCGCGCTGGCCGTGGCGAGTGGGCAGGCCGCGGAGTCGATCGCCCTGCTGAACCTGGCGGAGAACGGCGGGCACGTGGTCTCGTCGGCCTCGCTCTACGGCGGGACCTACAACCTCTTCCACTACACGCTGCCCAAGCTCGGTGTGGAGGTCACCTTCGTCGACGACCCCGACGACCTCGACGCCTGGCGGGCCGCCGTCCGACCCAACACGAAGGCCTTCTACGCCGAGACGCTGGGCAACCCGAAGGGTGACGTGCTCGACTTCGCCGGCGTGTCGGGCATCGCCCACGGGCACAACGTCCCGCTGGTCATCGACAACACCCTGGCCACCCCCTACCTCTGCAACCCGCTGGCCCACGGCGCCGACATCGTCGTCCACTCGGCCACCAAGTTCATCGGCGGCCACGGCACGTCCATCGGCGGGGTGATCGTCGACGGCGGCACGTTCGACTACGAGGCCAGCGGCAAGTTCCCCGGGTTCACCGAGCCCGACCCGAGCTACCACGGCCTGGTCTTCGGCGACCTGCCTGATCCGCTCTTCCCGGCCCGCTTCGTACTGAAGGCCCGCCTGCAGTACCTGCGCGACCTCGGCCCGGCCGTCACGCCGTTCAATTCGTTCCTCTTCATCCAGGGCGTCGAGACCCTCAGCCTCCGCATGGAGCGCCACGTCCAGAACGCCGCTGCCGTGGCCGCCTGGCTCGAGGCACGCGACGAGGTGACATGGGTCGCCTACCCCGGTCTGGAGTCCAGCCCCTGGCACGCCCGCCAGCAGCAGTACCTGCCGCGGGGCGGCGGTGCGATCGTGGCGTTCGGCATCGAGGGCGGGGCCGACGCCGGCCGCCGCTTCATCGAGGGCCTGGAGCTGTTCAGTCACCTGGCCAACGTCGGTGACGTCCGCAGCCTCGCCATCCACCCGGCCTCGACTACGCACTCCCAGCTGACCGAGGCCGAGCAGGTCTCCACCGGTGTCACGCCGGATCTCGTCCGCCTGTGCATCGGCATCGAGTCGGTCGAGGACATCCTGGCCGACCTCGAGCTCGGGTTCGCCGCCGCCAAGGGGGCATGACGGACGCCCCTGCGGTGCGTTCCTGGCAGCCCGGTGACGAGCCGGGCGGGCGTCGCTTCGCCAGGGTCGCCGAGGGTGGGGACGGACTGCGCCTGGAGAACGGCGCCACCCTGCCCGGGGTGACGGTCGCCTACGAGACGTGGGGGACCCTGGACGTGGCGCGCTCGAACGCCGTGCTGGTGCTGCACGCCCTCACCGGTGACTCGCACGCCGCCGGCCCGGCCGGTCCCGGACATCCGACTCCTGGATGGTGGGACCCGTTGATCGGACCCGGTGCGGCCATCGACACCGACCGGTGGTTCGTGGTGTGCCCGAACGTCCTCGGCGGCTGCCAGGGCACCACCGGGCCGTCGTCGCCGGCGCCCGACGGCACACCCTGGGGCTCGCGCTTCCCGAGCGTGACGATCCGTGACCAGGTGGCGGCCGAGGCCCTCCTGGCCGACCACCTCGGCATCGACAGGTGGGCGGCCGTGGTGGGCGGATCGATGGGCGGCATGCGCGTGCTCGAATGGTGTATCGGTCATCCCGACCGGGTCGCCCGCGCCGCGGTGCTAGCGGTCGGGGTGGCGGCGACGGCCGAGGAGATCGCCCTGTGTTCGGTCCAGTGCAGGGCGGTGCGGCTCGACCCCGACTTCCAGGGTGGCGACTACTACGGCACGGGTCGGGCGCCGGTGGCGGGCATGGTCCTGGCCCGGGAGATCGGCCAGATCAGCTACCGCACGGAGGCCGAGTTCGATCATCGCTTCGGACGGCGCCCCCAGGGCGAGGAGGACCCCTCGTCCGGGGGCCGCTACGCAATCGAGTCGTACCTGGAGTACCAGGGCCACAAGCTCGCCCGGCGATTCGACCCCAATTCGTACCTGGTGCTGAGCGAGGCGATGAACAGCCACGACGTGGGGCGGGGACGGGGCGGGGTGACCGCGGCCCTGGCCCGGGTGACCGCCGAGGTCGGGGTCGCCGGCATCGATACCGACCGCCTCTACCCCCTGGCGCTCCAGCAGGACCTGGCCAAGCTGCTGCCCGGACGGCGGCCCTGCGCGGTCATCACGTCCGAGTTCGGCCACGACGGCTTCCTGCTCGAGGTGGACCAGGCCGGCGCCGCGGTCGCCGTCGCCCTCGGCGCCTGACCACTACCGGACCCGGGAGCCGTACTGTCTCCGGCCGGTGGGCCGTGATCGGCGCCCCCTTGTAGAGTGTGGGCCAGGCAGGGGCCGGCTCAGGGGCGGGCCCGCGCCAGGACGACGGACACGACGACCGACACCGAGGCACCGTGGGGCAAGAAGGACACAGTTTCGAAGCGGTGGAAGCGGTGGTGGCCAACCCCTTCCCGCCGGGGATCGACCCCGACCTGATCCGGCTCCCGGCCGTGGCTCGGCTGCGGTCACCCGAGGACACCGGAGAGAACCATCTTCGCTACTGGCAGGCCCACCTGTGGGAGACCCTCCTCCGCTACCGCCGTGCCTACCGCGACCCGGCGTGCACCGACCGGCTGCGCGCCGGCTACTTCGAGGTGGACCAGGCGGCCGTGCGCCTGGCCGAACGGGCCACCTCGGGGTTCCCCCTCAGTCCGATCGACTCCGTGGGCTGTCATTCGATGCTCAAGGAGCTGCATGCCGGCGCCCTCGGCCTCGAGGGGACGGTGGCGGCACTCTCCGACGGTGTGTCCATGACCGGGACGGATGCCGGGGTCGGCTCGGTGGTCGCCGGTGCACCACGGGCGGTCGGCCCGTCGTACGATGCCAGAGTACCGTCGTTGAACGGCGCTGAGGCCGGCGGTGACGCCACCGACGCACCCCTGACCCCGGACCTCTTCATGCGCCCGCAGCCGTCGAAGGGCTCCGACTTCAAGCTCAGCCTGCGGGGCGTCCGGGGCATGCGGCGCAACCGGTCACTCGCCGGTGGCACGTCGCCCGAGGTCGTGCCGGAGGGCTGATACCGGAGGGACCCGGAGCGGACGGTCCGATCAGCGCGTGGCGTACCAGGAGGCCAACCTGGTCAACCCCTCGTCGACGCCCACCTCCGGACGCCACCGGAGCACCCGCTGGGTGTCCCGCTGGTCGAACCAGTGGGCCACCGACAGTTGGCGGGCGGCGAAGTGGGTCAGCGGCGGCTCGTCACCGGGCCACATGCGGCCGAGCAGGCGGCCGGCCACCGCCGCCAACGGCGCCGGCACCGACCGCACCGCCGGATCGAGCCCTGCGGAACGCAGGATGCCCTCGACGAGTTCGGCCAGCGGTCGGGGGTCGGCGCCCGTGACGACCCAGGCCCGACCCACCGCCTCGTCCGAGTCGCCCGTACGGTCGAGCCCGGCGACCACGGCGGCCGCAGCGTCGTCGACGTAGGTGGTGTCGACCAGTGCGCGCCCGTGGTCGGGCAGCGCCAGCCGCCCCCGTCGGGCCCGGTCGACGATGCGCCCGATGAGCTGGGTGTCCCCCGGGCCCCACACCAGATGGGGACGCAGGACCACGGTGGGGACCGTGGACTGCTGGAGTACCAGCCGCTCGGCCAGTGCCTTCGTGTGGCTGTAGGCGTCACTCCCGGCGTAGCGGGCGGGACCGGCGCCCGCGCCGATCGCCGGTCCGTCGTCGAAGGCGACCGACGGTGAGGACACGTGGACCAGCCGACCGCACGTGGCGGCGGCACCCAGGGCGTGCTCGGTACCCACCACGTTGACGGCGTAGGCGTCCGCCCACGCAGGACGGGGGGCCACCAGCGCGGCGAGGTGGACCACTGCGTCGCGTCCGTCTGCGGCCGCCAGCAGTGCGGAGGCCGAGCGGACATCGCCCAGGACGTCGTGCGCACCCGTGAGACTGGGCCGTCGCTGGAAGCAGGTCACGTCGTCGCCCCGGGCCAGGAGCCGGCGTGCGACCGCTCCGCCGAGCAGGCTCGACCCTCCCGTGACGAGGACCTTCACCGTCCGGCCAGGAACCGCTCGGCGTCGGCGGCCACCGTCGTCCGGTCGATCTTCGACTCATGGCGGCGGTCGACCGGCAACCGCCCGACGAGCACGGCGGCGACCGGCACGTCGACAGCCGCACGCACCGCGCTCCGCAGGCTTGCGTCGGCCACTGCGAGGTGACCCGGGCCGTCGACGACCAGGCAGATGACCTGGGCACCGGTCGGGCCGACACCCACGGCGGCCACGGGTCGGCCCACCGCTGCTCGGACGGGCTCCTCGACCGCCACGCTGGCCAGGGGTCCCGAGGGTGTGTCGAGCACGTGGCGCCGACGCCCGAGGTGGAAGACGAGACCGCCGTGCACGTAGCCGACGTCACCCGTGCGGTGGTAGCGGCACCCGTCCCGGACGGCCCACGTGTCGGCGTCGGCCGACCAGGCGGCGTCATAGCCGTCGAACATCCAGGGGGCATGGACGAGGAGCTCACCCCAGGTGCCGTCGGGAACCGAGTCGGACGGGCGGTCGAGCGGCGTCACGAGCACCGAGCAGCCGGGAACGGGCCGCCCGGTGGAGTTGCCACCCAGCGGTCCGGTCGCCTCGGGCTCGGTGCCGTCGGTGACGGGCAGGCACTCGGTCATGCCCCACGGTGTGCGCACGTCGCCACCGGTGACGGCCCGGATGCCGGCGACGAGGTCGGGTGGGATCGGGGCGCCGGCCAGCATCACCAGCCCGATCGGCGCCGAGCGACCGTGGGCGGTCGACACGATGCGGCGGGCCGAGGCGGGGGACAGCCAGGCGACCGTCACCGTCGCCCTGTCGGTGGCTGCCAGCAGTTCGTCGAAGCCGAGGGCCGACGGCCGGTCGACGGGGAAATCGGGTCGCACGCACGTCATCTGGAGCGACGGGGCGAGGAGCATGAATGGTCCGAACGACGTGGTGAAGGCATCGCCGGGCTGCATGTCGAACAGGGGGCCGACCACGTCGCGCTGGGCGGCGAGGGCACCGTGGGTGTACCGCACCGCCTTGGCGGGTCCGGTCGCACCCGAGGTGTGCACGATGGCGGCGACGTCCTCGGGGCCCAGGTGGACATGCCGTAGGCCGCTCGAGTCGGATCCTTCCGGCTCGAGGGCCAGGGTGCCGGGTGCCCGGGTGCCCGGCACCGGACCGACGACGACACGTGTGGCACCGGGGGCGAAGCGCGTTGCCGTGGCGAGTCCGACCGTGGCCCGGGTCCCCACGACGAAGCGGGGGGCGGCGGCACGCACGAGTCGGCGGAGCTGGCGGATACCGGCCGACGCATCCGCCACGACCGGCACTCCTCCCGCCTTCCACACCGCGCCGGCGGCCACCAGCAGCTCACAGCTGGGCGGGACGAGCAGCGAGACACGGTCGCCCGGTCGGAGTCCGGCATCCTGGAGGGCGCACGCGCCCACCGAGGACCGGGCATCGAGGTCGGCCCACGACAGCGTCCCGTCGGGCCCGTCGTAGGCGGCCGAGGTGTCACGGCTGCGCGTCCCGAGGGATGCGAGAACCGAGGTGAAGGGTCGGGCGGGCATTCCAGCTGGGTCGGCGTCGGCAGTGGCGCTGGCGTCGGCTGCGGCCGCGGCACGATGACGGCCTTCGGTCAACCATCGCGCCACCACTGGGCCCACCGGCGCGTCGAGCGTGACCAGGTGGGCGGCGTGGGCGAACCGCTCCACGTCCGCCTGTGGCGCCCGGGCCCGCAGGTCGGCGAGGAACCGGTCGTGGAACACGGGGTCACGACCGCCCCACAGCAGGAGCGTCGGGACCGGCCGCTCCTCCAGCACCGCGGCGCAGGCCTGCAACGGTGCGAACGACGGGTCGCCCGGGCCCACGGGGATGTCGGCCACGAAGTCACGGACCGCCTCACGTCGGTCCGCCGTGCGGTAGGGGGCCCGAAGGGCGTCGCGGTGCTCGTGGCCCGTCATGCGCGCCGTCCCCTCCACGAAGGTCGGGGTCCGGCGGCAGACGAGGTCGACGAGGCTGCGGGCCGCGGCGATCAGCGGCGGCACGGCGACGTCGTCCGGCTTTCCCACTGCGGTGTTGGCCAAGATGAGCGCCTCGACGTCGAGCGATCCGGAGGCGCCCACGGCGACGGGCCCACCCCAGTCGTGTGCGGCCAGCACCAGCGGTCCGTCGACCTCCTGACGACAGAAGGCGATCAGCTCGGTGACGCGGTCGGCCAGCCGGCGGGGACGGCCCCGTTCGGACCAGCCCATGCCAGTCTGGTCGACGGCGATGACCCGCCACTCCGGGGGGAGCGTGGTGAGCAGGTCCCGCCAGACGTAGCCCCACGACGGGTTGCCGTGCACGCAGACCACCGTGCCGGCCGGTCCCGGTCCGGAGTCGAGGACGTGCCAGTCGACCGGCTGGCCGTCCGAGCCTTCGACGGAGACCCGTCGGGACCAGGTGGGGTCGAGTCCCCACGCGGCCAGCTGCTCGGGGGTGGGGGAGAGGGTGGGTGCCGCCGGGCCGGGCAGGGCGGGCGTGGTGTCGGGCACGTCTACCAGACGAGTTCGGCGGCGGCGCAGTTGAGCCCCGACCCGATGCCCATCAGCAGGACCCGCTCGCCGGGGGCGATCCCGTCAGCGACCGTCGAGAGCGTGTACGGCACGGCGGCCGGGCCCATGTTGCCGAATCCCGGGTAGGTGAGCGGCACGAGGTCCATGTCGACGCCCAGGAGGCTGCAGAGCCTCGTCGTGTGGACCGCCGACACCTGGTGCATGACGTAGAGGTCGCACGTCGTCCAGTCCCAGCCGGCCTCCACCGACGCGGCAAAGGCGTCCTTGGCGAGGGCCAGGCCGTTCTCGAGCAGCGCGGCCGTGTCGGTCCGCATGGTGTCGAGGTCGCCCACACACAGGTCGTGGTTGACGGTCGCGGCCCGCGTGATCCCCCCGAGGTAGCGGTGCGCTCCCTCGCGGGCCCCACCCATCACCATGGCTGCCGCTCCCGAGCCCAGTGTGAGCGAGGCGAACTGGTCGAAGACGTCGACTGCGGTGGCCGTGGGCTGGCGTAGTCGCTCGATGGTGGCCAGCTGGGTGTGTCGACTGCCCTCGCCGTCGACGATGAGCACCGTGGCCGCCTGGCCGGTCTCGATGGCCATGGCGCCGATCTGCATGGCGTTGACGAAGCCGAGGCAGGCGTTGCCCACGTCGTAGTTGACGCACTCGGGACCCAGACCCAGGCGGTAGTGGACCGAACACGCCACGCTCGGCTCCAGGTGGTGTTTGCACACCGACGTGGAGATCAGCAGGTCCACCTCGGACGGTGTCACGTCGGCGAGCTCGAGTGCCCGGCGACCGGCGAGGGCGGCCGCCTCGTCGAACGTGACCTCCTCGGGCCACCAGCGGCGTTCGATGATGCCGGCCACGGAAGCGAGCAGTCCCGGTCGGATGCCGCACCGGTCGAAGGTCTCGGCGAGCTGCTCGTCGATCCACGCCGAGGTGACGACCTCGGGGGCCTCGGCGTGACCCACGCTCCAGATCGTCGGACGCGTGAAATCGGTTCGGAGGCTCACCAACACAGGTTACGACCTCGCGGCCCACCGGCGGCACGGAGTCGGGTCGGCACGCCGGCGTGGGCCGGGACCTGGGAGTTTCAGCCGGCGGCCGTCGGGGGAATGGTCAGGTAGGCCGCACCGGCCGGGGGTGTCCACCGGAGTGCCACGACGCCCGGGCCCGCCGGGATCCGCCGGGCGTCGAGCGCCTCGAGGTGGGCAGTCGCGGCGGCGATGTCCGCCGGGGTCGTGTACTCGATCCCCTGGTCGGTCAGCACGAAGGTCACGGGTACACCGTGGAGCGGGATGGCCTGTCCGTTGCCTCCGAGGTCGAGGAACGGGTACACGTACTGTCGGTTGGCGAACCGGCCGACGACACCCTGCGAGGCGACCACCTCGTCGCCGGACGGGATGCCGGGCTCCACCCTGGCGAGCGCGGCGGCCGTCGGCCCGTCGATCACCAGGAAGGTGGTCCGTGCCCTCGGGATCCACAGCGTGGCCAGGACGACACACTGCACCAGCAGCCCCACACCGACCACCACCGCGATCCACCGCCAGGCCCGGGCACGTCGCGTCGAGAACCATGCCAGCACCTCCACGGTGCCGATGAGGACGAAGAAGCACATGGGCAGGTTCTGGAACGAGGAGAGCGGGCTCGAGAACACGGGCGACGCGTTCAGCTCGTTGCTCAGCAGCACCACGAAGGTGATCCCGAAGCCGAGCGGGCTCGCCACGCCGATGACTCCGGACGGAGCGAGGATCCGGTAGATGTTGGACGACCGCGAGGTCAGCATGTGGAACGGCGTGGAGGGATGGAGCAGTGCACCCTTCACGATCGCCAGGTTGCTCGGCGTCCGCCCGGCAACGGGATGCGCCAGGTAGCCGTAGTTGCCGGCGATCAGCGTGCCGGTGCCCCCACCGATCGCCCCCACCGCCTCGGCCCACACCAGTCCGAGTGCCATGAGCCCGACGCCCTTGAGCCGGAGGTCCTTGCGGGCGAGCACGGCGCAGATACCGAGGGCGAAGAGGTACGTCGCCGAGACGTTCCCGCAGAGCAGCACCAGCACGATCCACACCGGCGCCCGCCGGTTCCGGCCGGACCACAGGTCCCGGGCGGCGAGCAGGAGGAACAGGGTGGCGAGCGGCTCGATGTGGAAGTCGAACGAGGCGGCCCAGTAGGTCCACGGGTTGACGACCAGGGCGACGAGTCCGCCGAGGGCGAGGCCGACCGGGAGCCGGCTTGCCTCCCGGGTCCGGCGTCGCCCCTCCCACCGGCGCTCGAGCAGGTCGACGAGGAAGAGGAAGGCCACGAGGGTGGACCCTGCGAGCCCGATGTCCTGCACGAGCAGCAGGTCGATGCTGTGCGGATAGAGGAACCACAGCAATGCGAGGGGCCACATGATCAGCTCGAAATGGTCCTGCCAGAAGGAGTAGCCGTAGTGGGGGTAGTTGTAGGGATTGAGGGTGGAGTACGGGTTCAGGTGGCCGTGGGCGATCAGGCTCCACGCCTGGTTGGAGATGGCGAAGTCGGTCGTGAGGTCGAAGCGCCGGTAGATGTGCACGCTGTAGGCGAACAGCCCGAGTGCCATGCAGGCGCACACCACCCAGCCGATGCGGCGGACCAGTCGGAGTCGGGCGGTCAGTGCATCGTCGGCTGTCGACGACGGCGGGGCGCCGCCGACCTCGCCGGACGACTCCGGGGGCGTCGGACCGGCCGGGACAGGTGGCGACGGGTCGGTCCCGACCAGCGACCCGACCGGTCGGTCGTCCGCATCGGTCATCGCCCGGGCCGACGGATCACGACGGGCCCGGACTCTCGGGCTCGCTGAACGACAGCGTCCCGGCGATCGGCGGGATGGCCTTCTTGTCGTAGAACCGGAGCATGCGTAGGCGGACGAAGATCGACAGCGTGTCGGCCAGCATCCCGAGGACCGCCCGGCTCGAGATGGTGCTCGAGAAGCGCTCCTCGATGCGCACCGGGGCCTCGAAGAGCTTGTCGTAGCCGAGGTGGTTCGCCACCACGAGGAGCTCGAGGTCGAACGCGAATCGGCGCTCGACCAGGAGGGGCAGGACGGCGGCGATCACCTCCCGGTCGATGAGCTTGATGCCGACCTGGGTGTCCCGCACCTGGAGATTGAAGAGGACGCGGATCAGCTGCTGGTAGCCCCAGGAGTAGGCACGGCGGACCGGTGGGTAGTGGACCGACGACATCGGGTGCCGCTTGCTGCCCAGGATGATGTCGGGCTCGTAGAGCCGCATGAGGGTCAGGAACGGAGCCAAGAGTGCAGGGGACAGGTCGCCGTCGGCGTCGAGGAAGCCGAGGTAGCGCCCCCGGCCGAGGGCCAACCCGATCTGGAGGGCCTGGCCCTTCCCTCCGTTGCGCTCCAGGACGACGTTGCGGATGAGGTCGTCCGGGAGTCCTTCGAGCGACAGTGGGCTCCCGTCGGTCGAGCCGTCCGACACCGTGATGATCTCGAAGCTCGTCTCCGAGTCCCGAAGGACCTGGAGCATCTGGTCCACCGTGCGGCGGAGCCGTTTTCCCGGGTTGTAGTAGGGGACGACGATGCTGACGTCCAGCGTGGCCGGTGGCAGCGTGACCTGGTGGTGGCCCGCACCCACGACCGCTGGCGCGCCATGCGGGTGCTGTGTCGCGTCGGGGCCGCCGGACTCCCGACCCGCCTCGTCCGGGGGTGACGGCATGCTCTGACTCGCTCTCCCCCACGACGGCCGGCAGCGGAGGTCGCTGCTGCGCGAATCATAGGTCAGGCACCCCTGGGGGTCCGGGGCGTGGGAGTGCCCGTCGGGCCGAGCCGTCCTGGAGCCGACCCTCCGCAGGTGTGCCGTCGGACGGGCCGGTGACGGGTCTTTGGAACCGCCGCCCTCGACGTCGTACCCTCGACGGCGACGCCGTGCGGGTGCGCGGGGAGGGGACGGAGCAGATGACCGACGAGACACGACCACTGTCGATGGCCGAGGCCCCGCGGTCGCCCGTGCCCCAGCCGTACCGCAGTGGGGCGCCGAACGTCCTGGTGATCGTCTTCGACGACCTCGGCTTCGCACATCTGGGCGGCTACGGCTCGGACCTTGAGACCCCGGCCATCGACCGGCTGGCCGGCCGGGGGCTCCGGTTCACGAACTTCCACACCACCGCCGTGTGCTCGCCCACCCGCTCGTGCCTGCTGACGGGCCGCAACCATCACCGCGTCGGCATGGGGATGCTGCCCGACCTGCCGACCACGTTCCCGGGGTACGCCAGCCACTTCCCCAGGTCTGCAGGGACCTTGGCCCAGATCCTCCGGGGGGACGGCTACGCCACGTTCTGTGTCGGCAAGTGGCACCTCGTGCCGCGCGACGAGCGGGACACCGGCCCCTACGGGATGTGGCCGACGAGCCTCGGCTTCGACCGCTACTACGGGTTCCTCAACGGTGAGACGAACCAGTGGACGCCGAACCTGGTGCGCGACACCAACCACGTCGAGCCGCCGAGCACGCCCGAGGAGGGCTACCACCTGGAGGCCGACCTGGCCGACAACGCCATCACCTACCTGTCGGAGCTCCGACGGTCCCATCCGGACCGCCCCTTCTTCCTCTGGTACGGCTCCGGCGCCCCCCACGCACCCCACCAGGCGCCCGACGAGTGGATCGAGCGCTTCCGGGGCCGGTTCGACGACGGTTGGGACGCGTGGCGCGAGGCGACCCACCGCCGCCAGCTCGAGCTCGGCATCCTGCCCGAGGGCACACCGCTGTCCCCGCGTCCCCCCTGGGTGGAGGAGTGGTCGACGATCGACGAGCCCCGTCGCCGTCTCTACGCCCGCATGATGGAGGTGTGTGCGGCGTTCATCGCCCACGCCGACCATCAGATGGGACGCGTTCTCGACCACCTCGAGGCAACGGGCGAGCTCGACAACACCCTGGTCCTCTGCGTCTCGGACAACGGGGCATCGGCCGAGGGCGGCCCGAACGGGACCTACAACCAGCTCGGTCACTACATCTCCGATGAGCCGGACGACATCGAGGACGAGCTCGCCCACTTCGACGACCTCGGCGGGTTCGGCTCCAGCGGTCACTACCCGTGGGGCTGGGCGCTGGCCGGCAACACGCCGTTCCGGCGGTGGAAGCGGTACACCTTCGAGGGTGGGGTGCGCGACCCGCTCGTGCTGGCCGGCCCCGGCGTCGACGACGCCGGGGCGTTGCGGCACCAGTACTGCCACGCCACGGACGTGCTGCCGACGGTCCTCGAACTCTGCGGGATCGACCTACCCGAGGAGGTCGACGGCATCGCGCAGATGAGCTTCGACGGATCGACCCTGGTGCCGGCGGTGCTCGACCCCGCAGCGCCCGACCCGCACCCGGTGCAGTACTACGAGTGCTGGGGGAGTCGGGCCATCTACCGCGACGGCTGGAAGGCGGTCACCAACCACGTGAACCAGCTGACCGCGGCCGAGCGGGACAGCATCGTGGGCAGCCACGACTTCGCCACGGACCGCTGGGAGCTCTACGACACGCGGGTCGACCCGACCGAGATCGACGACCTGGCCGACGAGCGGCCCGAACTCCTCGACGAGCTGGTCCGCCTCTGGTTCGCCGAGGCGGAGCGGAACCAGGTCCTGCCGATCGACGACGGCCACATGACCAGGATCCGGCACATGCGTGCCCCGTGGACGGCGCCGCGCCTCTCCTACGACCTCCACACCGGAGACAAGGTCCACGAGGTGGTCGGGCCGAACATCGCCGGCGGGTTCCGCATGGTGGCCGCGTTCGATGGCCCGCTGCCGGTGGTGGGGACGGCGGTCCTGTGCGAGCAGGGTGACTGGAACTCGGGGTGGGTCTGGTACCTCGCCGAGGGACAGGTCCGGTGGTGTCTGGCCGGCAAGGGCGGGCCGCACACCGCGGCAGCCGACCTGCCCACGGGCACCGCCGCCGCCGGCCTGCTGCTCTGCGCCGAGGGCCGGCTGGTCGACGGCTCGCTCGAGGTCGCGCTGTCCGCCGATGGCGACGAACTCGCCCGCCGGCTGCTCGACGTCCACCCGCCCCTGGCCTGGTCGCCCGACGGCGCATTCCTGACGGTCGGCTACAGCCGGCCCTTCCCGGTGTGCACCGACTACCGGCCACCGGCCCCGGCCCCGGCGTCACTGGTGGGTGTGTCGATCACGGTGGGCCCACTCCCCCCGGTGGACCCGGCCGCCGAATTCGAGCGCATCATGCGCCACCAGTGAGCTGAGGCCCCCACCGGGCGATCCGGCGACCGAACCATCCGTTGCTTCGGTGCATGTGGTGGGGACATGCGTCCGGACATGGCAGAGCGCCCGTCCCACACGCTGGTGGGGACCGGGCGCTCGCCTTCAGTTGTACTCCGGGTCAGGGTGCGGTCAGAAGATGGCGACCAGGGGGGACATCCTTGCCCCGATGTTGCAACGCTCCCATTGCGAGCCGCTTGCCGTTGTCTACCTGGGCCTGCCGGGCAATCGCCCGGCGACTCCCTCGCTGCTCCGACTCAGGATGAGGTACCTCTGCGTTGTCTGCCCATCGGCTACCTCCTTTCGGGATCCGCTCCGATCCCTCACTATCCAGTGTGCTCCTCGGACGGCCGTTTGTGAAGAGGCGAATTGCGGGTGCCCGACCGTAGACGCCGGCTCATCCGTCGGTCCCCTCCATGGCGATCAGCTCGTCCAGGAGGGCCTCCCAGTGGGCGTGTTGCCACCCCGACTCCTCGCCGAGCCGGCAGGCCACGTCGACCGCCTCCTCGACCCACTGGACGTGCACGTCCTCACCCACCACCGGCTCCGGCCCGCGGGGACCCGAGGTGCCCATCCGGAAGCCGAACCACAGGTCGCGCCACTCCCGGTGGAGCTCGTGCACCCGCGCCCAGCCGGGGTGTGACGGGTCCGTGCCGGCCGCGACCTCCATCGCCCACCTGGCACACCTCCGGGCCCGGCGTCCGTCGGCCGACGAGGTGGTGGCAGCGATGGCCGGGGCACGACGCGAGAGCTCCGCCTGCTCCGCCGGAGGGAAGCGGCGTTCGGCGTTCCTGACGAAGATCCGCAGCATCGGCGACGGCGACACGGGAGGCGATGCAGGAGGCGACACGGTGTCAGCTCGCCTGCGTCGCGCCGATGCCCGCAGCTCAGGGCTGGAGGCCGGGGTACGGGAGTGCCGCCAGCACGCCGCCACCGTTGACCAGCGGCCCGAGCAGCGGCGTCTCGGCCGACGTGACGGGGTCGAACCAGAAAAGGGTCTCGCCCGAGCCGCAGGCCATCTGGGCCAGGAGTCCGAGCTGGGACTGGTGGGCCCCGATCACCTGGACGCTGTCGGTCGCGCCGGGCACGGTCACCTTCGAGGTGGTGCCGTCCGGATTGCGTTGCGCCAGGTACTCGGTCCCGCAGGCACCCGACGCCTGGACGTAGGTGGTCGATCCGACCTGCCAGCCGTCGAGGTCGCCGTAGTCGGGAGCCTGCGGGTTCGTCAGCTGCGCGGCGGACTGGCCGCTGACGGGTACGAGCCAGAGCGACGACTCGGCCGATGCATCGGCAGCCGGTGGCTGGCACGTCGCCACGAGGTCGGCCGCGTCCCACCATCTGGTCGGGGTGCAGGTCCGGCCCTGGGGCCCGATCGCCCGGACGAAGGTCCCGTCGTTGTCGATGAGTGCCAACCCGTTGGACGTGCCCACGACGAGCTGGGTGCCGTCGAGCCCGGACAGGAAGAACGAGGTGAGGCTGCCCAGACCGGGGTAGCTGCCCGGGTAGTCGAGTTGGACGGACCCGGTCCATGACGTCCGGACGAGGGTGGTCGGCGACTCGTCGACCCCGGTCGTCCACACGAGGAGTGCCTGACCGGTGGGTCGCGTGAACCTCGCCGAGGCCTCCTCGGACTCCGTGACGGTGTGGAGGACGCGGCCGGTGGACAGGTCCACCTCGTCGAAGGTCGAGCCCCCGGTTCCGCCGGGCTCGAGCAGGAGGACGCGGCGCCCGTCACCCGACCAGTCGGACAGGGCGTAGCCCGACGGTGCGGGCAACGTCGTCACGTTGTACCTGCCCCCGGCGGGGTCGACCAGGAAGAGGGTCGTGGGCTGCTGGTCCCAGTCCGCAGCCTGCGACCCGGGGGAGACCGCCGCATGTGGTCCCCAGAGGGCCACCTGCCAGCCGGGACCGACCTGCGACCACGGGATGGCGGAGACGGGCTCTTCCACCCCGGCAGCTGCAGCGGGCAGTGTGGTGGTCGTCGTGGACGACGCCGGAGCGGCCGTGCCCGACGTCGAGGTCGTGCCCTCCGACCGTGGGCTGGTCGTCGACGGACTCGAGCTGCACGCGGCGAGACCCAGGGCGATGACGACAAGCGTCAGTGCCAGCGGCCCGCCCGTCACACGTCGTCGCACGGACCTCCTCGCGCGTTCTCGGCCCTGCACGGAGCGTAGACGTCGGGATCGTTCCGCGCAGCGGGCGGTGCCGGATCGATCCGCCACACCGGTCGGCGCGGGTGGTGGGTGTGGACGGGGTCAGGCGGCGGCGTCCTGGCCGGCCCGCCGTGCCGCCGAGCTCGACGTGCCGACGGCGATCGCCGCCGAGTGAGCGCCGGAGGGCGTGTCAGCTAGCGGAGCAGACGCGACAGGCGGCGGTCGGCGAGCGTCCGGCCGTTTGTCTGGCAGTGCCGGCAATAGACGATCTCGTAGGACTCGTAGGAGACCCGGAGCAGCGGCTGGCCGCAGCGCGGGCACGGTTGGCCGACCCGGTTGTGGACGGCGAAGCGTTGGCCCAGCTTGGGCTCGGACAGGCCGCCCGTCCGGCCGCGCTCCTGGTCGAGGGCATCGGCCAGGAGCGAGCGGATGGTGGCGACCAGCGCCGAGCGCTGTTCGGTCGAGAGGGACCGCAGTGAACAGAACGGGGACAGCCCGACGGCATTGAGCACGTCGTCGACGTAGCCACGACCGAGGCCGGCCAGCATCCGCTGGTCACGCAGCACGGTGTGGACCCGACGTGTCGAATCGCTGGTCATCAGGAGCTCGGCGAACGCCTCGTCGTCGGGCTCGGGACCCAGCGCGGCGAGCGGGCCGTCGTCACCCGGTCCGAGCACCCACCACGCGGCCTTGCGTTGACTCCCGTGCTCACGCACGAGGATCGCCGAGTCGTCGTCGAAGCGGATCCGCACCACGCTGCCCTTGGGTCGGGTGGCCTTGGCGGGCGACTCGATGTCGAGCCGGCCGGCCTGGGACAGGTGGACCAGGACACGGAGGCCGTCGCCGAGGTCGAGCACCAGGTACTTGCCGCGGCGGCCGACACCCGCGACCGTGCGGCCGACGAGTTCGGTCGGCGACGGCGTCACCGTCTTGAGCGCGGTGAAGCCGAGCGGGTCGATCCCGGTGACGGCACTACCTGCGAGAACGGCGTCGAGGCGCTCGGCGAGGGCCTGCATCTCGGGTAGCTCGGGCATCAGCGACTCCATACTGCCGATCGGGACGTCTCCGGCCAGTATGCCGCCGCCGTCGACCGGCCGGATCGCTGACAGGACGTGTTCGGGACCCGGTCATTCGAGGAGTTCCGGGTTCGAGTGAACGGAATGGGCTCCATCCCGGTACTCACTATCGATGACGAACCAGATGCCTGCACTGACGGAAGACTCGCATCCACAGGAGGAGCGAGCCGACGGACGCCGTCGGTCCGGCCGATTCCGGCATTCTGGTCTGGTCGTCTCCCTTGCCGCGATCGCTGTAGTTGTTGCTGCGTGCGGATCGGCGCAGAGTGCCTCGACCACCACGAAGGCATCGCCCGCCGGGTCGACCGACCCGACTGCCTCGTTCAAACTCGGATCGGCGACGCTCCCGGCTGTCGGATCCGTACTGACCGGACCGCACGGAAGAACCCTCTACTACTTCACGGCAGACACGTCGACCTCCACGAGTTGCACGGGACAGTGTGCGGTGGCCTGGCCCCCGTTGTTGGCGTCAGCCGGGGCCACACCGACGCTCCCGTCCGGAGCGTCGGGAACCCTCGCAACCGCCATGCGGCCCGACGGAACGTCCCAGGTCACCTACAGGGGTCATCGGCTGTACTACTTCCAGGGCGATACGGCCCCGGGCACGGACAAGGGACAGGGAGTCGACGGCACCTGGTTCGTGCTGAGCACCTCGGGGCCAGCGTCCGGTGGGAGTTCGACCACGACGACCGCTGCGGGAGGCACCCGGGGTGGATCCGGGTACTAGGAAGTGGCACGAGGGCCACGAGGTGGGAGCACTCGGGCCCACATGCACAATTGACGGTGTCCAGGTGCGGGCGCACCCGGGGTCGACGGAGGATCCTGTGCACATGACGGACCCTGGTGAAGGGCGGGGTGTGCGACCGTGGAGAGCTCGCGGCCGGTCGGAGCCCGGGGCGATCACGGAGGACGTGCTGCGCGACGCGTTCCTCGCCATGGGCGGCGAGATGCTCGGGTTCGCACGCCGTTCGCTGCTCGACTCGGGTCTCGCCGACGATGCCGTGCAGGAGACGTTCGTCCGGGCGTGGCGATCGCGTGCGCAGTTCGACCCGAGCCGGGGGTCGCTCCGCACCTGGCTCTTCACGATCGAACGCCGTGCGATCATCGACCTGATCGGGAAGCAGTCAAGGATGGCCACCGGCGTCATGGATGACGAGACCGACGTCCCGACCGCGGACGGACTCGAGGACGCCATCGTGTCGTGGCAGGTCGACGTTGCGCTCGGACGCCTCCACGAGGACCATCGGCGGGTCATCCACGAGCTGTACTTCAACGGGCGCTCGGGTCCCGAGGTGTCCGCACTGCTGGAGATCCCGGAGGGAACGGTGCGGAGCCGCGCGTTCTACGCGCTCCGCTCGCTGCGGGTGCTGCTCAACGAAGAGGGGTGGGAGCAGTGACCGGCACGACGTGCATGGCGCGACGCGGCCAGTCGGCGATGTCGGCGCTCGGCGCACTCGATGCCGACGAGCAGGCCGAGCTCGAGGTCCACCTGGCCACCTGCGAGGAGTGCCGGGCCATCAGCACGGAGCTCCGCGCGACCGTCGGGGCCCTCGACACGTGGGCGGAAAGGAGCCGTCCTGCCGAGGCAGCGTCGGTGCCCCCGCACCTGACCGACGCCGTCCTGTCGGGCCTGCGTACCGAGGACGAACTCGACCGGCGCCGACGGAAGGTCCGGCACGTCGGCGTCGCGTGCGCGTCGGCTGCGGCCCTCGTGCTGGCGGTCGTGCTGTCGCTCGCGCTGGTGGACCGCCCCGGAGTACCCACGAGAACGGTCGCACTGAGCGGAGCCCCGGGAGTCACGGCGTCGGTCGTCCTCGAGCAGAGGTCGTGGGGCACGTCGCTGACCGTCAAGGAGCAGGGGCTGCGACCGGGGCAGACGTACACCGTCTCGATGTCGAACACCGAAGGGTACTGGTGGACAGCGGGCAGCTACCGGGCCTCGAGCAACGCACCGGTTGTGGCGACCATGGGATGTGCCGCACGGTACGCCTCCATCGACGAGATCCGGGTGACGGATCCGGGCGGCAGGACGGTTCTGGTCAACCATCCGGGTGCCGCGTACTGAGTCGGGAGTCCGGTCAGCGCGGCCGGCGGTCCAGGCCCTCGAAGAGCGGGGTCGCAGCGAGGTAGGGGGGCTCCAACAGCTCGACGCCCGGGGCACGCTCCCGCAGGGCGCGCCGGACCGGCTCGATGTAGGCGTCGAGGAACACGGTGAGTCCGGCGGTCCGGAGCCGGAAGGTCGGACATCCGTACCAGTCGAGGGTCGATGTCATCGCGCTGTCTCCTGCTCGTGCCACCGACTGCCCGACGCCGACCGTACGGACGGGTCGCGCACCCTCGCGCAACCGACCTGACTAGTCGAACGGGTGCAGCGAGCTCCCGACGGCCCAGGTGCTGAAGTACTGGTTGTTCGCCCCGTAGGCCATGCCGATGGCGACCTTGGCCCCGTCCACCTGGTGCTCGCCTGCCGCACCGCGGACCTGGTTGGCCGCCTCGGCGAACCGCAGGAGGCCCGAGGCCCCGATGGGGTTGCTCGAGAGGACGCCGCCCGATGCGTTGACGGGCAGTGAGCCCCCGAGCTCGGTGGTGCCGTCGTCGACCATCTTCCACCCCTCTCCTTCCTCGGCCAGGCCGAAGGCCTCGAGCCAGATGGGCTCGAGCCATGAGAAGGGGACGTACAGCTCGGCGGTGTCGATCTGGCGGCGGGGATCGGTGATCCCGGCGGCGCTGTAGACGTCGGCGGCGCACTGGAGGGCGGCGGCCGGCCGCACCGGGTCCCGGCCGGGGAAGCTCGATGGCTCGGAGCGCGAGGAGGATGCCAGGATCCATGCCGGGGGCCTGCCCTCCGCCGCCGCGGCATTGCCCCCGGCCTCGTCGGTGATCACCACGGCGCAGGCACCGTCGGACGACGGGCACGACTCGAGGAACCGGGTGGGCTCCCACATCATCGGCGACGCCTTGACCTTCTCGATCGAGATGTCCTCGATCTTGAGGTGGGCATAGGGGTTCTTCAACGCATTCAGGCGGTCCTTGACCGCCACCTTCCACCCGATATGCTCCGGCGCCCCACTCCGTTGGATGTACGCCCGGATGAACGGGGCGAAGGCGCCACCGGCCCCGAGCGAGGCGCCCTTGCCGCTGCCCAGCGCGAACTGCGCGTTGCCCTCGGACTGCTTCTCGAAGGCGACGGCCAGGACCGTCCGGTGCTTGCCCGCCTGGACGTGCGAGGCGGCGACGATGGCGGTGGTGCCTCCAACCGAGCCGGCCGTGTGGACCCGGAACATGGGCTTGCCCACCGCCCCGAGGGCGTCCGACAGGTAGAGCTCCGGCTTCATCACACCTTCGAAGAGGTCCGGGGCCTTGCCCAGCACCACGGCGTCGATGTCGGCGAGCGTCATCTGGGCGTCGTCGAGTGCCCGGAAGACGGCCTCGCGCACGAGCCCGCCGAAGGACACGTCGAGCCGACGTGACTTGTGGTGGGTCTGACCGACGCCGACGACAGCGACAGGTGGAGTGCTCACGACCGTCCCTCCAGGATGCAGACGAGGTTCTGTTGTAGGCACGGTCCGGAGGTCGCATGGGCGAGCGCCCGGTTCCCGCCTCCGAAGATGTGGTCCGCGGCGTAGCCGACCCGGCACAGCCCGGTGGCCATGATGGGGTTCTCCTTGAGGGCGCCACCGGAGGCGTTCACCGTCACGTCGTCACCCAGCCCGAGCACGCTGCGGAGGAGCAGCTCCTCGTGGGTGAACGCAGCCTGGAGCTCGGCCACCTCGACGGGGGCGTCACCCAGTCCGGCGGCCTCGGCCGCGATGCGGGTGGACGGTGAGTCGTCCAGGGCCCGGAACGACGGGTTGTGGCACTCGGTCCGGTGGTCGAACCCGGTGACGTACGCGGGACGCTCCACGAGTTGGCGGGCCCGTTCGCCGGTGGCCAGCACCATGGCGGCGGCCCCGTCGGTGATCGGGGGCACGTCGTGGCGACGCAGCGGCTGACGGATGAACTCCTCGGTCAGCAGCGACTCGACGTCGCCGGTGCCGCGGGCCCGGACCGCCACCTCGGCCATCCTGCGCTCGTCGGCGATGCCGGCGGCGATCACGGCCCGAGCCTGCAGGGCGGCGAAGGTCAGCGGATCGGCGCCGAGCGGCGCCAGGAAGTACGGGTCCATCTCCATGGGGTAGATCAGGGCCGGGTCGCCCGTCGAGGACCGCCCGGAGCCGGTGACCACGGCGATGTCGATGTCGCCCTCCTGCAGGCGGAGCCAGGCCTCGTAGAGGGCCCAGGCCCCGTCCATCTCCACGTGGGAGTCCCGCTTGGGGGGCCAGGCGCCGATCGCGTCCAGGTTGGAGACGAAGGAGAAGGCCTGGCCGGTGATGTAGTCGCAGCTGCCCAGGCACGTGAAGTCGATGTCGGCCCGCTGCAGCCCGAGCGGGGTGAGGGCGTCGGTGATGGCGTCCATCAGCAGCTGGGTCTCCGACTTGTCGGTGTGCCGGACCATCGGGGTCTGGGCCCAGCCGATGACGGCGATGTCGGTCGAGGGTGCGCTCACGGTCAGAAGATCCTGTTCACGAGGTCGGGGTCGTCGAGGTCGGGTTCGCCATTGGGGATCCAGCCGAGCAGCGAGCCCCAGCTCCCGCCCATGCCGCCACCTTCCTCGGTCTCCTCGGCGGGTGACGCCCACACGGCGTCGACGCGCTGGCCGACCCGCACCTCGTCGGCGGGCAGCTCGATCACGGCCGAGTAGGGGATGATCACGTCGGTGTCGTCGAGCAGGACGAAGGCCCGGACGAACGGCTCGGTCTCGGTCTGGCCCGGGTACTGCACCGGGGTGACGATGGCGAAGTTGGTGATGGTGCCCTTGTGAGGCAGGTCCACCTCGCACTCCGGTCCGAGCTCGATGGCGTCGACGGGGCACAGGCCACGCCCGCCTGCGTACACCCGCCCACAGTCCGGACAGCGCAGCCCCAGCAGCCGGTGCTCCCGGGATGCCTCGGTGGCCCTGTCGGCGGCCTCGGGGACGGGGTTCCGGTAGGTGATCGAGGCGAGGTAGTCCATCCGGGTCACCGGCTCGGCCGCGCCACCGGTGTCCTCACCCTCGGTCTCCACCGACTCGCCGGGCACGAAGCAGATGATGTCGTCGATACGACCCGCACGGGTACCCCGCCACCTGGGTGCCACCCGCATCCCCTCGGACATGGCCTCCGGGTTGCCGGCGTCGACCGCATGCAGGAGAGGCGTGGTGGCGCCGTCCAGGCGGATGAGGGCGAAGGCGAACGGATGGTCGAGCGGGTGCTGCTCCGACTGGACCGCCACCCACGTCCAGGACTCCACCGTGCCGGCCGGACCCACCTCCACGAACTCGTGGGGGAGCTCGGCACCGGTCGACGGGTCCCACTCCATCGGAGGCACCAGAACGGCGTCCTGGCAACGGATGCCCAGGATCTGCTTCTCGGTGAGGGCCGTCATGAAGGCCCCGACGACCGGTCCGAGGGACCGCTTGTACGGGAAGGTGATGGTGCTCTCGATGAATCGCGTCATCGGTTCCTCGTCGCTCTCTCCTGCAGATCCCGAAGCATCCGATGACGTTAGCGCGGGTGAAATCGGTGCGACGTGTGGACCCGGCGGCCCCTGGAGCGGCACCGTCCTCGACCCGTCGCCGTCCGTCGATGCGCGGATGGCGGGCCCCGTGGTCAGGGACGCGAGTCGGCGAGCAGCTCGATGCGGCGGGCGAGGTTGACGGCATGGTCCCCGAGGCGCTCGTAGAACCTGGCGAGGAGCGTGACCTGGGCGGCGATCGACATCGGCATCTCCTCCGCGCCGACCTCCTCGGTCAGGCGGCCATGGAGGATGTCCATCTCCTCATCGGCACGGGCCAGCCGATCCGCCACCCGGACGCGGTCACCGAAGGCGTCTGCGGCCTCCTGCCACATCTCGCTGGCGACCTCGGTCATCAGCTGGACGATGCCTCGGCTCCGAGGGCTCATCGCCGAGCCCAGGTGCTCCACGGCCCGCTGCGCGACGTGTTCGGCCAGGTCCGCGCTCCGTTCCAGCTCCGGGATGATGAGCAGGAGGCCCACCAGGTAGCGGAGATCGTCCCCCTGGACCGGCCGTGCCTGGAGCTCGTCCCAGATCATCAGCTCGACGTCGGAGGTGAGGGTGTCGACCGCCTGGTCGCCCTCGATCACCGTCTGGCCGAGGAGCGCGTCACCGCTCAGCAGAGCGTGGGTCGCCCGCGACAGGGCCTCGGTGACCAGCGCGAACAGCTGGACGACCTTCTGGTCGATGAGGGGAACAGTTGTGGCAGGCGAAGTCATGTCACCGAGAGATTACCCACGACATGGGCTTTTGCCTCTCCAGGTGTGAAAATTCGGAAGTTGTTCACGTTACGTTTGCCGTGGAATTACTTTCCGTCCACATTCGTCGTTCAGAGTACGGGGCGACGACCACGACGAACTCGGGACCGGACGACGGCGCGATCGGAGCCGGGCCTCAGACGGTGAGCAGCCTCCTGGACGAGGCCCCGAGGAGCAAGTTCCACCGCCGTACCGTGCTGATCTCCGGCGTCGGGTTCTTCACCGATGCTACGACCTGTTCGTGATCGGCACGGTGGCGACCATCGTCGCCACGCAGTGGCACCTCTCCACGGTGCAGGCCAGCTGGGTCACCGGGTCCGCGATCCTCGGTGCGTTCTTCGGGGTGCTCCTGTTCGGCAGGATCGCCGACGTCCTCGGACGCAAGTCCGTCTACGTCGGCGTCTCGATCATCATGGTGGTGGGTGCTCTGGCCTCCGCCGTCGCCCCGGGCATCATCTGGCTGGTGGTGGCCCGGTTCGTCCTCGGTCTCGGGATCGGGGGCGACTATCCCGTGTCCGCCGTCCTGATGAGCGAGTACGCCAACCGGAGCGACCGGGGCCGGATGGTGGGGATGGTGTTCTCGATGCAGGCACTCGGCCTGATCGTCGGACCGCTGGTCGGTCTCATCCTGCTGACGTCAGGGATGAGTCACGACGTGGCCTGGAGGGTCATGCTCGGTCTGGGGGCGATCCCCGCGGCCGGCGTGGTCTACCTGCGGTCCAAGATGCCCGAATCCCCTCGGTTCGCGGCCCAGGTGCAGGGCAGGGCATCCACGGCGACCAAGGACCTCGCGACATTCTCCGGCGGCGTCGTCGCGGCGACGACCACGCACACCCCTGTGGCCGCACGCATGGGGATCGGCCAGTTCCTCAGGAGCCGTCGCATGCTCGTCCTGATGCTCGGCACGGCCGGCTGCTGGTTCCTGTTCGACTACGCCTACTACGGCAACACGCTCTCGCTCCCGGCCATCCTGAAGCAGGTGGCACCCCATGCGACGCTGGAGACAAAGCTGCTCTGGACGCTCGGACTCTTCGTGGTCTTCGCGGTGCCGGGCTACGTCCTCGCCGTGCTGACCATGGACCGGATCGGACACCGCCGCCTGCAATTCATCGGATTCGGCGTGATGGCCGCGGCCTTCCTCGCCCTGGCTGCATTCGGCCACCTGACGACGATGATCGGGCCCTTCCTCGCCATCTTCGGCCTGAGCTACTTCTTCGTCCAGTTCGGTCCGAACATGACGACCTTCGTCCTTCCCTCGGAGGTCTTTCCCGTCAGCATGCGGACCACGGGCCACGGGATCGCCGCCGGAATCGGCAAGCTGGGGGCGTTCGTCGGTGTCTTCCTCGTGCCGCAGTTGCAGAAGCACTACGGCCTGCGGGGCATGCTCCTGATCGCCGGCGTCGCCGCCATCATCGGGTTCGCGCTCACGAACGTGCTCCCGGAACCCGCGCGCAGATCCCTCGAGTCGATGCACGACGAGCCGGACACCCAGAGGATCACTCCGCCCGACGTGTCCCCGATCCAGATCGCCGGAACGTTCGACCACGGGTCGGCGGCGTTCCCGATCATCATCGAGCAGGTCCCCGAGCCGAAGACCACGCCGGTGGGTCAACCACCGACACGCGAACCGCTCGGCGGGTCCCTGTAGAGAACCCCGGTACTCCGTGGTGCGGGTCCCCGCAGCATGGCTGGGCCAGATGGACGCCTGGCGGAAGGGCAGGGCCCGCCGACCGGAGCACCAGGGCTAAATTGCCGGTCATGGCCGTAGGCGGCGGGGGCGACACGGGTGGTGACCACCCGGCGGGACCGACTCCCGATTTCCAGGCGCTCTTCGAGGCGGCACCGGGTTGCTTCCTCGTCCTCGACCCGCAGCTGGGGATCGCCGCCGTGAGCGACGCGTACCTGGCTGCCACCATGACCGAGCGTGCGGACATCGTCGGTCGCCACCTGTTCGACGTGTTTCCCGACAACCCGGACGATCCGACCGCTGACGGCGTCGCCAAGCTCGGCGCATCTCTCCAGCGGGTGATCGAGCACCTCCGTTCCGACACGATGGACGATCAGAAGTACGACATCCGACGCCCGGATGACCAGGGTGGCGGGCTCGAGGTCCGCTACTGGAGCCCGGTCAACACGCCGGTGCTGGATGGGAGCGCGAGCCTCGTCTACATCATCCATCGGGTGGAGGACGTCACCGACCGCGTCCGGGTCGAGCAGGAGCTGGACGCCGCTCGGGCGCAACAGGCGGCTCTGGCCGAGCGTGCCCGCATCGGTCGCGAGCTGAATGACCGGATCCTCCTACGGATCTCCACCAACAGCATGGACCTGGCGAGCGCCATGAACCGCTCTAATGATCCGGAGGTCACTGACCGGATCCGGAGCGTGATAGCGGATCTCGATGCGACGATCCAGGAGATACGCACCACGATCTTCCCCTCGGGCACCTGAGTCGTTCGTCCGCAGGCAACCCGTCGTCTTCAATCTGGTCAGCGCACCGAGGGATCAGGGCCTCCGTGGCCATTGCGCCCGATTCGTTCCTCCAGCTGTCCGGCGGAGGAACGGGTCGACCGCGGTTCTCGGTCCGCGGCGCCCGTTCCGCCGGTGCACACGGCGACCGGTCCACCTGGCGGCCCCTGCGTCCAGACGCTCGCGTCTCGGCATCCGCCCGCAGAATCCAAGTTCGAACACGATGTGCTTCCCCCTGAAGGCGATCTGGTCGGTGGGGTCGTCGTCGTGGCCATCGGGACCGTTAGGGGAACCATCCTCCTCCTGGCGATGCTCCGGACGCACCCGACGGTCCGAATCTCATCGCAATCGGCGTGCTCGCCCGAGTGTCGGCCAATGGCTTCACCTCGCTCCTCTGCGGTGTCACGGTGCAAGTGACGAGGACATGGTGATGAAGTCGCGGGCCCAGTACGGCTCGAAGTAACGAACAGGGGTCCCGATCATGTTCGGTAGGAGGTCGGTACCGTTGGCGGCTGTCGCGGCTCCCGACGGCATCGTCGGTTGATACGACGCGAAATTCACCCAGTCGGTGTTGATGTCCAACTCCATCGCCCGCTCGGCCCCTGCCCTCGCCAGGAGATCGGCGAGGTCGGTGATGTCGAGGCCCGGTCCCCCCACGTAGACCAGAGCACCGTCCGCCGTGACACCGAGGCCCGATCGCCACACGTAGACCTGGTTTCCGAGGGTGGCGCCCCATTGGGTGGTATCGGAGGCGTTCAAGCCGGCGACCGGTTGGCCGTTGTCCACCAGGAGATCGAGGTTCTGTCTCACCGCCGCCACGGACGGCGTCATCGTGACGTCACGCCCCCACTCGCCGACGGTGGAGCTGCCGTTGGCGTACACGACGAACGACGCGGCACCGGAACGGAGCGGAAGAACGGTGTGTCCGTCGGTGTAATAGCCACCGTTGGCGTTGGACATGAGGAACCCGGCATTGAACGCCGCCACGAGGCTCGTAGCAGCCGTCGGAGCGATCGGTGCGGTGTCGGTGTAGGGCCCGCCACCTGGGATCTGGCTGCCCGAGTAGAGCGTGGCCCTCAGCAGTTTGGTGTCCATCCATGCGACACCGACGACATAGCTGGTATGGATCGGGTCCGGCCGGAGCGTGGTCACGTAGACGGCCGGGACCCCACCCACCCGGCGCCCGACCGGTGACCACTGCCCCTCGCCGGTGATCGCCGGGCTGGCGAAGGGAACCATTGCTGCCGGCGGCGACAGATGAGCGGGACCAGCGGCAGCGGAATAAGGGAGGGCCGCGGGCTTGCGGATCGATCCTTCGGGGGGCGTGCCACCTACGGGCGGTGGGTGGTGGCTGTACCACTCGCCCTCGACCCAGTTGACCACGCCGGTGCCCCCATGCTCCCGCGCCCACTCAGCGAAGCGGGAGCTCAGTGACGAGCCCAGTCCCGGATCCGTCAGGGCGCCGCCGAGGGAGACGGCGAGCCAGAGCAGCAAGCCGGCAAGCCCGAGCGTGAGTAGCGCAACGAGCCGGCGCCGGCGGTAGACGCGCTTGCCGGGAACAATCGACCGGCGCGATCCGTGGCGGAGCGGCCGCTCGTCATCCGTGCGCTCCCATTCGGTGAACGTCCGGGTCGTCATCGTCGGGACGAGCCCATCGGATGGCGGCCGGGTGGGCCGGTGCCTCCCGTCGGATCGCCGTCGGGGACGAGTCCGGAATGTTCGGATGCGCTACGTGTCGGACACGACTCGTCCGGCCCGGGCGGTCCGGTGTCGGAGCGCGTACATGGAGCGGATCTGTGTTCCACAGTTCGATGGTACGGATCCACCCTGACGGCGAGATGACGATACGGAACAACGTGCGAAGGCGAACGAAGTGACACTCCGGTGACCCCGGTGGCCCATATGCTCGACATCCGTGCAGCCGCCTGCGGTACTCCGGACCGTCCGGAAGAGGCTCGGACGCACCCGAGCGGTCGCGGTCGTGGCAGCCGCCGCGGGCCTCGGGCTCGCCGGCTGCGCCTCCGGCCAGCAGGCAGCCAGTGGAGCCCCGGGATCGGGTGCTTCGTCGTCGACCACGGTGGCCCCGACCACGACGGTGGCCCCGACCACCACCTCGACCACCGAGCAGCCGGGTTGGACCCCGGTGTCCACGGTCGGTGGAGCGATTGCCGTGGACACCCAGTCGGTGACCGAATCGACCGGACACCAGGTGACGCTCTTCAGGTTCCGCGCCGGAAGGGTGCGCTTCGGTCTCCATGTAGGGAGCGCCGACCCACCCCATGGCACGGCCACTGTGGTTGCCGACTCGGGCCCGTCGATCGGGCCGGATGAGACGGCGGTACTGCTGGCGGCCTTCAACGGCGGATTCGAGAGTACTGCCGGCGCCGGCGGGTTCGAACTGAACGGCCAGGTCCTCTTCCCGGTGCAGACGGGCATGGCGAGCCTGGTGATCGACACGTCAGGGAGTGCCCGCATCGGCGTGTGGGGGAGCAGCGTTCCCGTACCGGGCGAGCAGGTGGCGAGCGTCCGCCAGAACCTTCCTCCACTAGTGGTGGGTGGCCAACCGAGTCCCGCGGTCGGGGACATCGCCTCCTGGGGCGCAACCCTCGGTGGAGGCGTCGCCGTGGCCAGGAGCTCGCTCGCCGAGGATGGGGCAGGAAATCTGCTCTATGCCGCCAGCATGAGTGCGCTTCCCGTGGACCTGGCGGACGCTCTCGTGAGCGCCGGAGCGGTCACCGCGATGGAGCTCGACATCAATCCGGAATGGGTCCAGTTGGCATGGGCGGCCACCCCTGGAGGGTCACTTACGCCAGGCGTCCCCGGGCAGAACCGCCCGGCGGGCCAGTACCAGGTGGGGTGGACCCGGGACTTCGTCACAGTGCTGGCCGCCGGCTGAACGACAATCGAGGGGACCGGGGCGGGCGCCCGGGTCCGCGCATTCACAGCTGGCTCTACGCCAGCTCCACTGTCGCTCTTCGATCGACTTCCTACATTGGGCAGTGGAGGCAAGCGATGGACCCGATACCGCTTGAGCTGAGATGACCTGGATACTCATGGTTCCCTTGTTCGCAGTCGCCTTCGCCTGTGCCGCCGTTCCTGCCCTCTTCGACTCGTGACATGGCACGTGGACGAGTTACGAGGATCTGGACGCTCACGACATCGTCGTGGCAGGTGACTGGCCGCTCGCGATGCCGCCCATGAAAAACCGTCCTTGCCGTCATGGAATCGTCATCCCGGAGGTGGATGATCGGGAGCGTGGACAGGGATCTCGGAGGTGTCAGGTGAGGTCCCGGCGCGCGCTGGCGCCAGCAGCCTTGGCCGGTGCCCGCCGAAGCGAAGGCAACGCCGGCGCCACGCCGGCGCCGTCCCTCGTCGGCGTGGCTGTCGACGTCGAGTTCCCCATGAACTCACGGTGCCTGCCGACGAACGCGACGACGATCCAACCGGCGTTGCCCAGAGGACGTAGCGGGACCCACCCATGACACCCACCAAGCAGGCCCGAGCGGTCGACCGCATTGCCTGGGCGTCCGGCTCGCCGCGCCGCCGCCGGCCCGGGCACACCCCCCGTCCGTGGGTGGCTGACCTGCTGCTCGTCCTGGCGGGCCTGGGTCTGGGGATAACGCTCGCGCTGGTGGCCACGGCCGAGAGCCGGGGCTCGCTCGCGGCCCCGGGCGGACTCCTCCTGGTCGGTGGACGGCTCGCCGGGTTCGTCGGCACCTATCTGATCCTGGTCATGGTCGTGCTGATCGCCCGGCTGCCCTGGTTGGAGCGGGCCGTCGGACAGGACCGCCTGGTGGCCTGGCACCGCCGCCTCGGTCCGTGGGCGCTGTGGTTGATCACTGCCCATGTCGTCCTGATCACCCTCGGCTACGCCCGAATGTCGCACACCGGATTCCTGCGCCAACTATGGGTCTTCCTCAGCTCGTACCCGGACCTCCTGGCCGCCATGGTCGGGTTCGGTCTCCTGGTGATGGCGGGCATCACCTCGATCCGGATCGCCCGACGACGGATGCACTACGAGACGTGGTGGGTGGTCCATCTCTACTTCTATCTGGCCCTCGCCCTGGCCTTCGCCCACCAGGTGGTCACCGGCGTCGCATTCATCGGACACCCGCTGGCCCGCGCCTTCTGGATCGTGGTGTGGGCGGCCACCGCCGGCATGGTCCTCGTCTTCCGCGTCCTGCTCCCCGTGGTGCGAAACGTACGCCACCAACTGAAGGTGGTGGCAGTCAGCGAAGAGGCTCCCGGCGTCTACTCACTGACGTGCACCGGACGGAACCTGTCAGACCTTGCCGTCTCGGGCGGCCAGTTCTTCCAGTGGCGCTTCCTGGCCACGGGGCTGTGGTGGCACGCGCATCCGTACTCGCTGTCGGCACTGCCGCAGGCGCCCTACCTGCGGGTCACCGTCAAGGGCCTGGGTGACCAGAGCCGTGCTGTGGCCCACCTGCGCCCTGGGACACGCGTCTTCGTCGAGGGTCCGTACGGCGCGTTCACCCACCACGTCCGGGCCACGAACCGCGTCGTGCTCATCGGCGCAGGAGTCGGCATCACGCCCCTGCGTGCCCTGCTCGAGGACCTCCCACGGGGCGTGGAGGCGACGGTGATCATCCGGGCATCGAGTGCAGAGGAGATCGTCCACCGCCACGAGGTGGTGGAGCTGGTGGCGGCGCGAGGAGGGCGGCTCTTCGAGGTGCTCGGGCCCAGGCACGCGGCCCAGCTCGATGTCCGGACGTTGCGGGACATGGTGCCGGACCTCGATGTCAGCGACGTCTACGTCTGCGGGCCCGAGGGCTTCAACGAGACGGTGATTGCCTCGTGTGTGCACGCCGGGGTCCCGGGCGACCGCATCCACGTCGAGGTGTTCTCGTTCTGATGGGAGGGCGATCGATGGGTCAGTCAGTTCGGTGGTCGACGGCTCGGGTGCCGACGTGCACCCGCGTTCTCGCGCGGTCCCACGGCATGGTGGGCGTGCGATGAGACGGGCCGTCCTCGTCATCGGGGCCACTGCTGTCGGACTGGTGGCCGTGCTCACCTTCCACACCTCGCCGACCAAGCTCACGCTCGGTACGGTTTCGACAGGAACGGCCTCCCGGTCGACGCCGACCTCGACCCCGGCGGGTGCGTCACCGCCCACCACGGGGCCGCCACCGCCCACCCCGACGACGGCCCCGGCGTCCCAGGCGCCGACGACGACGAGCCCTCCGACCACGGCTGTGCCGACGACCACCGCGCCCGCCACCACCCGGTCGGTGACCGGTCCCGCCGTCAACTACAACTTCGGCGTGCTCTCGGTCGTCGTCACCGCCTCGGGGACGAAGATCACCAATGTCTCGATCGGCTCGCTCAACGACGGCGGGAGCCCGCGTTCCCAATCGATCGATCAGCAGTCGATCCCGATGCTGATCCAACAGGCGCTCCAGGCGCAGAGTGCCAACATCCAAGGCGTGTCCGGAGCCAGCTACACGAGCGCCGGGTTCGAGCAGTCGCTGCAGGGAGCACTCAGCCAACTGGGCTTCAAGTGACGACCGACGCCACCGGTACGTCAGGGGACGATCGACGGTTCCGTGCACTCCGTCACTGCGAAGAGGTGATGGGGACCATCGTCACGATCGACGTCTACGTCGACGCAGGTGCCCCCGTCGACCGACTCGCGGCGCATGTGGGTCGGGCCCGTTCGACACTCCATCGGGCGGATGACGTCTTCAGTACCTACAAAGCGGACAGCCCGATGAGCCGCCTGCGTCGTGGCGAGGTGACGCTGCACGTGATGCCTCCCGAGGTTGCAGGGGTCCTGGACGCATGTCGACGCGCCTGGGCGCTGTCGGACGGGTGGTTCGACCCGTGGGCACTCCCCGGAGGTGTCGATCCCACCGGTTACGTGAAGGGGTGGGCCGCCGAACGTGCGCTCGACACTCTCCGGAAGTCGGACGTGGCCGCTGCCGTCGTCAATGCCGCCGGAGACATCGCCAGTTTCGGCGGTCCGGCTCCCGGTGCTCCCTTCCGGTTCGCCGTCATCGACCCCTTCGACCGGTCCAGACTGGCATGCGTCGTCGAGCACACCGGTGCAGTGGCCACGTCGGGCACCTACGAGCGGGGTCAGCACCTGTTCGACCCCCACTCCCGTCGGGCGGTCACGGCCGCAGCATCGGCGACGGTGACCGGCCCCGAGCTGGGAACGGCGGACGCGCTGTCCACGGCACTCGCAGTCGGCGGCCACGAGGTGCTCGACCGGATCGACGGCCTCGACGGTTTCGAGGCCCTCATGATCGGGCACGACGGGGCCCGGCGGTGGACGAGTGGGTTCCCGTGGGCCCGGGACTACGTGCCGTCCGCTGTCGGTTCTGTCGACTGAACGCCTTGTCCTGAAGGCTGCGATGTCGGGGGCTGCCCCAGCCAGCTCCGATTCCGGCTGGAGGCAGCTGTTAGCGTTCGACCACTCCGTTGGAGCCGAGTGCACGAGCCGGCTCGGCAGTGCGAGTGGGGAGGAAGCGCACGATGGGTGAGGCTGCAGCCAAGGCGTTCGAGTTGTTCAGGCGCGACATCGGTCACGACGAGGGGGTCGGGGAGTGGTTCCAGGTCACCCAGGACCAGGTGAACCAGTTCGCCGATGTCACGTTCGATCACCAGTTCATCCACGTGGACCCCGAGCAGGCCGCAGCGACACCGTTCGGCGGAACGATCGCTCACGGTTTTCTCACGCTTTCGATGCTGAGTCACCTCACCGCCGGTGCGAGCAGTGCACCTGAGGTACCCGAGAAGTATGCGGGCATTCTCATGGGCATCAACTACGGGTTCAACAAGGTGCGGTTCGTGAGTCCCGTGAAGGTCGGCTCGCGGATCCGGGCCCGCGGGGTGACGTCCAACGTGGAGCTCAAGGGTGACATGGTGGAGGTCACCCGGGACATCACCGTCGAGATCGAGGGCGAGGAGAAGCCGGCGCTCGTGGCGCAGTGGGTGACCCGCGTCGTCTACGGCTGACTCGACCACAGCGAGCTGTCGGGCGATCGGTGCCCGGAGGACAACTCCCGGTTCACACCGGGGCTCCTGCGGCAGTTCCGTCGACGGGTGGAGGTCATGGGACGGTGTCCGAACCCTTCCTGGCCCGCTGACCTGGGGAAATGTGGTGTGAACGTCTGAACTGGGGCGCATTTCGGCTACCGAAAGGCCAGCCCCGGAAGTGATGGGCCTGCGTTCGAACCCCTTCGATTCGAGCGTTCGACCCCGGCGGGTGCGTTCCGATCGAGGCAGCGGCCAAGTGGCCCCTGCCGGGGGAAGGGGCCATTTCCGGCTCGGCCGATGACGTCCGCGGCGTCAGGCGGCGATGGTGGCCTGAAGTTCGGCCAGTCGAGCACGGTTGAGTGAGTACCAGACCCACTTGCCCCGGCGATCACCATGGACGAGCCCGGCCTCACTCAGGATCTTGAGATGGTGGGAGACCGTGGGCTGGCTCTTCCCCAATGGCTCGACAAAGTCGCACACGCACACCTCGCCGTCGGGTGCGGCGGCGAGGATGCTCAGCACCCGAAGCCGGACCGGGTCGGCCAGAGCACTGAACCCGTGGGCCAACTCGGCGGCATCGGTCGCATCCAGTGGGGCGGCCAGCACCGACGCGCAGCAGTGGTCAGCAGTCGCAGGTTCGATCGTGGAGGCCTGCTTCGCCATGATCCGATCCTCCTATTGACGAGAGTGAATGTATCTATGATAATCGATCAATCGACATTCGTAAATAACTACGGAGGCTGCTGATGTCCCGCATGCAACTCGCTCTCAACGTGTCCGACCTCGACGAGGCCGTCGCCTTCTACTCCAAGCTCTTCGGCGCCGAGCCGGCCAAGCTCCGTCCTGGCTACGCCAACTTCGCCATTGCCGACCCGCCGCTCAAGCTCGTCCTGATGGAAGACACGACCGCCCGTGGGCACGGCGTCGGTGGCGCACTCAACCACCTGGGCGTCGAGGTCGAAACCACCGACGAGGTGGCTGCGGCCACCGGGCGCCTCAGCGACGAGGGGCTGAAGACCGAAGTGGAGGAACAGACGAATTGCTGCTTCGCCATCCAGGACAAGGTGTGGGTGAACGATCCCGACGGTGCGCCGTGGGAGGTCTACACGGTGCTGGCCGATGCGCCGGCAGCGAGTGGGATCGCCGGTGACGGCGCATGCTGCATCCCCGAGGCCATCCAGGGTGTCCCGATCCCTGTGGGCGGAGGCCAGCCCGGGTCCTCGTCCTGCTGCTGAGCACCAGAGCGGATCGGGGGGATCGTCGTGCGGGACACCGTGCTGTGGAGACGCCTACTGGCCGAGTTCCTGGGGAGCGCCCTGCTCGCCGCCATCGTGATCGGCTCGGGCATTGCCGCTCAGACCCTGTCGCCAGGCAATGTGGGGCTCCAGCTCTTCGAGAACGCGGCGGCCACGGCCACCGGACTGTTCGCCATCATCTTGATGTTCGGTCCGATCTCCGGTGCCCACTTCAACCCGGTGGTGTCGTTCGTGGATGCCGCCTTCGGCGGACTGAAGTGGCGGGACGCAGCTGCCTATCTCCCGTTCCAGACCGTGGGATGCATCGGAGGGGCCATCCTGGCCAACGTGATGTTCTCGAAGGCGGCGATCTCGATCTCCACCAAGCACCGGGCGTCCGGACCCCACTGGGTCTCCGAGGTGGTCGCCACGATCGGCCTCATCCTGGTGATCTTCGCGCTGGTTCGATCCGAGCGATCCCATCTGGCTCCGGCGGCCGTCGGTGCCTACATCGGGGCTGCCTACTTCTTCACCAGCTCCACGAGCTTCGCCAACCCGGCGATCACCGTCGGCCGCATGTTCTCCAACACCTTCGCAGGCATCGCCCCCTCGTCGGCGCCGAGCTTCATCTCCGCCCAGATCGTCGGCGGTGTTCTGGCCTTCGGACTGGTGCGGGGTCTCTATCCAGGCATCACCAAGGCTGAAGCGGCCGACATCATCGAACCGCACCTGCGGGCCGAGAGCGATCTCGAAACGCGCTGAACCGGTTCGTCACCGTCCCGTCTCACCGTCCCCTCGCCATTCGAAAGGAACACCTTCGTGCATCTCATCGCCATCGGAGGCAGCGACGCCGGCACCAGCGCAGCGCTTCGCGCCCGCGAGCTCGACCCCGCCGTGGAAGTGACGGTCGTCGTCGCCGACGCCTACCCGAACTTCTCCATCTGCGGGATCCCGTACTACGTGTCCGGCGAGGTCAGCCACTGGCACAATCTGGCCCACCGCACCTACGCCGACCTCGAGGCCACGGGCATGCAGCTCAAGGTCGACACGTCGGCCAAGCAGATCAACGTCGAGGACCGGACCCTGCTCGTCACCGACGCCTCGGGCACCGACGAGCTGCTCGCCTACGACGAGCTCGTGGTCGGCACCGGGGCCGTGTCACAAGTCCCCCCGATCGAAGGGGTTTCCGGCGAAGGAGCGCTCGGCTGGGACGACGGCGTACACCTGCTCCACTCGATGGGCGACACCTTCGCCATCATGCGGACGCTCGAGGAGGCCAGGCCGTCCAGCGCGGTCATCGTGGGAGCGGGCTACGTCGGGCTGGAGATGGCCGAAGGCCTTACTGCCCGTGGCCTCAAGGTGACCCAGATGGAGCGCCTCGACGAGGTGCTCCCGACAGTGGACCCCGAGCTCGGCTCCCTCGTCCACCACGAGCTCGCCGATCACGGCGTGGAGGTCCTGACGGGGACGACTGTGCACAAGGTCAGCCGCAACCCACGAGGGGTCAGCCGCCTGGTCGTCGATGCGTCGGCCGCCACGGGACCGGTACGCCGGGAGGTGGACATGGTCCTGGTCGTCGTCGGGGTCCGACCGGACACCGAACTGGCAGCCGCTGCCGGAGCCAAGCTGGGCATCGCCGGTGCCATCGAGGTCGACCGCCACATGCGTACCAACCTGCCCCACGTCTTCGCGGCGGGCGACTGCGTGGTGACCCATCACCGCCTCCTCGGTGCGACGTACCTCCCGCTCGGCACCACAGCCCACAAGCAGGGACGCGTCGCCGGGGAGAACGCCATCGGTGGTGACCGGGAGTTCGCAGGTAGTCTCGGCACCCAGGTGGTCAAGATCTTCGAGCACGCCATCTCCCGTACCGGCTTGCGGGACCACGAGGCGGTGGCGGCCGGATTCGACCCGATGACGATCGGGTTCGAAGCCGACGACCACAAGGCGTACTACCCGGGCAGCCACAAGATCTCCATGCGCTACACGGGCGACCGCGCGACTGGGCGCCTCCTCGGCGTCCAACTCTTCGGGCACAAGCATGCGGAGATCGCCAAGCGGGTGGACATCGCAGCCACCGCCATCTTCCACGGCGCGACGGTCGACGACATGAGCGAACTGGACCTCTCCTACACCCCACCGCTCGGCAGCCCCTGGGACGCCGTGCAGATGGGTGCCCAAGCGTGGGTTCGGGAATCACAGGGCTGACTGGCGTGCGCAGGCGTGAGAGTACCAGTACAAGCTGTTAACACCCGTCGCTGCAGTTGATACTGGTCTAGCCAGTTGACATCAGTATCGACTGATGATTTGCTCGAGTGATGGACGACACCACGATCACCCTCGATCGACGGGCCTCGGAGGGGGCTCCTGGAACGGGACTGACCGAGGGTCCCGTCGTGACCGCTCGGCGACTCGCCCCTCTGCTGAAGGCCATCGCCGACGAACACCGGCTCGCGATCCTCCTGCTACTGGCCGAACGCAAGTGCACCGTGGTGGACCTGACCTCCGAGCTGGGAATCGGTCAGACACTGGTGAGCCACCATCTGAAGGCGCTTCGCGACGCCGGACTTGTCGCGGCCACCCCGGTCGGGCGCAGCAACGTCTACACAATGTGCTGTGAGGCCGTCGCCGAACCGGTCCGCTACCTGGCCGGAATCGCTGCAGCTGCCCAACGTGCCGACGAAGAGGAGATGCCATGACCACAACTGACCCAGAGACCGTTCGCGAGGCCGTGCGCGAGCGCTACGCCACCGCTGCCCGGGCCGTGCAGGACTCGCCCACCGAGGTCGTCGTGGGAGCGGGCAGCGGTTTCGGTCGCGAGCTCTACGGAATCGACCAATCCGAACAGCTGCCGGCCGCTGCGGTGGCCGCGTCGCTCGGCTGTGGCAACCCGACAATGCTGGCCACGCTGGAACCGGACCAAGTGGTGCTCGACCTCGGCTCGGGTGGTGGCATCGACGTCCTCCTATCCGCACGGCGCGTGGGTCCGACCGGCAAGGTCTATGGCCTGGACATGACCCCCGAGATGGTCGAGCTGGCCGAGAAGAACCGGAGAGACGCAGGGGTCGAGAACGTCGAGTTCCTGCTCGGGACCATCGAGGACATCCCCCTGCCGGACGACTCGGTCGATGTGGTCATCTCCAACTGCGTGATCAACCTCTCGGCCGACAAGGACCGGGTCCTGGCCGAAGCCCATCGGGTGCTCCGCCCGGGAGGACTGCTCGCCGTCTCCGATGTCGTCCTCCGCCGCCCCATCTCGCCGAGGCTGCAGGGGCTCATGGCGCTGTGGACAGGATGCGTGGCCGGGGCCCTCGTCGATGTGGACTACGAGGCCAAGCTGGCAGCCGCCGGGTTCACCGACGTCGAGATCACGCCGACCCTGATCCATGACCGGGCGGCATTGGAGCATCTGGCCCAGGACGTCGAGATCCCCGCTGACATCGACTTGGAGGCAACGCTGGTCGAGATGGATGGTGCGGTGTCCAATGCCTTCATCCGGGCCCGGGCCTGAGTCCTCTATGCCGCAAGCGACTGAAGGCTGGCCATTGCACGTTCCGCCCCCCATGGGCATCTGCTCGGTGGTGGGAGTGGGACGGTGGCTGTGACCGGCCGACAGCCCGTTCGATCGGGCGCGGTGTGGACTGCGGCTGACGTGGCCGACGCCACCCAGTGGCGCTTCGACTTCAGTGAATCCGAACGGGCAGCGCTCGTTGGAGCTGCCCAGCGAGCCGTGGCTGTGGGGAGGTCCGTTTCGACTCTCGAGCACCGGGACTTCGACCTTCCCGAGCTTCGGTCAATGGTCGCCCGCTGGGTCGAGGTGATCGACCGGGGCCTGGGGTTTGTTCTTCTGCGCGGCTTCCCGATCGACCTGCTCACGTCCGAAGCCACAGAGCTGGCCTACGTCGGCCTCGGACTCCAGCTGGGCACTCCGGTGGGCCAGGACGCCGATGCCACGCTGCTCGGCCACGTCCGTGACGAGGGGGTGGCTCGCACCGATCCGAGCGTCCGCTTCTATCGGACCAACCGGCGCCAGGACTTCCACACCGACGGGGCCGACATCGTCGGACTCCTGTGCCTGGAGAAGGCCAAGTCCGGTGGTGAGTCCCGAATCGCCAGCTCGCATGCCGTCTGCAACGAGATCCTCCATCGCCGGCCGGACCTCACCGAGGTGCTTTACGAGCCGTTCCCCTGGGACCGCAACGATGAGCAGTCGCCGGGGGAGGATCCCTACTTCATGCTCCCGGTGTTCCATGACGTGGGTGCCATGCCACGGATCTTCTTCATCGGCTGGTACATCCCCCTCTGTGTAAACCTGATGTGAGGCAGAACGAGCTGCTGATTCATTGAACTGAGGGCGGGGAAACGAGCCCCGAACATGAAGACGACAATCAACCGCT
>PLRX01000030.1 GCA_003164095.1 Acidimicrobiaceae bacterium | reverse complement strand
GACCCGGCGGACCGGCGGGCACGGCTGACCAGGACGAGGGCACCCTCACCTCCAACGCCGGGACCGTGACCGTGTCGAGCACCGGATCCATTGCTCTCAACGGGGGCAGCAGCTTCACCAGCACCGGCGGGACGATCGTCAACAACGGGACCTACTCCCAGGGCAGCGGGACGTTCACCGAATCGGGCGGCACCGAGACGGGCGACCCGCTGGGGATGACCGGCGGCTCGCTGGTCGACAGCGCCGGCACGGGGTCGTTCCTCGACACCGGCGACGTGACCCTGTCGGGGACCATCCCGGTGGGCCAGACCGTCACCAACGAGTCCTCGAGCGGCAACTCCACCCTGGCCCTGAGCGGCGTGGTGACCGATGACGGCACCCTGGTGGAACAGCCCACCGGAAACGGCAGCGCCTTCCTCAACGGCAGCGGCTCCCTGACGATCGCCTCGGGCGGCACCCTCCAGACCTACGGGGCCTCCAACAGCAACGTCAGCTTGCTGCGGGTCCCGATCACCAACCAGGCCGGCGGCACCCTGGCCATCGGGACCGGCGGACCGGCCGGCACGGCCGACCAGGACGCCGGCACCCTCACCACCAACGCCGGGACGGTGCAGGTCGCTAACGGCGGCAAGCTGGCGATCTCGGGCGGCTCCACACTCACCAACACGGGTGTGTTGGGAGTCACGGTGAACGGAACCGCGGGCGGGATCGCCGGACCGGGCATCGCCCTCGGTGGCACACTCGAGGTCACCACCGTCGGCACACCGACCGTCGGGACCGACTTCACCCCGATCACGGGCTCGACCGGCACCTTCGCCACCCTGGCGTTCGGTGCGTCCGCCTACGGGGTCTCGTACCCTTCCGGGACATCGGTCCAGCTGGTCGCCGGCACGCCGTTCACCGTGGCTCCGGTAGCCATCTCACCCGAGGACGGGCTGGCCACCGGACCGGTCGTGGTCGCCGACATCGCCCATGCCGACCTGGCCCCGTCCGGCGGGTACTCGGCCAGCATCAACTGGGGGGACGGTTCGCCGACCCAGACGGCATCCGTTTCCGTGAGCGGATCGGGCGGCTCGGTGACGGCACCTACACACACCTACACGAGGTTGGGCACCTTCACGGTGACTGTCGTCGTATCGAACACCGACGGCACCTCGGCCACCGCGTCCCAGTCGGTGGCAATCGAGCCGACCGTCATGGCATTGTCGAAGACGACGTTCAAGCAAGGTCGCAAACTGACCACCAAGATCAGCGGTTATGGGCTCGACGCGACCGCCGTGGTGACGGTCTCCAACCCAGCGGTTACGGTCGTGTCCGTCAAGGTGAGCAAGGCCACCAAGAAGAAGCCGTACCCGGTCATCACGCTCAAGCTGTCGGCGTCAAAGACGGCAGCCACGGGTCCGTTCTCGGTCACCATCACAGAGTTCGGTGGAGCGACCACCGTTGTGAATGCCGTCACCGTGGTCGCCGCCTGATCCCTCGGAGGCCCTCCGGACCCGGTCCTCCTTGTGCCTCTGCTGACGGACTGAGGGCCCTCACCACCGTTGACCGACCGGACCGGACCGGTTTCCGATCCGATGCCGACATCGGGTACACCCGAGATCAGGGAGGTCAGACGGATCGGAAACCCGATAGGCTGACCACGATGCGGTCGCCCTCCCAGGAGGCTGTCAGGGATGTCAGTCCGGGAATCAGCCACGTGGCGCCAACGAGGAGATCGTGGGAGAAGGTCGCCCCCACACCGATCACCCGGACACCTGCGGCGACGGCCGAGCTGATCCCGGCGGGCGAGTCCTCGACCGCGATGCAGCCGGCTGCCGCCGTGCCGAGTCGCTGCATCGCCAGTTCGAACGGCGCGGGGTGGGGCTTACCGTCGTCTACGTCGTCAGCGGTGACGAGCACTGCCGGCTCAGGCAGTCCGGCCTTCTCCATGCTCGACCTCGCCAGCGACACGTCCCCACTGGTGACGATGGCCCAGCGGTCCGGGGGGAGCTCCGACAGTAGATCCAACGCACCCGGCAGGGCTGAGACCGGTGATGCCGGGTCCGCCTGGCGGACGAGGATCTCGGCGGCCAGTCGGCTCCTGGTGTCCTCATCGAGCCGGGGAACGGCCCGGCCCAGTGCCTGATCCGCGGGGATCCCGTGGATGTAGGGCTCGATCTGGCTGAACGGGACGTCGAGCTCGTGCGCCGCCCACCTCCACACTGACTCGAAGGCGACGGTGGTGTCGACCAACGTGCCGTCCAGATCGAACAGCAGGGCATCTGCCGTTGCCGTGACCGTGGATGCCGATTCTGGATTGCCACTCGAGGGCAACGTGCCTCCATCCGATCTCGCTCAACTCGTCGACGGTGCTCCGACCGGTCCAGTCGACCACCTGCGACGCGGGAGCGCGCGCATCGGGTACAGCCGAGGTCTCCATGAGGAGGCCCTGACGACCGGCAACGCGCCGGGAGCCACCACACCTGGCCGCGGCGGTCGACGGTCCGTCGGCCGGGGAAGATCGCCGCGATGTGGTCACGTGCGTGGTCCCTAGACTGGGTCGCGGGTCGAATCCGCTGCCATCGACCCAACCATGCCCTGAGAACCCGAAGTAGGGGAGAGGACAATGCCTGTTCTGACGTGGGCGACACACCATCGCCTCCTGGCCCTCGGTCTGGGGATCACCGTCGTCGTGGCGATGCTGGCGCTCGGCATCTGGTTCCTCGTGTTCCGCAGCCCGGTCACCCAGGTCGACCTCAGCCAGGCGCTCCGCCTCTACCGGCAGAATCAACGCCCCGGGACGTCGGCACGGGACGCCCGGCTCCCCCCGCCCGGCGTCTACCGGTACCGGACCTCGGGGAGTGAGCAGCTGAGTGTCGGCGGCATCACGCGGACGTTCCCCTCGGAGACCGAGTTGGTCGTCACCGATGCCCGGTGCGCCACCATGGAGTGGGAGCCGTTCGAGCAGCACATCGAGGGGCTTGTGGAGTGTCCGGTGGCAGGCGGGGCGCTCAGTATCGAGTCGGCGCCGACCTACGAGGAGATCGCCGGCACGCAGAGCACCACGGACATCCGGTGCCCGTCCGACGCCTACCTCGTGCCTCCTGTCCCGACGATCGGGGAACGGTGGAAGGCGACCTGCACGTCGACCGGAACCAGCGTGTCATTTGCCGGACAGATCATCGGAACGTCAACCGTCACGGTCGGAGATCAGCGTGTCCCCGCGCTCCACGTCCGCGTCTCCCTCGTGCTGTCCGGTGCCGAATCGGGTTCGAACCCCAGTGACTACTGGCTCTCGGCGCAGAGCGGGGTCGTCCTCCGGCAACGGGAGACCGTCGACCTGAGACAGCAGTCCGGACCGCTCGGAGCGGTGCGGTACTCGGAGGCGATGACCATCACCCTCGACTCGCTGACTCCCGCCCACTGACGCCCTCAGCTGTCGACGGTGAACCGGCGCCCGGTGTGGGCCGGCTCCTCGATCTCGGCTACGAGTGCGACGGCGTAGTCCTCGGCGGAGATCGACTCGCCTGCGGGCACGTCGTCGGCGACCACGTAGCGGCCGGTACGTTCTCCTAGCGCGATCACGGGGGCAGGTGACGGGTAGCTCCACGCACCAGCGGCGGACGGCGCCTTCAGCGCCTCGAGCGAGTCAGCGGCCGCGAGGGCCTCGACCTTGTACATGTCGGGGAACCCCGGGGAGTCGACCAGTCGCAGCCCGGACTCGACGAACATCGGTCGGCTCGGTCCCAACCCGCGGGGACCCGATCTCGGACTACGTGGGCTGGGTCGTGTGGAGCTGCGCGACCGGTCGGTCCACGGAAACCGCGTCGCAAGGCCGTACGTACCGCATGTGGAAGTGCCTTGAACCTCGTGCACACGTTGCAGTCCGGAGTCCCACCGGGAAGCCGGTAGCGGTAGCGGGCAACCAATCGATAACCCAGCGGAGCAATCCAGGAGATCGGAGGGACGAGAAGGATCCATCCAACAGGAGCCCAGGGGCCATGTGTGGCCACGAGCGCACGGGCGACGGCACGGGACCCGCCCTCCACGCGGCCACCATCGATCCACCACGCCGATCGAGCAAAATCGTCAGTGCCCAACTTCAGCTCCGCCGCGCCCTCCACTGAAAGCTGCTGCCACGGGACGGCTCTAGGCGAATCCGGATCCTTCCACCGTCGAGATACCCAGTTTGCAGACGTGGTGCAGAAGCCGCAATCACCGTCGTAGATCAACGTCGGGCGAGTGCCTTCCACGCCCAAATGCTACCGGCGGGTCCAGAAAGTGGGTCCCCCCCCGTCATCAGGACCGCCACGCGCCTCACGCTCCCGGCGTCGCGACCATTCCACGGCAAGCCCGACGCACGACACATCCACATGTGCTGGTCCGCCCCACCCAACCGGCAGTGTTCGGGACAGGTAACGGTTCGATGGTGAAACACTGGGTGCCGCACGCGTAGTCATCGAGAAGCGAGGCATCATTCGTGACGGAACACTCTCCACCATGGCCGAAACAGGGACCCGCTTCCTACTTCCCATCGATCGAGAGGAACTACGGCCGCTCAATTGCGGATTGGCAGAAGATCATCGCCGACTGTGGCATTGAGAAGCACATGTCGATCGTCGCATTCCTCAAGTCCGAGTACGGGATGGGTCACGGGCACGCCAACGCTCTCGTCGGCTGGACGCTCGCGGGAAACACGGCGGCACCCTGAGCTGGCTGGGTTGGCAGTCCTCGATGGTGCCCGCCCAACCTGATAGGGGACAGGGTTGTCGCCGTCAACGGAGGACACACCTGAGGCACCTGAACCAGATGATCACAGTGACTTCGAGCGCAGCTTCCGCCTGTCCCTTGCTGCTCGGCGAACAGCCTCAGCCGTCGCGATGCCGAAGAGTGCAGCGAAGACGAACCACACCCACGGCGGAGGGGATGATTGAACGTGGCTTCGGGCGATGCTGACTCCAGAAAGAAGGGCAGCCAGCGCGATGCTTCCGAACAGCCCCGCCGCGGTCATCCACTGAGTCGGTCGTGGTCCCACCGGCTATCGCCGCCGCCCCCAGCTAGTGACCATGCGCTTCAGGCCCTCGGCGAATGGTCCCATGCCCTCGATCTGAACTTCAGGCGTCAGGGGTGAGTAGGTCGGCACCATTGGAGAACGCCTGTTCGACGGAGCGGGCCGAGACTGCTGGCTGCTCTTCTTGCGAGGGCGCTGACCGGAAGATCCCACGAACCGAGTATCCCACCCACCTGGCAGCGAGGATCGAACCGGGTGTTGAACCGGTCCACCACCTCGGCGGTGACACCGGACGGCGATCTGAGGCACTTCGTAGATCGATTTGGACACAGGCGGCACGCACTCCGGGACTGGGACTCCCTGGCGGTTCGCCTCGCGACAACATGGGTTCCGGCGTTTCCGCCGCAGGGGTACTCTGCCACGGACATGATCCGCAGAATCCGAACACGCGTGGGACTGGCATGGTTCATGGCCAAATGGCGGATTCGGCCTGCGGTCGGAGACCCACGGATGAGCCTCCGGGGCCTCATGAGGCTCGCATATCCCAATCCCCTTCCAGGAGATCTGAAACTCGAGAGCACGGCGTATCGCGCCGTGGGATCAAACCGCGTCCATGGACTGCATTCGGTGAGGGCGATGCTCGCGGCATTGGATCAACACAGCGCACCGTCACCTTTGTCCGTCCGCTTCGGTCAGCAGGATGTTGTCGAAGTCGTTGTAGATGGTGTGAAGATCGCGCTCGACACCGCCGACAACTCGGTATCCGAGCCGATGATTCGTAACCGCGAGTATGAGCCTGAGGTAACCCGGGTCCTGCGCAACGTCATTCGCCCCGGAATGACGGTGCTGGACATAGGGGCGAACGTCGGCTTTTTCACTGCTCTCAGCGCCGATCTCGTCGGTAGCTCTGGTCGCGTGATCGCAGTCGAGCCGAACTCGGAGAACTGTCGGCTGATCCTGCGAACGGCAGAGATCAATCAGTTCGACAATGTTGAACTGCTTCCCATCGCCTTGGCCGAGAGCAACGGTTGGTCGCACTTCGTCAACCACCTGGGCTCGAACGGAAGTCTCGCCGGGGCATCGGAGAGTGAGTTGGTGGGGGGCTGGGGACAAATCGTTCCGGTGATGCGCGGTGACGACTTGATCAAAGGTTCGATCGACGTCGTGAAGATGGATGTTGAGGGTGCCGAGGCCCGAGTTGTCCGAGGCATGGCAGGTCTCATCGAGGAGCACCGACCTGTAGTCGTGACCGAAGCTAGTGAAGAGATGCTCAAGCGAGTCAGCGATTGTTCGCTTTCCGATTACCTGAACTGGTTTCAGGAGCGGAACTACTCCGTTCATCTGATCTCCACGATGGCCGAATCACCCATTGCTTTTCCCGATGTCAAGGCGCTGTTGGCAACTTGGAGCGATCCCTTTCGCATCGAGAACCTCCTCTTGTTGCCGGGTCATATCGGACCTACCTGAGGTATCGATGAATCCTCCGGGCGTCAGCAGAGGGGCGGACATCTTGAAGGGTCCTTGGCCGGGCCAAGAGCACGATAGACGGAAAGGCCCAAATGGCGGTCTGTCACAGTGGTTGGCGATCACTCCCTCGATGTGTCAGTAGGTGACGCTCGAAAATCAGCCCCCGTCGGCAGAATGAAGTCCTCAGGGGAAGCCACGGCCCAAGACCCAGTGGTAGCCCCGCACCGAGTGTGCGTGCCCCAGCGATACCAACGGGCGCTGCGCGCACGGCCACCCACGACCGGGTGCGGCGAGCACGGATGCCGATCGAGTACCCGTGGGGACCGCGGTCATGGTCGAGGCACTAGCTTCGCCGACATGGCTGACATCACGATCTACCACGACCCGAACTGTTCGAGTTCCCGGGCGGCCACCGAGGCGGCTGACGAACTGGGCATCGGTGTGGACATCCGCCGCTACAAGTTGAAGGCCGAGCACCCCACGGTTGACGAGCTGCGCGAGCTGCTCGCCATCCTCGAGGACGAGCCAACGGCACTCGTGCGGCGGGACGCCAACTTCGAGAAGCTCGGCCTGTCCGACGGCGACGTGCAGACACCCGAGCAGGTGGCCGAGGTGCTGGCTGCCCATCCCGAGATGATCCAGCGCCCGGTACTCGTTGCCGCCGGCGCGGCCATCATCGGCCGCCCGAAGGACCGGGTGGCGCCGTTCCTGGCCGCGCACTCCTGAGCCACCGCACCCGGCCTGCGCCGATGGTGGGAAGAGCGTAAGGAGAAGGCGTGCCCGAGCTCCCCGAGGTCGAGACGATCCGGCGTCAGCTCGACGCGCTCCTGGTGGGCCGTTCGGTCGTGGGCCTCCGGTCGACGTGGTCGAAGAGCCTGACCGGGCGGGGTGTGGAGCCTATGGACATGCTCGGCCGGCCCGTCACCGGCGTCTGGCGTCGGGGCAAGGTACTCGGCCTCGACCTCGATGGCGGGGTCAGCCTGCTGGTCCACCTGCGGATGACCGGCCAGCTGCTGCTCGACCCGGTGGATTCCGATGAGGCGTCGGTGGAGGAGACCTCGGCCACCCGGGTCGTGCTCGACCTCGACGACGGGTCCCGGCTGGTCTTCAACGACCACCGCAAATTCGGTCGCATGGTGGTGCTCCCCACGGCGGAGGTGGTCGCCGATCCGCTGCTGGCCCGCATGGGTCCCGAGCCGCTGGGGCCGGCATTCGACGTCGAGGCACTGACCGTGGCACTGCGTCGGCACCCCGGCCTCCGGATCAAGGCCGCCCTGCTGGATCAGGGGGTGGTGGCAGGTGTGGGCAACATCTACGCCGACGAGGCACTCTGGCAGGCCGGCCTCCACCCCGAGCGCCGCTGTGGGGCGCTACAGCGCACGGGCGTGGTGGCACTGCACGCGGGGATCGTGACCGTCCTGTCCGAGGGCGTTGCCCGTGGTGGTTCCACCATGCGCGACTACGTGGACGCCCGCGGCGACCGCGGCGGGTACCTCGACGTGGCTGCCGTGTACGGACGGACCGGGCAACCGTGCCGGCGGTGCGGGACGGCGGTCGTCAAGACCACGGTGGGGGGACGGGGCACGCACTTCTGCCCGTCGTGCCAACGTGCACCGAGGAAGCGTCGTTCGACGCCCGCCTGAGGAACCCCCTTCTTCTCCCGGGCGTGCCGGTCAGGAGCGGACGCCGCCGCTGAACGCAGTCGTAAGGGCTCGCTTGGAGCAGCGGAGCCCGGGGGGTGCCACGATCACCGGGAGGTGGGAGGTCCGCACCACACGCTCCCGGATGCGGGAGCCGGTCAGGCGGTGGATCCCCCGCAGGCGCCGCGACCCCAGGACGATCGCAGCACACTGCTCGTCGACCGCGACCTGGACGATCCGCTTCGCCACGGTGTCCTCGCGGGCCGAGGTGACCAGTCCGGAGGCTTGGACCCCGGCATCGCGCATCCGCAGGAGGGTCGACTCGACCAGGTCACGGGCGGCCCCGACCGTCTCGAGCGGAGGCACCCGCAGGGACGGAGGGAACTCGCGCACGTGAAGCACGACCACGTCGGCACCGGACTGTGCCGCATGCCCGATCGTGAAGTCGATGGCGGCGTCGCCTGCTTCGAACTGGTCGATGGCGACGAGTAGACGGTTCCGGATCATGAGGACCCCCCTTCGGACCAGGGTTCTCACGCTACGCCCACCAGGCGCAAAAAGGACGTGAAAATCCCTACCCGTCGCAGAGCCCGGGAACCATCGCCGGTCCTCGGTGGGCCACCCGGATCAGCCGGCGATGCCCCGCATCGAGTTGTTCCGGGCGTCGTGGATGACCTCGGCCAGTCCGAGGGCCTCGAGCAGCGGGGGCAGGTACATGCCGAAGCGACCGCGGTAGCCGTTACGCATCCCGTACCAGCCACCGACGGGATTGTCGGCGGAGCGACCCCAGGCCTCGACCGTGCCCTCGGTGGGCACCTTCTTCTCGTCGGCGGCGCCCAAGGGGACCCAGTCGCCTTGGGCGAGGAGCCAGGCATGCAGGTCCTCGATGGCCCGGAGCCGGTAGGTCAACTTGGTCGACCCCACCTGGCAGATCAGCAGCGGCGGGTCGGCCTCCTCGTCCCGGTGCATGGCGAAGGCGGAACTGCCCGGGGGCGTGGTCAGCTCCCACGTGTCGTCGTTCGTGCCGGTGCCGGTGCCGGTCATCGTTCACCCTCCGTCGGCGGTGACCACGAGTGTTGCAGTCCGGGCGCTCGTCGGCCGGTGGCACCGGGCGCCGGCCCGATGGGCACCGGATGGCGATGCAGGTCAGGCGGCGATCGGCTGACGGTGCTGCTTGGCCCATCCCGGGCCCCGCAGGACAAAGGAGAGTCGCTCCACCCACCCGGTCGACGAGGCGATGTCACGGGCCATGTCGGCGTACTCGTGGGCGGCGATCCTGGCCGGGTTGAACGTCTCGATGTTCGTCGTGAGCCCGTAGACGACGCGCTCGTCCTCCGGCTCGAACGTCCCGAACATCCGGTCCCACACGATCAGGATGCCGCCGTGGTTGCGGTCGAGGTACTGCCGTTGGGACCCGTGGTGGACCCTGTGGTGGGACGGCGAATTGAGGGTCGCCTCGGCGCGACCGATCCGGTCGATGGCTTCGGTGTGGATCCAGAACTGGTAGATCAGGTTGAGGCCGCGGGCGGTGGCCACGGCCGACGGAGGGATCCCGATGAGGCACAGCAGGCCGTAGGGGATGGACGTGCCGAGGGCATCGGCCACCGGCTGGCGGAGTGCCGTGGACAGGTTGTAGCGCTCGCTCGAGTGGTGCACCTCGTGGACGGCCCACATGTACCGGCTGGTGTGCATGAACCGGTGGTTCCAGTAGTAGAGGAAGTCCCACCCCAGGATGGCGGCAGCCAGGGCCGCAGGTGCCGGCCCGAACGAGCGGACCAGCCGCCGCTCCCACAGGCGCTCCGGCGTGGTGGCGGTGGCCCACGCCGTCGTGACGGCGAGCCCACCGGCAGCGATGGCGGCCACTGCGCCGATCGACGCCACCTTCCGGGCCGTCGACGGTGCCGAAGTCGCGTCCTCAGCGGTAGCGCCGTCGTCAGCCGTCATGCCGTCGCGGCGGTCGGCTCGGCGCGCGAGCACGTCGGCTACCGTCGTGACCGCTGCCGCTCCGACGGCTGCGCCCACGAGTGCCTTGGCGAATCGTCCCTTGCCCCGGGTGACAGGACGGAGGAGCCGGGGCATCACGAACGGGGCGAGCAGGCTGAGCTGACCCATGGCCAAACTGGCGAGGGTGTCCCTGGCTTCGTAGTCGCCGGCCGTGGCACCGCCGTCCCGAGCGTGCCGACGGCGCTGGAGCCAGTACTCGACGCCCATGGCGGCGAAGTATCCCGGCACGGCAACGACGGTGAGGTCGATGGTGTCGGAGCCGGGCTTCGCGGGTCGCTTCATCGGAGTCCTCTCATGTCGACTGGGTGACCGTGACGCTGAACCCCGGGAACTGGCCCGGAGCAGGAGACGGAATGGTGGCCGAGCTGTCGCCCCCGAGCTGATTCTTCAGCTGGAGCACCGTGTAGAACTGGACGACCGGCCAGAACCGGTCCGGGGCGAGGTCGTCGGACTGGCACCCGTTGACGCCCAGCTCGGCCAGGTCGGCCGAGACGAAGCCGGCGTGGATGGCGTAGCTGATGAGCCCACCACCCGACCGGATGCCGGTGCAGATGTCGGTGTAGGTGTTGTGCCCCTCGCCCGAGATCTCGACCAGCGCCTTCGGCCCTCGGAACGACCGGTAGGTGGCGCGGACCTGTGCCGGCGGCACGACGGTGTCGCCCTCGGCACCGATCAGCATCACCGGCGTGGCCGACGGAGTGCCCGTCGGGCCCACCGGTGCCCAGCCGACAGCTGTCCTGACCTCCGGGGCGGACAACGCGTCGAATGCCGTCCCACCCCCGGCCGAGTGGCCGACGGCGGCCACCTCCTTCGGGTCCGCCACCCCCGACAGGGGCGACGACGGGTCGGACGACGCGTGCTCGACGGCCGTCAGTGACGACTGCATGATCGCCGAGTCCTGGGCGGCGGACGGCGTCGCGGTCAGCTTCAGCGCCTGGGCGGCCAGGCCCCGTTCCAGGTAGTCGGCGCTGACCACCACGTATCCCCATGAAGCGATTCCGGCCAGGAGGTGCGAGTAGTAGAGCCGCTCGCCGCCGTAGCCGTGGCTGAACAGGACGACCGGAAAGGGGCCCTTGGTCGAGGCCGGCGGACCGACGTAGGCGTCGATCGTGGTGGTGGTGTCATACCTGGCCGGCAGGATGCCCTGGAGGGTGGTGGGCAGCGTGGACGCCTCGGTGTAGGAGAAGCGGGCGTGCCCGGTCAGCTCTGCGGCGTCCGCCGGGTAGAAGACGGTGGCCTGACGCTCACCCAGCACCGGCCCGGCCGAGCCCAGGTCGAGCGTGGTCACGCCGACGGCGCCGGGCCCCGTATGGGCGTAGGGCGGGGGAGCCGACGATGTGGCGGAGGACGACGAACAGCCCGCCGCCAGTGCTGTCGCTGCCACCGCGACCAGCGCGGCCACCTTGTGGGACCTCACGTATTTCCTCCCCCTGGTCGGCGGCGGCACCGCCGGTCCCGCCGGGCGTCCCCCGCTCGGCAGGTGGGGGAAGGGTACCGCAGGAGGCCGGGCGTCCTGTCGTGACGCCGCCCCAGCCCGGGCCTCAGCCGATGGCCGGCGCCCGCAGCTGACGCAGCGCAGTCTCGAGCCTGGCCGACTCGGCCAGGAGTCCGGCCGCACCCAGCTCGAGCTGCTCGTTCGGCACGAAGCGGCTCTCCTCGTCGATGAACTGGCCGACGAAGGGGACCAGGACCGACCCGACCGCCTGTGTCATCCGCAACCCGGCCACGACGGGCTTCAGGGCGGCCTGGGCCCGGGCGCCGGAGGCCACGCCGCCGTAGCTGACGAAGCCCACCGGCTTGTAGTTCCACCCGACGTGCAGGTAGTCGAGGGCATTCTTGAGAGCGGCGCTGTAGCTGTGGTCGCACTCGGGGTGCACGATCGCGAACGCGTCACCGCGGGCGATCGTCTCGGACCAGGCGATGGTGTGCGAGTGGGTGTAGTCCTGGGCGATCGGGTGGTTCGGCTCGTCGAACAGGGGGAGGCCCACCTCGGCGAGGTCCACGAGTTCGACGTCGAACGTGTCGGCGGCCTCGGCCACCTGCTGGAACCATGTGGCGACCGCACGGGCGGCTGGGCCGAGGGCCCCGGGGCGGGCCAGTAGAACCAGTTCTATACTGTGGCGCCGGTCACGGGGTCGTCCCGTGCCGCCGGTATCGCACCACCGACCAGAGCTCGCAAAGGGGATTCACCATGGCCCAGCCCGTCATCGTCGAAGCAGTCCGCACGCCGATCGGGAAGCGCAACGGGTGGCTCTCGGGCCTCCACGCCGCCGAGCTACTGGGCAAGGCCCAGGTCGAACTGGTGAAGAAGGCGGGCATCGACCCGGGAGCGGTGGAGCAGATCGTCGGTGGTTGCGTGACCCAGGCGGGCGAGCAGGCCTCCAACGTCACCCGAACCGCCTGGCTGAGCCAGGGCATGCCCTACGAGACGGCTGCCACGACGGTGGACTGCCAGTGCGGCTCCGCCCAGCAGGCCAACAACTTCATCGCCAACCTCGTCAGCGCGGATGCGATCCACACCGGCATCGCCTGCGGTGTCGAGGCCATGAGCCGAGTGGGCCTGGGCGCCAACGCCTTCAACGGCCCCGGCAAGTCCCGCCCCGACGACTTCCCGTGGGACATGCCCGACCAGTTCGGTGCCGCGGAGCGCATCGCCCAGAAGTACGGCATCACCCGCGAGGACGTGGACTGGCTGGGCTTCGAGTCGCAGCGCAAGGCCGCCCAGGCCGTGGCCGAGGGCCGCTTCGACCGCGAGATCGCCCCGGTCGAGGCCCCCGTCGTGGGTCCCGACGGCCCGACCGGGGAGACGACCCTCGTCAGCCGGGACCAGGGCCCCCGCGAAACCACCAAGGAGGGTCTCGCCAACCTCAAGCCGGTGCTTCCCGACGGCATGCACCACGCCGGCAACAGCTCGCAGATCTCGGACGGTGCGGCCGCCGTGCTGTGGATGTCCCAGGAGCGGGCGGGCGAGTCGGGTCTGCGTCCCCGGGCCCGGATCGTGGCCCAGACGCTCGTGGGCTCGGATCCCTACTACCACCTCGACGGGCCCATCGCCGCCACGGCGGACGTGTTGAAGAAGGCCGGCATGACGATGGCCGACATCGACATCTTCGAGGTCAACGAGGCGTTCGCCTCGGTCGTGATGTCCTGGGGCAAGGTGCACGAGGTCGACTGGGACAAGGTCAACGTGAACGGGGGTGCCATCGCCCTCGGCCACCCGGTGGGCTCGACCGGCGCCCGGCTGATCACGACGGCACTGCACGAGCTCGAGCGTTCGGACAAGAACCTGGCCCTCATCTCGATGTGCTGCGGCGGCGCCCTCGCCACCGGCACGATCATCGAGCGCATCTGACGGCACGCCCGGGGCGCGGTCCACGTCCCGGGCCCATCAGTGGTTGCATGGGGAGATGTCCCTCACCTCTCGCACCCTCCGCAAGGCCGCGGTCCGACTGCCGGTGGCCACCGTTGCCCTGGTGATCGCTGCCGGCTGCACCTCGTCGACCGCCGGCGCCGGCGGCCACGGGTCAACGACGGCTGCCCCGGCCCACGCGGCCCACGCGGTGCCGTCCTCGGACTGGACCACGTTCGACCAGAACGGCCTCCGGACCGGCGTCGACGCCTCGGGCGCGACCTTCACGAACCCGACGGCGGCCTGGACCTCGCCCACGCTCGACGGCAGTCTGTACGGGCAGCCCCTGATCTACGCCAACCGGGTCTTCGCNNCCGTCCGGCGGGATCTGCGGTGACATCCTGCCGACGGTGGGGATCACCGGGACGCCGGTCATCGACACGGCACGCAACGAGATCTTCGCGGTGGCCACGGAGCAGGCCGGGAGCGGCGCCTCCCACCACCTCATCGGCTTGGACCTCTACACCGGTGCGGTGGTGCTCGACGAGGACATCGACCCGGCTGCCGTGGTGGCCCCGGCCTACGAGCTGCAGCGGGTGTCGCTGGGGCTGACCGACGGTCGGGTCATCATCGGCATGGGCGGCAACTCCGGTGACTGCGGGACGTACCACGGCCTGGTCATCTCGGCCCCCGAGGACGGCTCGGCCCCGTCGACCTTCACGGTGGCGGACCGACCGGAGGACAACCAGGGCGCGGTGTGGATGGGTGGCGCAGCGCCGGTCATCGACGCCCAGGGCAACATCTGGGTGGCGACCGGCAACGCCGCCACCGGGTCGACCCCGGACGACTCGGACAGCGTCCTGAAACTGAGCCCGACGATGGCGCTGCTCGACAGCTTCACGCCGACCACCTGGAAGTCCGACAACGACAACGATCAGGACCTGGCGTCGACCGCACCGGTGCTCCTGCCCAACGGAATCGTCTTCCAGGTCGGCAAGCTGCGCACGGCCTACGTCCTCCAGGAGTCGCACCTCGGGGGGATCGGCGGCCAGGTGAACTCCTCCGCCGACTTCTGCGGCAGCGACCCGGACGGAGGTGCCGCCCAGTCGAACGGCACCGTCTACGTGCCGTGCGGTGACGGCCTCCGCGCCGTCACCCCGACGACGGCCGCCCCGGTGGCCACGTGGAAGACGAGTACCCCCGCCCACAGCTCGCCCATCGTCGCCGGCGGCAAGGTCTGGTCGATCGGGGGAAGTTCCCTGTACGAGCTCAACGCGGTGGACGGCTCCCTGGACAAGAGCTTCTCCATCGGGACCCCGACCACCCACTTCCCGTCACCCGCCGCAGCCGACGACCTGGTGGTCGCCCCGTCGTCGAACCAGCTGCACGCCTTCGCCGGTGATGCCGGCGTGCCCGGGCCTCCGACCTCGGCCCCCACCGAGCCCGGCTACTGGCTTGTCGCCTCCGACGGCGGGATCTTCTCCTTCGGTTCGGCCACCTTCTACGGCTCGACCGGCAACCTCGTGCTCAACCAGCCGATCGTGGGCATGGCCGCCACCCCGGACCGTCGGGGCTACTGGCTGGTCGCCTCCGACGGCGGGGTCTTCGCCTTCGGCGATGCCCGGTTCTACGGCTCCACCGGTGCCCTCCACCTCAACAAACCCGTGGTGGGCATCGCCCCGACCATCGACGGTGGGGGCTACTGGCTCGTCGCGTCCGACGGTGGCGTGTTCGCCTTCGGCGACGCCGCATTCGAAGGCTCCATGGGTGGGACGCACCTCAACCAGCCGGTGGTCGGCATCGCCGCGGGCGGCGACAACAGCGGCTACCGGCTGGTGGCCTCCGACGGCGGCATCTTCGCCTTCGGCTCGGCGCCCTTCTCCGGGTCGGCGGGCAACATCCCCCTGGCGAGGCCCATCGTGGGCATGGCGACTGCACCCGGTACCTCGGGCAACGGCTACTGGATGGTGGCCTCCGACGGCGGCATCTTCAACTACGGCGGGGCCGGCTTCTACGGCTCGACGGGCGCCGAATCGCTGCCATCCCCGGTAGTGGGCATGGCCTCCATCGCCGACGGCCACGGCTACTGGATGGCCTCGGCTTACGGCGGGGCCTACGACTTCGGCGACGCGCTCTTCTCGGGAGCACTGGCCGGGCTTCCCCTGAACAAGCCGGTGGTCGGCATCGCCGCGGGACCGACGCCGGTCTGACCACCGCGGGCTGCCGGCGGGCCCGTCGCACCCGACGACGGGCGCACCCGACCCGGGTGAGCCCGAGAAACTAGAATGCGTTCCAGTTCCGTGCGCAGCCGACGTCGTGGTCGCGTACGCCGAGATCGCAGCGCCGAGGCGCATGAGGGGGAGCGGACGGCGTCCGTAGCCCCGAAGGGAGCAGCACCATGATCGACACCGAACACCTCACCTACGAGGTCGTGGGCACGACCGCCATCGTCACGATGAACCGCCCCGAGGCGAAGAACGCCCTGTCCGGCCCGATGCTGGTCGGCATGGCCGATGCGTGGGTGGAGGTCGACGGCAACGACGACATCCGCTGCGCCATCCTGACCGGTGCCGGCGGGACCTTCTGCGCCGGCATGGACCTCAAGTCGATGTCGGGCCCGGGCAACGACGACGTGAAGGAGCGGATGGCGGCCGACCCCGACCTCCACTGGAAGGCCTTGCTCCGCCACTACTCGGTCAAGAAGCCGCTGATCGCCGCGGTCGAGGGCTGGGCCGTGGCCGGAGGCACCGAGATCCTGCAGGCCACCGACATCCGGGTGGCGGGCGAGAGCGCCAAGTTCGGGGTCTTCGAGGCCCGCCGGGGCCTGTTCCCGCTCGGGGGGTCCACGGTCCGCCTGCGGCGCCAGATCCCGTTCACGGTCGCCATGGACCTGCTCCTGACCGCCCGTGAGGTGTCGGCCCAGGAGGCCAAGGAGATCGGCCTGATCGGACGGGTCGTGCCCGACGGCACCGCCCTCGAGAACGCGCTGGCCATCGCCGAGGTCATCGGGGCCAACGGCCCACTCGCCGTCGAGGCCATCAAGGCGTCGGTCAAGGCCACCGAGGGGATCCCGGAGGAGGAGGCCCTGAAGATGGAGCTCGAGTTCGGCTGGCCCATCTTCGCCACCGAGGACGCAGCGGAGGGCCAGAAGGCGTTCGCCGAGAAGCGCCCGCCGGTCTACAAGCGCAAGTGACCGACACCCCCATGGGGTCGGTGGACGACGACGACCCGCGCCGCCGCCTGGCCGCAGCTCTGCGGCCCCTCATCACCCTGACCGTGGCCAACACGTTCGAGGACGGGGTCCTGGACGAGGCGGCCGAGCGCCTGGAGGAGGTGGTCCGGACCCTGACCGAGCGTGCCGGGCCCAAGCGGTCGCGCCGGCAACCCGACATCTCGCAGCATGCCCAGGACTTCTTCCCGACCAGCCCGATCATGGGCATGGCCAACCCCATCGCCCCGCCGGTGAAGGTGCACGTGGTCGACGGGCCGGAGGGCGGGTACCGGGAGATCCGGGCCGACGCCTGGTTCGACTGGGCGTACGAGGGCCCGCCCACCTGCGTCCACGGCGGCGTCATCGCCGAGACGTTCGACGAGATGCTGGGCGCCGCCAACATGGTCGCCGGCAACCCGGGCATGACGGGAACGCTGACCGTGCGGTACCGCAGGCCCACCCCGCTGCGCACCCCGCTGCGCATCGAGGCCAGGTGCCTCGGCCGGGACGGCCGCAAGATCCGCACCTGGGCCGGGATCTACCACGACGACGTGCTGACGGCCGAGGCCGACGGGCTCTTCATCGAGGTGGGGCCGGAACGCTTCCTCGCCATCGCCGAGGGCAACACGGAGAACGCCGACCCGGTCGTGCTGGCGGCCATGCGTGCTGAGGCCCTGCGGGTCGGTGCCGCCGCCGACGTGCCGGGCGACGCCCTCCAGCAGGCGGAGCCGTCGGCCGACTGATGCCGGGGTCACCGGCAGAGGCCGGCGTGACCCTACGCGACGCCCGGGTTGACGACGCCCGGGACATCGCGGCCATGCACGTCGCCTCGTGGCGGGCGGCCTACCCGGGGCTGCTGCCCGCCGCCGTGCTCGAGGGTCTGTCCGTCGAGCGCCGGACGGCGACGTGGGAGCGGGTCCTCGCCGATGGCCGCCAGTTCGTGGTGGTGGCGGTGGCCGGGGGGCGCCTGGTCGGGGTGGGGCACACCGGACCGGCCCGTGACGCCGACCTCGGCCCGTCGACCGGGCAGCTCACCACCCTCTACCTGGCCCCGGCCACGTGGGGTGCCGGTACGGGGCGGGCACTGCACGACGCGGCACTCGACCGTCTGACGGCCGCAGGGTACGACTCGGCGGTGGTGTGGATGCTGTCGACCAACGACCGGGCCCGCCGCTTCTACGAGCGGCAGGGCTGGGTGCGCGACCCGCTTCTCCGGGTGCAGCAGTTCGGTGGCCGCGTCGTCATCGACCACCGCCTGGGGCGCCCGCTGCCGCCCGCCCTCCGGACCTGAACGGGACGATCCGTCGGCGGGCGTGCCCAGAGGTGTCAGATCTTCTGGCGGCCCTCCCAGTAGGGGTCGCGCAGCTTGCGCTTGTAGAGCTTGCCGTTCGGGTCCCGCGGCATCGAGTCCGTGAAGTCGATCGACTTGGGCGTCTTGAACTTCGCAAGGCGCGTAGCGCAGTAGTCGAGGATCTCCGCGGCCAGCTCGTCGGAGGGCTCGACACCGTCGGCCGGCTCGACGACCGCCTTGATCTCTTCGCCCCAGTCGTCGTGGGGGATGCCGAACACGGCCACGTCGCCGACCTTGGGGAACCCGAGCAGGACGTTCTCGATCTCGGCGGGGTAGATGTTGGCTCCGCCCGAGATGATCATGTCGATCTTGCGGTCCCGCAGGAAGAGATAGCCGTCCTCGTCGATGAGGCCCACGTCGCCGACGGTGAAGAACTTGCCGATGCGGTTGCTCTTCGTCTTCTGCTGGTCCTTGTGGTACTCGAAGTCGCCTGTCTGCATCGACATGTACACGGTGCCGATCACGTTCGGCTCCTCGACGCGGTTGCCCGCGTCGTCGAAGATGGCGATCTCACTGATGGGCCACGCCTTCCCGACGGTGCCGGGCTTGGTGAGCCACTCCTGGGCGGTCACGAGCGTGCCGCCACCCTCGGAGGCCGCGTAGTACTCGTCGATGGCGTCCCCCCACCAGTCGATCATCTTGTGCTTGACGTCGACCGGACACGGGGCTGCGGCATGGATCATGTGCCGCAACGACGACACGTCGTACTGCGCACGGGTCTCCTCGGGCAGGGCGAGCAGGCGGTGGAACTGGGTGGGGACCATGTGCGACGTGGTCACCTTGTACTTCTCGATGAGGCGCAGCATGTCCTCGGGCAGCCACTTGTCCATCACCACGATCGTGTGCCCGAGGTGGACCGAGGCCCCCGAGAAGCGCATGACGGCCGTGTGGTAGAGCGGCGAGCCCACGATGTGGACGTTGTCGTCCTGGGGCTGGACGTTGAAGAGGAAGAGGATGCCGGCCTGGCCGAGCGCCGCCTCCTCGGGGGAGAGCCCGCTGAGCTCGCGGAAGACGCCCTTCGGGTTGCCCGTGGTGCCCGACGTGTAGTTCATCACGTCGCCGATGGTCCGGTCGGTCGGGTCGGTGGTGGGCTGTGAGTCGCGCATGCGGGCATAGGAGCCGAACCCGGGCAGGTCGCCGACGCCGAAGCAGATCGACGAGGGGAGCTCCGCCTCCTCGGCGGCGTCGAGGGCGACATCGGTGAACCGCTCGTGGGCCACGAAGGCCTTGGCCCCCGAGTCCTCGAGGATGTACGCGACCTCGGGCCCGATCAGGTGGTGGTTGATCGGCACCAGGTACCAGCCGGCCTGCAGGCAGGCGAGGTAGAGCTCGAACATCTCCACCCCGTTGGGCAGGAGGGTGGCCACGACGTCGCCGGGCTGCAGGTTCATGCCCCGGAGGCCGTGCACCACCTGGTTGGCCCGGCCCAGCAGCTCGCCAGCGGTGTACTCGGTCCCGTCCGGCGCCACCAGCGCCAGGTGCTCGGGATCCTCGTGCGCCAGTGCCCAAAAGCCGAGATCGCCCATCTGGTCCCATCCCCCATCGTCGTCGAACCTGCGGTGTCGTGGTCGGCGGTTGTGCCCGTGCAGTCCCCTCCGGCCTGCGGTCAGCTCCGTCGTGCGGAGTGACGGTGGTGGAGGGCTGCGGGGTGGCGCCGGCTCGGTGGGAACGCTAGAACAGGTTCCAGTAGACGGTCAACCGCCCCGGGCGGCGCGTTGTTCGCGCGTGCGCCCACGACGCCGGACGGCCGTCGGATCCCCCGGACGACGAGTATGAGGAGCAACACGCAATGACTGCATTCCTGGACGGCAAGGTCGTGGCCATCACCGGCGCCGGCGGAGGCATCGGCCGGGCCGTCGCCCTGGCGGCCGCCGCCGAGGGTGCCAAGGTGGTCGTGGCCGACATCGGCGTGTCGATGGCCGGCGAGGACCCGACGAGCGAGGTCGCCGAGGCCGTCGTGGGGGAGATCACCGCGGCGGGCGGCGAGGCCGTGGCCGTGGCAGAGAGCGTGACGACCCTGGCCGGTGGCGAGCGGATCATCGGCGCCGCGACCGAGCGCTGGGGTCGGATCGACGGCGTCGTGGCCGTGGCCGGCATCCTCCGTGAACGGATGCTCTTCAACATGGCCGAGGACGAGTGGGACGCGGTCATCGCGACCCATCTGAAGGGCCACTTCACCGTGTTCCGGGCTGCGTCGGCCGTGATGCGCAAGCAGGACGGCGGCGGCTCCCTCGTCGCCTTCACCTCGGGCGCCTTCGCCGGCAGCGTGGCCCAGGCGAACTACGCGGCGGCCAAGGGCGGGGTCGTGTCGTTGGTGCGCTCGGCCGCAGCCGGCCTCAACCGCTACGGCATCACGGCGAACGCCATCGCCCCGGTGGCGCGCACGCGGATGTCGGCCAACGTCCCCATGGACCTCGCCGAGATGGGCGACCCCGAGGACATCGCGCCCATGGTCGTCTACCTGCTGTCGGACCAGGCCAAGCACGTGACCGGGCAGGTCTACACCTCGGTGGGCCCGAAGATCGCGGTGTGGAACCAGCCCCGGGAGGTCCGGGCCATGTACGCCGACGGCCGCTGGACCCCGGAGCTCATCGCCCAGCGCCTCGACTCGACGGTCGGCCAGGAGCGCATGCCGCTGCTCGACCAGCTCGAGGCCTACCGCAAGGCCGCCGAGGAGAAGGCCGCCGCGGAGAAGGCCGCCGGCTGACGTCGGCAGCCGGCGGCGACCACTCAGTCCGCCGTCCCGTCCGGCTCCGCCAGGATGCAGAACTCGTTGCCCTCGGGGTCGGCCAGCACCACCCAGGACTCGTTGCCGGTCTGACCGATGTCCGACCGGGTGGCACCGAGTGACTCCATCCGCTCGACCTCCCACTCGTGGTCGTCGGGGACGAGGTCGAGATGGAGGCGGTTCTTGCCGGCCTTCGACTCGGCCACCCGCACGATGAGCAGGGGCCGGACGGCGCCGAACTCGGGGTGGCCCTCGCCCGGCTCGATCCAGATGTCACCGTCCTCGTCGGTGCGCTGCCCCCACCCGAGCGCGGCGGACCAGAACCCGGCGAGCGCGGGCGGGTCCGCCGCGTCGATGGTGACGGTGTCAATCCGCAACGACATGTGCGCCTCCGCTGGTCCCTGACGGTCCGCCGACCGCCCCGGAGAGCCTAGGCCCTCGCCACCCGTCCGGACCGGCGGACCGACCGCACAGCCGGGTCGTCCGATCCACTCCCCACGCCTCCCCGTATCCCTCTACAGTTGGGTGACGCGGCGGGGCGAGTGCCGGTGGACGTCACCGTCCCCCTTCGGGAGGTAGACCTGTGGTTGCTCTTTGCGTCGTCCTCGGTGCCGTGGTGCTTCTGCTTGCCGTTCTGGTGGCCGGCCTGCTGCGCAGCCACGCCGACATCCTGAAGGCCCTCCACGACCTGGGTGCGGGGGTGGGGGACCCGGTCGGTGAGTCGGGCCACGACCATGCCGCCAGTGGGCGTGATTCGGGCCAGGTCGCCGTCCCGCTGACCATGGGACCGGCGCTGGCCCCCGACCGCGACTCCACGTCGGCTCCCGCTGTGGTCGGTGTGACCCCGACCGGTGACGCCCTGGCCGTGGCGCCGGCCTCGTCGGGCGGGTTGACCCTCCTCGCCTTCCTGTCCACCGGGTGCGCCTCGTGTGCCGGGTTCTGGGAGGCGTTCCGGCGGCCGGACCACCTCGGCCTGCCGGCGGCTGCCCGCCTGGTCGTCGTGACGAAGGGTCCCGAGCGCGAGATCGCCGGCGAAGTCGCCGCGCTTGCGGCACCGGGACTGCGGGTACTGATGTCGAGTGACGCATGGACCGACTACGAGGTGCCCGGTTCGCCGTTCTTCGTACTGGTGGATGGAACCGCCGGTCGACGGATCGGCGAAGGAGTGGCCAACCAGATGAGCCAGGTGGCCGAGCTGGTGCGGCGTGCCGAAGTGGACGCCACCGCGTTCTCCCTCGACACGAGGCCGGGACGGGACGTCGGGTTGGACGGACCACAGCGTGAGTCGGCCAACGACGCCGAGCTGTTGGCCGCCGGCGTCCTGCCGGGCGACCCCAGCCTCTACCCGAAGTCACTGGAGGACCTCTACGGGCCGCCCGACGCCCGCATGCCCTCGGCCACCCGCCACGTCCGTCGGGTGGGCTGACCGTGGCCACGATGCATGCCCACGGCATCGGGGCCGGCCTGCCGTCGGGCTTCGAAGGGCGCATCTTCAAGCGGCAGGGGAACGGCATCGAGGTGACCAACGCCGTTGCCCAGTTCGCGACGTTCGGCCTGCCCGAGGAGGTGGGGGACTTCGGCGGAGGGGCCGTGCAGCTGATGGGGAACAATGACATCTTCGCCGTGCTCTTCGAATACGGCGCGGAGAGCATCGGGACCCGGCTCTTCGCCCACCAGGGGATGCCCCGCGAGCTCGCCACGGCGGACTTCCAGCCCCAGGTGCTCCGCCGTGGCATCACCGGCCAGGCGGGCACGCAGTGGTTCTTTACCGAGTCGGGGCGGCCCTTTACCTTCTACGCGGTCATCGGCAGCCATGCCCGCCGCTCGGTGCTCGTGCCCCGCGTCAACCAGCTGCTGGCCGGCCTGACCGTGGAGCCGGCACCGGCACCGGCCGGATCGGGGGCACCGTGGAACTGATCGGTCCGTACCTCGCGGCCTGCATCCTCCTCGTGGCCGCCGGAGTCGCCAAGGTGGTCCGCCCGATGGACACGGCGCGGGCGGTGACGGCCGTCGTGCCGGTCCCGCTACGTGCCAGCCGGGCGCTGGTGCGGGCGGGTGCCCTGGTCGAGGCGGTCCTCGGCGCCGTGGCCCTGGTCCATCCGTCACCGGCGGCGGCCGGCCTGGTGGCTGCGTCCTACCTCGGGTTCGCCGGCTTCGTGTCCCTGGCGCGGGCTCGCGGGGGCCCGCTCGCCACCTGTGGGTGCTTCGGCACCCCGGACACACCGGCCACCCGCACCCATGTGGTGGTGACCCTGGGGCTCGCGGCGTCAGCCACGGTGGTGGTGGTGGTGGCGGGGCTGTCCGGATGGCTTCCGACGCTGCTGGCCGGACAACCGTGGCGGGGGGTCCCGCTGGTCCTGCTCGGCCTGCTGTGCGCATGGCTCGCGTACCTGACGATGGGACGGCTCGCCGAGCTCGGGGCGGCCCGACGGGCGCTCGGGATCACCCGGCACGGAGCGGTGGCATGAGCGTCACCCTCGTCGAGCGGGCCTCGACCTTCCTGGCCACACGCGTGTCCCGACGTAGCTTCATCAACCGGTCGGCCCTGGTCGGCAGTGCGGTGGCGGTCGGGTCGGGCGTCGATCTGCTGCTGCGCCCGGGCACCGCCTACGGGGCGGTGTGCACGTGCGCCAACACGGCGTGTGACTGCGGCTCGACGTGCTGCGCGGGCTTTTCGGAATTCTGCTGCTCGATCAACGACGGCTACAACTACTGCCCGACCGGCACCGTCATGGGCGGATGGTGGAAGGCCGACAACTCCTCGTACTGCGGCGGGCCCCGCTACTACATGGACTGCCATGCCCAGTGCGGTTGCACCACCGGGTGCGGCGGCGGTTGGGGCTTCTGCGACACCGGGTGTGACGGGGTGTCGTGCGGCTGCGGACCGGACGGCTGCAACTCCTGGGTCACCGGGTGCTTCCAGTTCCGTTATGGGCAGTGCAACCAGCAGATCGACTGCATCGGCCGGATCGTGTGCCGCGTCGTGGCGTGCGTGCCGCCCTGGACGGTCGACCCCACCTGCACCACGGCCGTCGCCGTGGACAACAGCACGGCCGAGATGGACGCGGCCTGTTGGACCTCCGCCCCGCCGTCACCGCCACCGCCACCGCCACCGCCCTGCTTCTCGCCACTGACCGACTGCATGGTGACTTCCATGGCGAGTGGGGCGGGTGGCACCGGCTACGGCATGGTCACCGCCTTCGGCAAGGTCCTCACCTACGGTTCCTTCCCCTCGCTGGGCGACCTGACGACGGAGGTCCTGGCCGCACCGATCATGGGTATGGCGGCCACACCTACCGGCCACGGCTACTGGCTGGTGGGGTCCGACGGCGGGATCTTCGCCTTCGGGGACGCTCCGTACCTCGGCTCGATGGGCGGGCTCCCACTGGCCCGGCCGATCGTGGGCATGGCAGCCACCGCCACCGGCCACGGTTACTGGCTGGTGGCNNGCGGGATCTTCGCCTTCGGCGACGCACTCTTCTACGGGTCGATGGGCGGCCAGCTCCTCAACCGACCGGTGGTGGGCATGACGACCACGTCGACAGGGCACGGCTACCACCTGATTGCCGCCGACGGCGGCGTGTTCTCCTACGGTGACGCCCTGTTCGACGGGTCGATGGGCGGTCAACCGTTGCAGCGGCCGATCGTCGGCGCGGCTGCCGACGGTGCGGGCTATTGGATGGTCGCCGCCGACGGCGGGATCTTCGCCTTCGACGCGCCGTTCTACGGATCGCCCGTATGAGCTCCACAGATCACCCGGCTCGGCGCCTGCCGACCCCGCCGCCAGAGCCGTCCTACTGTCCGATACGAACCGGAGGAATCCGATGACACCGTCCTTGTCCGCCCTGCTCGTCGTGCTGGCACTCCTCGTCGGTGTGGCCGCCGCCGTCCGATCGACGTGGTCGCCCTGTGGCCTGTCGATGCTGTCGACCATCACCCCCTTCGGCGAGCGGGCCAAGGGTCATCGCTATGCCGCAACGGCAACCTGGTTCATCGTCGGTGCGACCATTGGCGGCCTCGTCCTCGGTGCGTTCGCCGCTGGTCTGGCGGCCCTGGTCGCAGCAGTCGGCGCCTCGGTCGCCGCCATCGGGGCGGTGGCCGTCGTGGCCACCCTGGTGGCGCTGGTGTCGGACACCGGTCTTGCCGGATACCGGGTCCCGGTCCACTTCCGCCAGGTCAACGAACGGTGGCTCGACGCCTATCGGCCCTGGGTCTACGGCGCCGGCTTCGGGTTCCAGATCGGGTGCGGTCTGGCCACCTACATCACCACCGCGGCGGTCTACCTGACCGTGGTCCTGGCCGCGCTGAGCGGGCGCCCGCTGGCGGCACTCGGCGTCGGCGTCGTGTTCGGGCTGGTGCGAGGAGCGGCTGTCCTGCTGACGTGGCGCACGACCACGCCGACGGCACTGCTGGCCTTCCACCAGCGGTTCGCCGCACTGCGCCCGTGGGCGGACCGGGGCGTGGTGGTGTCCCTCGTCGCCACGGCCGTCGCCCTGTCTGGCGAGGCCGGACCCGTCATCGCCCTGTCGTCCGTGGGCGGGGTGGCCGTGGGGACGGTGGCACTGCGGGCGGTGTGGCACCATCGCACGGGAGCCGGAAACGGTGCCGCTCGGACAGTCGATCAGCCTGTGGTCGAGGAGTCGATTATCGGGCAGACGGAGGACCGTCAGCCGGAACGGTCAGTCGCCGTCGGCTGAGCCGCCGGGGTTTGGGGAGGCGAGCTCCCCGATGACACGGTCGGCATCGGTGCCGTCGTCCACTCCGGTGGCGTCGCCCACTCCGGCGTCATCCGAAGGCACGGGCACCGGGTTTGGCCTCGAGTCCCGCCACTGCCGGTAGGGGCCCACGCGGGAGGCCAGCAGGAGCAGGCCGACGATCGCCAGCGAAACGCCGGCGATCTGGACCAGTAGCGATCCGAGGTGGCCGTCCTCGCCCAGCCACAGGTGCTCGTCGAGGAACCGTTCGATGCCCCACAGCACCATGCCGACACCGAGCACGATCCCGGCCGGTGGCAGTGGCGCCAGGTTCTGCGGGATCAGCGAGCCGTCGGAGGCAACGGTGGGCGCACGGTTCCGGAGCCAACGCTCGACGAGCAGCAGGAGGCAGAAGATGGTGAAGTCCTCGGCCGCCTGGAAGATCGGCACGGGCAGGACCTTCTGATTGGGATGGGCACCGGCGTAGTACATGCCGAACCACTGGTTGGTCGGGTGGCCGCCCCCGTTGACCATCAGCTGGGGACCGAGGAGCCGGCCCATGGCCCAGCAGGCCATCAGCACCGGGGCCATCATGTCGGCGAAGCGGAGCGTCGGGAGTTGCGGGCAGCGGCGCCGTTGGCTGACGATGGCCACCGGCACGGCGAGGATGATGCCCCCGAACGACGACAGTCCGCCCTGCCAGATGGCGAAGACCTGGGACGGGTGGGCCGTGTAGTACGAGAAGTGGGAGAGCACATGCATGGCCCGGGCGCCCACAATGGCGGCCACGACGACCCACACGAACATGCCCGTCACCCACTGCCACGCGTAGCCCCGGTTCCGCAGGCGCCGCTCGGTGTAGCGGAGCCCGAACCAGAAGGTCAGGGCGAGGCCGATCCCGTAGGTGTGGACCTCGAGGAACCAGATGTGGAAGGCGACGGGGATGGGTCTCATGGTGTGGGGAGCCGGGTGGACGGGGGTGCCCCGGGACACCGGCCAGGCCCTCAGTATGCCCCAGGGGGCCGGTAGGGTGGCCTCGCCGGGCCTGGTGCCGCGGCAGACGGGGGGTCCGGGGCCGCATCCGGCGGCGACGCCCCCGAGTGAGTGTCGGAGGTGACGCCGTGGGGACGTTGGCAGGCAAGGTGGCAGTGGTGACGGGCGGCGGTTCGGGCATCGGCCTGGCCACGGCGACCCGGTTGGCCGGAGCGGGCGCCTCGGTGGCCGTCGTCGACCTCGACGGCGACTCGGCCGAGCGGGTGGCCGGAGAGCTCGACGGGCTGGCACTCCAGGCCGACGTCGGGAGCTCCGACGAGTGGCCGGGCATCATCGAGGCCGTGACCCGGCGGTTCGGTGGCGTCGACCTCGCCCACCTGAACGCCGGGGTCACGACCGGCGAGGCGGACATCACCGAGGTGACCGACGAGATCTACGAGCGGGCAACCCGGGTGAACGTGGACGGCGTCTTCTACGGCGTGCGGGCCGTGGTGCCGGCCATGACCGCCCGGGGCGGCGGGTCGATCGTCGCCACGGCGTCGCTGGCCGGTCTCATCGGCTTCTCACCCGACCCGATCTACTGCCTGACCAAGCACGCCGTCGTCGGCCTGGTGCGCTCGCTCGGCCCGCAGTTGGCCGACAAGGGGATCACCATCAACGCCGTCTGCCCGAGCATCGTCGACACCCCGCTCATCGCCGACATGCGCGAGGTACTGGAGTCGAGCGGCTTCCCGCTCATCGACGTGGACTCGGTGTCGACCACGGTCGTCGACCTGCTGGCAGGGGAGGCCACCGGTGAGGCCATGGTGATCCAGGCGGGTCGGGAGGCGCTGGCCTTCCGCTTCGCCCGCCCACCCGGCCCGCGTGCCGGTGGGACGGTCGGCCGGATGCCGCCGAAGGAGTTTGCCGCACACGACCAGGAGTAGGTCGCAGTCGGCCGGCCCGGTCAGCCTTGCGGTGGCGTGACCGACCAGCCGCGTCGACGCAGCTCGTCGACCAGGAGGTCCTCGGGCACCCGCTCGAGCTGGCGGGCCAGGCTCTGACGGCGTGAGGCGGCGGGGGCCTGGGGTGGGGCCGTCCGAGCGCGGGTGACGGGACCGCCCTCCGTGGTCGGGTCGGCCGACCGCTCGTCCGGACCGTGCTGGTCGCTGCCCGCAGCCTCGGCCTCGGCCTCCAGACGGGCGATGAGCTCTTCGGCCTCGTCACGTGTGAATCGCCCGCCCGCCTGCCTCTGGGTCAGGCCCAGCGGACCGCGTGCGTCGCGGAAGCCGGAATGCCCTGCGGACTCGACGAGTGCGGTCAGGTAACGGAGTTGGCGCGCCGTTGCCGGGGGGCCGGAAGGCTGGCCGAACGACATGGCATGTGACCGGACGGGTCGGACCGGAGCGACGGCCGACAGGGTCGGTGACGACCCCCGGCCTCCGGAACGGAGAGGTCCGGCTCAGGACACCCGGCCGACGCCGGCCAGGCCATCGGTCCGGACGCCGGTGATCCACACGCTCGCCCCGGTGTACGGGGCCTCGATCATCGAGCCACCGCCCACGTACATGGCCTCGTGCTCGTCACCGCCCGGTCCGTAGAAGAGGATGTCGCCCGGCTCGATGTCTGCCAACGGGATGTGGGTGGTGTCGTCGAACTGGGCTCCGGAATAGTGCGGGAGGCTGATGCCGACCTGGGCATAGGCCCACATCACGAGACCCGAGCAGTCGAAGCCCGCAGGGGTGGAGCCACCCCAGACATAGGGGACGCCGATCTCACGCTCGGCGGCCTGGACTGCACCGGCTGCACCGGAGGACAGCGGAGGCGGCGGTGCCGAAGGCGTGCTGACCGTGCCGCCCCCGCCCGATGAACCGGAGCTCGAACCCCCGCCGGAGCTGCCGGAGCTGCCGGAGCTGACCGACGCGGTCTGCTGCGCCTGCTGTGCCTGCGCGGCCTTTGACTGAGCGACCTTCTGATTGAACGCGGCCTGTGCAGCGGCAGCGGCAGCGGCAGCGGCCTGGGCCTGGCGCTGCTGCACGAGCTGCTGGATGTTGGCGTCGACGCTCGCCAGGGTGGCCTTGTCCTGACTGGCCAGCGAGTCCGCCTGGCTCTGGGCCGAGGCGAGGCTGTCACGGGCGGCCTGGGCCTGCGACTTCTGCTGCTCGAGGCTGGACTGGCTCGCCGCCAGCTGGGCCTGTGCCGTGTGGAGCCGGTCGATGGTCGACGTCACGTTGCCCGTGGCGATCGACGAGTACTCGGCACGGATGCCGCTCGTGTTCACGTTGGAGGTGAACAGCTGGGTGGCCGTGCTCGAGGTGCCCGAGTTCGTGTAGTCGCTGATGGCCTGGACTTGGAGCTGACCCTGGTCCTTCGCCACCTGGCTGCGGTCCTTGGCCACCTGGGCCTGGTTCGCTGCGATCTGGCCCTGTAGCTGGCTGAGCTTGTAGTCGGCCTGGTTGACCTGGCCGGTCAGCGCCTGGATCTGACCCTCGGTCGCGTTGATCTTGGCCGAGATGGCCGCGGCCTGAGCCTGGGCATCGGAGATCTGGTCGGCGGATGCGGGGGTGGAGGAGGCGACGACCATGGAGGTCGCTCCGAGAACGGAGGCCACTGCGAGCGTCGCGATGACCCGGTTGCGGGACCACTTGCGACGTGCGGAGCAGGCACCTGGCTCGACCGTCGAGTACTGCTCGGGGTGAGTCATATGCAGGCAGATGGTAGTGCACCTGTTGGGCCGCCACAAGGACACCCTGCAAATGCAAGGCCCTGAACTGGACTTATTCCCCGGGGCATCGGTGCGGAACGGTTGCCGGGGTCGTGTACGTCGCGCCGTGGCACCCTACCCGGAAGATGAAATGGGGCGGCTCCGGGTAGGGTCGGGGCCATGGGTGAACGTATCGAATTCCCGAGCAACGGCAACCACGCTGGCGGCTACCTGGCGGTCCCGGAGGGCGGGGCCAACGGCACTGTCGGCGTCCTGGTCATCCAGGAGTGGTGGGGCCTCGTCGACCAGATCATGCGGACGTGCGATCGATTCGCTGAGGCGGGCTTCACGGCGCTCGCCCCCGACCTTTACAGGGGCACCTCGGTGCCGCTGACCGAACCCGATGAGGCGGCCAAGCACATGATGGCCCTCGAGATGGACGAGGCGGCCAAGGACCTGAGCGGCGCGGTCGACGAGCTCCGGCGCCGCACGGGCGCCGCGACGGTGGGCGTGGTCGGCTTCTGCATGGGCGGCGGCCTGGCCCTCGTGCTGGCCTGCCAGCGGCCCGACGCGGTCGCCGCCGTGGTGCCCGCCTACGGGGTCATCCCGTGGCCCGACGCGCAGCCCGACTACTCCGCCATGCAGGCGGTGGTGGAGGGCCACGTGGCCGAGCTCGACGGCTCCTTCAGCCCGGCTGCCGCCGATGCACTGGTCGACGAGCTGACGGCGCTCGGCAAGAAGGCGTCGTTCCACCTCTACCCGGGTGTCGACCATGCGTTCTTCAACGAGGACCGCCCCGAGGTCTTCGACGCCGACGCGGCGAACCTGCTGTGGGAGCGCACCGTGGCGTTCCTGCGATCGCAGCTCGGCTGAGCGGGCCGTCGTGCCGGAGGCGCCCGGGCCGGGGCTGGTCGAGGACTACCTGACGCTCGGCCTGCGGCTGGGTCGTCACATCGACGGCATGGTCGATGCCTACTACGGGCCACCCGCGTTGGCCCACGCCGCCGGGGCGGAGCCGGTGGTCACGCCGCAGCGGCTGCTGGCCTCGGCACGCGACCTGCTGGCCGCCCTCGAGGCCGGCGGGGCCCTGGACACCCCAGTCGGTCCCGAGGACTCGACGGCACCTGCACGCCGCCACTGGCTCGCAGCGCAGGTGCGCGGTCTGGCGACGACGTGCGCCAAGCTGGCCGGTGAGACCATCGGCTATGCCGACGAGGTCGAGGCCTGCTACGGCGTACGCCCGAGCCGCGTCGACGAGGAGCCACTGGCCGAGGCCCACCGGTTGCTCGACGACGTGCTGCCGGGCGGCGGGCCCCTGGCCGAGCGCCTGGTGGCGTGGCGGGAGTCCCACGCAGTGCCGGTCGACCTGCTGCGACGGGCCGTCGATTCCCTCGCCGACTCACTGCGCGACCGCACCCGTGAGCTGTTCGGACTTCCCGAGGGCGAGCACGTGGAGTTCGAGTTCGTGACGGACGAGCCGTGGTCCGGCTTCAACTACTACCTGGGCGGCCTGCAGAGTCGGGTGGCGATCAACACCGATCTGCCGGTGCTCTCGACCGGCCTCGCGCACCTCGTCGCCCACGAGGTCTACCCCGGTCACCACACCGAGCACACCCGCAAGGAAGTCGGCCTGGTCCGACGCCGCCAGTGGTGGGAGGAGTCCATCTTCCTGGTCGGGACGCCACAGTGCCTGCTGGCCGAGGGGCTGGCCGACCTGGGCCTCGAGGTGGCCTGGGGGCGGCACCCCGAGCAGACGGTGGCCGAGCACCTGCGCCCGCTCGGCATCCGCTACGACGCCGAGGTCGTGGCCGCCGTGTCCAACGCGGGCGAGGCCCTCGGGGCGGTGCGCACCAATGCCGCCTTCCGCCTCCACGAGGACGGCGCCGACCCCGACACGGTCGTCGACGAGGTGGCGCGGTGGGGACTCCTGCCACGGGACCGGGCGGTCAAGGCGGTCGAGTTCCTGACCCACCCGACGTGGCGCGCCTACCTCACCTGCTACGTGGAGGGCTTCCCCCTCTGCCGGGCGTTCACCCACGGCGATCCGGCACGCTTCGACAGACTCCTGTCCGAGCAGCTCACCCCCGGTGACCTGATCCACCAGATCGCCACGGACGCCGCCTCGTCCGCACCGGGCTGACCCACACGGCACCGCCGGGCCCCGCAGCCGTCAGTGGGTCCGGACCCGTCAGGGGCCTGCATCGATTCAGTGTGTCCGCATCCCCTCAGCGGGCGCGGATCCCGTCGAGGAGCGACGTCACGAGCGCGTCGGCCAGTGCCGGCGTCAGTGACTCGTGGCCCATGGTGAGGCGGTAGTAGACGGGACCGTAGAGCTGGTCCATGACGATGGCGATGTCGAGGCCGTGACGCAGTTCACCACGGTCGACGGCCCGTCGCAGCACCTCGGCGGTGGCGGCCCGCCTCGGCTCGATCCACCGGGTGCGGAGGGCCTCGGCCAGCACCTCGTCCGTCTGCGCCTGGCCGACCAGCTCAGCCATAATCCGTCCCGCCCGGCCCCGGAAGGCCCGGATCAGCACGCGGATCTGGCCGGTGAGATCGGTCCGGATGTCGCCCGTGTCGGCAAAGGTGCCGGTCTGCCGGTAGCGGTGGAAGTAGGCGTCGATGGCGACGGCGCCCCGGGTGGGCCACCACTTGTAGATCGTCACCTTGCTGACGCCCGCCCTCGCTGCGATCGCCGCGATGGTGGCGGCCGCGAGGCCACCCTCGTCGAGCAGGTCGGCGGCGGCCTCGAGCACGGCAAGCCGGGCCCGCTCGCTCCTGGGACGCCCGAGGCGAGGGGGCGCCGGTTCGGGCACGGTTTCCGTAGCGACCATCACGGGTGCCACTGTAGATCATGGACGATGCGTACAGGAATACTGATACTGTACGAGGTGTTCAGATAATCATGGAGAGTTCCCGGATGGATGCGAGCGAGACGGTAGAGACGAGCGAGTCGAGCGGCACGAAGGGGGCAGGCATCTCCGGGGGGATGGTGCTGCTGTTCGCGGTTGCCTGCGGCCTCGCCGTGGCCAACCTCTATTACGCGCAGCCGATCCTCGACAACATCGCCCGAACGTTCGGCGCCGGTACAGCCACCGCCGGGCTCGTCGTCACCCTGTCCCAGATCGGGTACGCAGTGGGACTGGCACTCCTCGTGCCACTCGGCGACATCCTGCACAGGCGGCGCATGATCCCCGTGGTGCTGGTGGCGACCGCGGTGGGACTGATCGCATCCGCCCTCTCACCCACCATCGGCGTGCTCATCGCCGTCGCACTGCTCGTCGGCGCGGGGTCGACGGTGGCCCAGATGCTCGTCCCGATGGCGGCGAGCCTGGCGACCGATTCGTCCCGGGGCCGCGTGGTCGGGCGGGTGATGAGCGGACTGCTGCTCGGTATCCTGCTGGCTCGCACCGTCTCGGGCCTCATCGCCGGTGCGACGAGCTGGCGTGTGGTCTACGCCGCGGCGGCGGTCCTCATGGTCGTGCTGGCCCTGGTGCTCGCCCGGGTGCTCCCCGCCGAGGGCGAGCGACCGGCCATCGGCTACGGCACGCTGCTCCGTTCGACGGTGGCACTGTTCCTGGGGGAGCCGATCCTCCGGCGGCGCATCCTGTTCGGCGCACTGGGCATGGCCGCGTTCAGCGTCTTCTGGACGACGATGGCCTTCGTGCTGTCCGGTGCGCCCTATCACTACGGCGACGCCGCCATCGGGCTGTTCGGCCTGGTCGGTGCGGCCGGTGCGCTGTGTGCGACGCTCGCCGGCCGGTGGGCCGACCGTGACCTCACCCGTCGGACCACGACCGTCTTCGCCGTCCTGATGGCGGCGTCGTTCCTGCCGTTGTGGCTCGGCGGCCACGACCTGGCGATGATGATCGTCGGGGTCTTGGTGCTCGACGTCGGCGTGCAGGGGCTCCAGGTCACCAACCAGTCGATCATCTACCGCCTGGCCCCGCACGCCCGCAGCCGGATCAATTCGGCCTACATGGTCTGCTACTTCATCGGCGGCGCCCTCGGCTCGGCGGCGGGGAGCTGGTGCTATGCCAACCACCGCTGGGCAGGCGTCTGCGTGCTCGGCGCCGGCCTGGGCGTGGCGGCCGTGGGACTCGCCCTCCACGATGCGGTGCGGGGCGCGGCACACACGAGGGCGCCCAGCGCCGCACAGGCCGGCTGACCGCACGAGGCACGAGGCACGAGGCCCCGGTCGATCGTGAGGCCGACGACCGGGACTCAGCCGGACGCCCAGTCCGGCACGGCTGTCCCGAGGGGTCCGGCCGCACGGTCCCAACGCAGCGGCGCCCCTTCCACCACGACGGGAGGCGGCAGGCGGCGGGCATCGCCCCACGCCGTCCGCTCCATGGGTGCCCCGGGTGCCGGTCCGGCCGGTTCGATGCCGTCACCTTCGATGGTCGGGGCCACCCCGGCGTCGACCAGCAGCCGGGACATCCGGGCCAGCGACGTCCGCCACCGACTGCCGCGACCGTCCTCGGTGCGCAGGGCCAGTCCGGTCAGGGCGGCGGCGGCCAGCAGGTACCCGGTGGCGTGGTCCAGTGCCTGGACGGGCAACGGGACCGGGCGGTCGGTGCCGGCGGCCATCTGTCCGGCCTCGGCGATGCCGGAGCTCATCTGGACAAGGCTGTCGAAGCCGCGGCGTCCCGCCCACGGGCCGGCCCAGCCGTAGGCGTCGAGGCTGACGTCGACGAGGCCGGGCCGGGCGGCGTCACGGACGTCGGTGCCGATGCCCAGTCCCTCGAGGGCCCCGGGCCGGTAGCCGTGGACGACGATGTCGGCCCCCGCCAGGAGTCGGAGCAGCTGCTCACGGTCGGGTGCCTCGTGGAGGTCGAGGTGGGCGCAGCGCTTCCCCAAGGTGACCTCGGGCACGACGACCGGCTCGTCCCACCCCGGCGGATCGATGCGCAGCACGTCGGCACCCCATCCGGCGAGGAGGCGGGTGGCCACGGGACCGGCCAGGACGCGGGTGAGGTCGAGGACCCGGACACCGTCCAGCGGCCGTCCCGGCGTGTCTCCGGTGGGACCGCCCGGCCTTCCATCGCCGGTCGCCGTGCGCTCGACGTGCAGCAGGGGCTCAGCGGCGACCGCCGAGCCCTGGGAATGCGCGTCCCACGTCGCAGCGGACCGCATGGCGGCCGCTGCGCCGCCGGCCGCGACGATCGCGGCCTCGAGATCGTCGGCGGTCCACCGGGCGACCTCCGCAGCCACTGCGTCTCGACTGCCGGGCACGCCGAGCACCCCGAGCGCGGGCGCCCGGTGGTGGGGGCGTTGGTGCGGAGTCTGATCCAACCGTCGGCGGTGGTGTAGTCGCCGGCCACGCTGTCCCAGACGGGGGGCAGTTGCCAGCCGTCGGGTCGGATCGACAGTGCGAACCAGGCAGAGGCGAGGTCGCGGTCAACGATGACGGGGCCGGAGTGACCGCCCGGTCCTGCTGCGACACGGGCCAGTGCGGCGCCCGCCGCACCGATCGAGGCCTGGGCGAGGTCGCTGACGGCAAAGGCGGAGGGGAGGGTCCCGCCAGCGGGCAGGAGGACCTCGGCGCGTGACCCCGGGAGCAGGAGTGCCGCGAGGATGCGGTCGAGGATCGCGGTGGACCGGTCATCCATTACCCCATCGTCGGTCGTCGACGTGCTTCCGTCAATCGCCCGGCGATACACGAGGGGTCAAGAAATGACGTGGAACGGTCGATAGCTGACACATGGAATCGGTCCTGCACTTCGACACCGACGACCCCGAGTTCCAGCGCGGGTTCGAGATCGGCATCCTGTGGGAGCGGCTCAGCGCCGATGGTGCCTGCCACATGGCGGTGAGCGCCTCGAACGCGGAGATGGTCCTTCGGATCGCCAAGGCCTTCGACTGCGTCTTCTCCGGTCAGGAGCTCGCCGACGACCAGATCTCGATCGAGCTCACCCGGGTCAACAGCGACTCGTAGCCGGGCGCCGACGGGCCTCCATCACTGCATCGTGGATCGTCACGTCGCGACCGTCCGCATCGACCGCCGTCCTGGGTCGGGCCTCCGCGACGAGGATCTCCCACTCCTCGATCGGAAGGGCCCTGGCGACCTCGCCTGCTGTGGCGAAGAAGTCCGGGAACGGAGGGCGCCCCACGCTCGTGGCCAGGTCCGTCGGGTCGTGGGTCACGATCAGGAGGACGCCTCCCTCGGCCACGGCCCCGGCCAGGCGTAGGTGGACCGTGTCGCGCGGGGCGCCCGGGAGGTGGACGAACTGGGACGACATCAGGTCGAACCGTCGACTGCCGGGTTCGAAGGTCGTGACGTCGTGGCGTACCCACTCGATGCGGTCCGCCACCTCGCGACCGGCGTCGTCGGCGTGGCGCCGGGCCCGCTCGAGCGCGGTACCCGAGATGTCGACCGCCGTCACCCGCCAGCCCTGTCGGGCCAGCCAGACGGCATCGGCGCCTTCGCCGCAGCCGACGTCGAGCGCCCGTCCCGGTGGCAGCGGCAGTACCTCGGCAACCAGCTGGCGATTGGGCTCGCCACTCCACAGGGCGTCGCTCGAGCGGTAGCGCTCGTCCCAGAACGCCTCGTCCAGCACCGGTGGGACGCCGCCGTCGTAGCCGTGGCCGTGGTCGTGTCCAGGTGCGTGGTCGCCCGGGGTGCTGCTGCTCATCGCCGCGTGGTAGCGGCGGCCACGCGGGGGCCTGGTGCCTCCGACACCCGGTCAGCCGCCAGCGAGCAGGCGGCGGGCGATGACCTTGAGGCAGAGGGTCTCGTCGGCGCCCTCGAAGATGGAGAGCACGCGGGCGTCGACGTAGTACCGGCTGACCGGGTACTCCTCGGCGTAGCCCATGCCACCGTGGATCTGTAGCGCCTCGCGCGTGACCCACTCGGCGGTGCGGCACACATAGGCCTTGATCATCGACGCCTCGAGCGCACCCTCGCCCTTGGACATGAGGCGGGCCACCTCATAGGCGAACTGGCGCGAGGCCTGGATCAGGACGGCCATCCGGGCCAACTTCACCTTGGTCAGCTCGTAGTCGAGGATCGGCGAGCCGAACACGACGCGGTCGGTGGCGTACTCGAGGGCCGCCTCGTAGGCGGCCTGCATGAGGCCGACCGCCCGGGCCGCCGTCTGCAGCCGCCCGTTCTCGAACCCCTGCATCTGCAGGTAGAACCCCTGGCCCAGGCCGGACTCGCCACCGATCAGATTGGCGTCGGGCACGAACCAGCTCTCGAGGGAGACCTCATAGGAGTGCATGCCGCGGTACCCGAGCGTGTCGATGGCCCGCCCCTCCATCTTCCCGGCCGAGTCGGACGGGCGGCCGTCGACACCGGGCTCCTGGGTGAAGGTGAAACCGTGACCGTCGGCCGGAGGCTTCTCCACCAGGAAGATCGACAGGCCCTTGTGGCCCTTCGAGCGGTCCGGGTCCGTGCGTGCCAGCAGCAGGAGCACATTGGCCCTCGCCGCGAAGGTGCACCACGTCTTGACGCCGTTGAGGATCCAACCGCCGTCGACCTTCGTGGCGGGCAGCATCACGCCGGCCACGTCCGAGCCGTAGTCGGGCTCGGTGACCGCCACGGCTCCGAGGACCTCGGCGGTTGCGAGCTTGGGGAGCCAGTGCTGCTTCTGCTCCTCGGTGCCGCCCTTGACGATGGCCCGGGTGAGGATCTCGGGCCGCGTGATGAGCGAGCCACCGGCGCCGAGCGAGCCCCACGTCAGCTCCTCGGTGGCGACGACCATGCTCAGGTAGTCGGCGTCCCCCTCGGCGGCGAACCCGCCGTACGCCTCCGGGACCGACATGCCGAAACCGCCCATCTCTGCCATGCCGGAGATGATCTCCTCGGGGATGTCGGTGTTGGCCCGGTGGATGTGCTCGGCCCGCGGTCGGATCTGCTCGTCGGCGAAGCGGTGGAACGTCTCGCGGACCAGTTCGAAGTCCGGGTCGAGGTGGCGCTCGCCCTGGGTCTCGGCGAGCGACGAGAGGAAGGCCGGATCACGGAAGGTGGCCACGAAGGCCTCGGCGGGGGACATCCAGTCGGCGGCCACACCCCAGTCGGCGGTGCGGCCCACGAGGCGGCCGGCCAGCTCGGCGAGCGCGTCGGCCACGAAGGCACAGGCGATGCGGGCCTCGGTGTCCCCCTGGGCGCCGTAGGTCAGGACCGACTCCGCCGTCCGGACGGCGGCGGCGGCGTGGGACACGTCATAGGCGAGGACCTGGGCCTGGTCCGGGCCGCCGGCGGTCCGCAGCGCGGCGATGCCGGACTCGACGACGGAGCGGGCCACGGCGGTGGCGTCGGTGGCGGCGAGCAGGTCGGGCGTGGGGAGGGAGTCGGTGGTCACCGCACAAGGATAACGGGCGACCCGATGGGCCGGACAGCCGGTGGACCTCCTGGTCAGGTCGTCGGTCCGGTCAGGCGATCGAACCGGTCGGGAGGCCGGGAGGTCAGCCGACGGGCAGCTGGGCCACCACGGTGACGAGCGGCGGCAGCACCACCGGGTCGTCCCCCGGGTCGACCTCGGTGAGGAGCTCCACGTAGTCGGCGACGGGCCCCGGTCCGGCTCCGGCAGGGGCCTCCGCCCATGCGTCGACGGTCACCAGGCCGGCGTCGCGCACCAGCGAAGGGAGGAGCGCTCCGATGTCCGGGTGCCGGGCGTCGGGCATCGAGAAGGGCCGGCCGTCGATGCGTCCGGCCGAGGTGATCGGCTCCTGGGCCACCACCCAGCCGCCGGGCCGGACGGCGGCCGCCATCCGTCGCAGCACCACGCCCGGATCGACGACATGGAGGAGGAGGAAGCGGCAGAAGGCCAGGTCCACGGGCTCGGGGAGGCGCAGGTCCTCGCCCGCCTGGGTGATGGCCAGCACCTGGCTGTGGGCGGCAGCGGCCGAGGCCACCTCGTCACGAGCCGTGGGATCGGAGTCGACGGCGTAGACCCGCCCCTCGCGCCCGACGATCTCTGCCAGGGCGACCGACACGTCGCCCCCGCCGGCGCCCACGTCGACGCAGGTCCAGCCCGGGCCGATGCCGAGCCGGTCGAGGGCCGTGGCCAGGGGCCGCCGGTAGACGTCGTCCCGCAGTCCGCGCAGTTCCATCGCCTCAAGTTACCGGCAGGTTCGGCGGTCGCCCGTACCCGTGATGCCCTGCCGCGCCCGATCCGTTGCGGAGGACCCCGGGGGAACCGGTAGCCTCACCCTTCGTGAAGGTAACGATGATGCTCTGTGACTCCGCCCAGGTGGCTGACGGAAAACTCTACGTCCTTGGTGGCGGATGGAGCATGACCGGCCCCGACCCGGTGCCCTCGGCCATCGCACTGAAGATCGACGTCGGCTGGCACGAGGCCGAGTCCGCCCACCACTGGGAGCTCTACCTGGAGGACGCCGACGGCGGCCCGGTCCTGGTCCCCACCCCCGACGGCGAACACCCGGTCGAGGTGCGCGGCGAGTTCACCGTGGGTCGGCCGACCGACGTGCCCGAGGGCTCGCCCGTGGACGTCGCCCTGGCCGTCAACCTGGGCCCGCTGCCGTTGGCCCCGGGTACCCGGTACACGTGGCGGATGGCCATCGACGGCGACAGCCACCCCGACTGGGTCCTGGCCTTCACCACCAGGCCGCTGCCCGAGCCCCAGGTCTGAGGGCACGGGGCGGCACGCGCCGCCGGGTCGGCACGCCGCCGGGGCCGCCTACTATCGGCGGTCATGACCACGTATGACCGCCCGTTCGGCCGCCACTTCGAGGACTTCACCCCAGGCGACATCTACCGGCACTGGCCCGGCAAGACGATCACCGAGGCGGACGACCACCTCTTCTGCATGATCACCATGAACCACCACCCGCTGCACACCAACGCGTGGTTCGCCGAGAACGAGTCGGTCCAGAAGAAGAACGTCGTCGTGGGCAACCTCGTGTACTCGCTCGCCCTCGGGATGAGCGTTCCCGACGTGAGCGGCGCGGCCATCGCCAACCTGGAGGTCGAGTCGCTCCTGCACCGTGCGCCGACCTTCCACGGCGACACCATCTACGCCGAGACCATCGTCATCGACAAGGTCGAGTCGAAGTCGCGTGACGACCGTGGCGTGGTGACCGTCGAGACCAAGGCGTTCAACCAGCACGGCGACGAGGTCTGCTTCTTCCGCCGCAAGGTCATGGTCTGGAAGGAGGCGTTCGCGCCGCCACGTCGACGTCCCTATGGGGAAGACGTCTGGGGGTGACGTCCCGACCCGGGTGGCGGCCCGTGGAGGGACACCCCGGATGACCGCGTCGGCACGGACCGCCGTCCGCCCGGTGCGCCAGACCCGGGCGATCGGCGCTGCGATCGAGGGCTGGGGGCGGGCCGACGGCGGCGCCACCCGCCGTGACGACCTCCCGTGGCGGTCCACCCGCGACCCCTGGGCCGTCCTGGTGAGCGAGACCCTGGCCCAGCAGACCCAGCTGTCGCGCGTCGTGCCGGCCTACCACCGATTCCTTGCCGAGTTCCCGACCGCGTCGGACTGTGCCGCCGCCCCGCTCGGCGACATCCTCCGGGCCTGGCGGGGCATGGGCTACAACCGGCGGGCCCGGAACCTCCACCTGGCCGCCGCCGCAGTGGTCGACCGGCACGACGGGCAGGTCCCCGACGACCTCGACGCTCTGCTGGCGCTTCCCGGAATCGGGCCGTACACGGCTCGGGCGATCCTGGCGTTCGCCTTCGACCGCGACGTGGGGGTGGTCGACACCAACGCCGGTCGCGTGCTGTCCCGCGCCGTCGAGGGGAGGTCCCTGCGACCGGCGGAGGCGCAGGCGCTGGTCGATGCGATGGTCCCCTCCGGGCGCGGCTGGTCCTTCGGCCAGGCGCTGCTCGACCTCGGAGCACTGGTGTGCATGTCACGCACCCCGGTCTGTGGTGCCTGCCCGGTGCGGCGGCGATGCCGGTGGGCAGTGGCCGGCCGGCCGGAACCCGACCCGGCGAAGGGATCGGCCGGGGTCTCGACGGTGCAGGCGCGCTTCGACGGCTCGGACCGGCAGGGCCGGGGCCGACTCGTGGCCGCGCTGCGGACCGGGCCGGTCGGCCCCGACGAGGTGGCGGTGACCGCGGGTTGGCCCGGCGACACGGACCGGGCCCGACGTGTCGCCGAGGGGCTGGTCGCCGAGGGGCTGGCCGTCCGGGACCCGGCGGGGGCGCTCCGCCTCCCGTGAGGAGCGCAGGTCGGGCCACACCGGCATGTCCACGTCGATGGCCCTGTCGATACGAGACGTCGATGTGGCAGGTCGTGCCGGTGCGTGGCGTCGCTGGCTACGGTGGAGCGGTCGCCCGATCGGGCGGCTCCCCCGTCGGCGCGACACGGGGTGCGATCCGGGGGAGCGCGATGCGACGGTTCGGGAGATGGACGACGGCAGTCTGCGTCGCGGTGGTGACCGCCGCCCTGCTGTCGGGGTGTGGCAGCTCATCGGCCTCGTCGTCGTCGACGGTCACGACGGTGCCGGGCGACCCGATCGCCCTCGGCGCACCGGCATCGGTGCCGGAGTCGGTCCTCACGATCCCCACGCCGGCGGTGGCCGGCACCCCGTCGAAGTACGACCAGGTCCAGGTGCGCACGTTCGGCGATCCGTCGGCCAGGCACGTGCTGGTGCTGGTGCCGGGCACGAACGGTGGAGCCGGTGACTTCGACCTGGTGGCGCCCTACCTGGTCACGCATGTGCCGGACCTGCAGGTCTGGTCGGAGATGCGCCGTGAGGGCGTACTCCAGGACGAGTCCGTCGTGCGGTCCACCCTGGCGGGCGCGACCTCCACGCAGAAGATGTTCGACTTCTACCTGGGCTGGCTGGCGGACAAGAGCATCACGGACCACTACCAGCCGCTCAAGCCGGCCGACTACGGCTTCGTGGACGACTGGGGCATGGCGGTCGCCATGAACGACCTCCACGCCGTGATCATGAAGGCCCGGGAGGGTGGCACGCGGAGCGTCACCCTGGGCGGGCACTCACTCGGCGGGACCGAGGCGGCGGTCTATCCGGCGTGGGACTTCAGCGGCACGGCGGGCTACACGACAATCAACGGCATCATCTGCATCGACGGCTGCGCCGGTGCGCAGGGCTTCTACGGGACGCCCCCGACCATCGCCTCGGTGCAGGCGTCGATCGCCAAGCTGCAGACCAGCGGCCCCTGGCTCGACCTGCTCGGCGTCGGACTGCCGTGGGCCACCGGCGTCTTCAGCGAGGTCGGTGCCGTCACCGCCTACAAGGACCCGAACGGTCCGGCCACCACCTTCGAGTCGTTCCCCTACCTGCCGGCCTCCTTCAAGCCGGCGGTACCGGCCATCAACGAGGCGCTCTTCGGCAACGCCTTCGACTACCGGTCGTCACCTCCCGGGCTCAAGCTGATCCAGGTCCACTCGGGCCACATCGGGACCGGCACGCCCGCCGGCTGGGTCGACGACGGGATCACGCCCATCACGAACGTGGTCGACACGTTCGCCCAGACCCCACTGGCCGCCGCCGAGTGGTACTACCCGGAACGCCTCTCGATCGATGCCGCCGCCGCTGCCTCGCTCGAGCAGACGCCCGTCGCCACCTACCTCGGCCTGCGCCTCCTCCACACCGCGCAGGTCGACGTCCCGCTTTTCGCGTTCCAGACCGCCCTCGGCGGGGCGGACAACGGCGTGGTCGGCAGCGCCGAGGCCTACAAAGCCGAGTCGAAGATCCCGAGCGTGACCACCGTCAGCCGGACCGATACCTACAGCCATCTCGACCCGCTGCTGGCCAGCCCCGACCAGAACGACTTCCTGAAGACGGTCGTGCCCTGGCTCGATCGCCTCGACGGCTGAGGCACCGGGGTCATGGTGGCTGACGACCCCGCGGACTGCGGGCCGCCCCTGCCTGCCCGCCCGGCGGTGGCGGTGGCCCACCACGCGGAGCAGTACCGACCGGGCCGACTGACCGACGTCTTCCGGGCGCCGGAGTCCGAGGGCGCCCCGGTGGTGCTGCTGTGGCACGGCAGCGGGCCCGACGAACGGGACGTCCTCGCACCGCTTGCCGCCGGCATCGCCCGGCTCGGGCCGTTGGTGCTCGTGCCCGACTGGCGGTCGGACGACCCGGTGATCGGGTCGGTCGAACTCCTGGACTCCATCGCCTTCGCCCGCACCACCTCGGGCGAGCTGGGCGGCGATCCCGGCAGGATCGTCCTGGCGGGCTGGTCGCTCGGTGCGAACGCCGCGGCGGCCGTGGCCGAGCACCCGGGTATCGCCCACGGCTGGCACCCATCGGGGCTCGTCGGTCTGGCCGGCTCCTACGGTGGGTCGCCGTTCGACGGTCACAGGGACGCGGGCGAGCCGGTGGGCGGCGCCGGCAGGCCCGCGCTCGTGGCCCACGGCACGGCGGACCCGGTGGTGCCGCCGACCGGGTCCGTGTCCGCTGCCGGGCGGCTGGCCGAGTCCGGGTGGCGGGTCGTGCTCCGCCAGATCGACACCGACCATGCCGGGATCATCGGCACCGACTACAACCCGTGGCGGAAGCGCTGCGTCCCCACCGAGGACGCCGACCGGCTCGCCGTGCTGGACTCGGTCGCCCGTGCCGTGGCCGCCGTGGCACTGGGCCCGGACTGACCCGCATGTGCGCGCGGGGTCACGGGAACCCGTCGTCCGGACGTGCCGGTTCAGCCGGCGAGGAAGCGCAGCACGTGCCCGTTGACCTCGCCCGGCTTCTCGAGCTGGAGGAAGTGGCCGGCTCCCTCGACGACCACCAGCTCCGAGCCCGGCCCGAGATGGTCGGTGACGGGCCCGATGATCTCGAGCCCCATGCAGCCGTCCGCCGCGCCGTGGAGGTAGAGGGTGGGCTGCGGTGCAGGGGCCTCGCCGGCAGCGGCCGCGGCTGCGGCTGCGGCTGCCGGGTCGTCCGACGGCGGGGCGAACATGGCCCGGTAGTAGCCGATCGCAGCGGACAGCCGGTCCTCGGTGGCGAGCGCCTCCTTCACCCGGGCGGCGTCCCACGCGCCGTCGTACCCGGGTGACCAGTCGGCCCAGAGCCGGTCGATGAAGGCCATGTCGTCCTGGCCCACGGCGAACTCGGCCAGCGGGGTCTGGAAGACGAACACGTACCAGCTGCGGCGGAGCTGGGCATAGTCGAAGAACCCGAAGCCCATCGACGCGGGCGGCGGCACGGCCATGGTGACCACCCGGCGCCAGCGGTCGGGTTCGACTGCTGCGGCCGGATAGGTGAGGAGCGCTCCCCAGTCGTGGCCGATGATCACGGCGCGGTCGTCGCCGCCGAGGGCCTCGTGGAGGGCGCAGGCGTCGAGTGCCAGCGTGCCCGTGTCGTAGCGACCGTCGGACGGCACCGCCGTCGGTGCATAGCCCCGGAGGAACGGTGCGACGGCGTGGTAGCCGGCCGCGGCCAGTTCGGGGAGCAGGTGGCGCCACGTGTGGGCGGTGTCGGGGAAACCGTGCAGGCAGAGTGCCAGGGGGCCGTCCGCAGGGCCGTCCTCGAGGTAGGCGAACTCGAGGCCGTGGGCGGAGACGGTCCGGACGGCGGCGTCGGGGGTGGGGGTCGCGTGCATGGCCGGAAGCTAGCCCGGCCGCCCACGTGTCGCTCCGACTAGCCTCCTCTGACTGTGCGAATCTCCTACTTCGGCGTCCGGGGCTCGTGCCCGTGCTCGTCCGACCAGCAGCGGCGGTACGGGGGTAACACCTCCTGCGTCCTGGTCGAGGTCGACGACGAGCCGCCCCTCGTGCTCGACATGGGGACGGGGTTGCGGGCGCTCGGACATCATCTGAACGCCGCGCTGGTACCGACTGGTCGCCCGCTGCGCGGCAACTGCCTCCTCACGCACCTGCACTACGACCACGTCCTCGGGACGCCGTTCTTCCCACCGATGCGCGACCCGGGTGCCCTGCTCGAGATCTACGGGCCGTCGCAGGCCGACGACTCGCTGCAGTCCACCATGGCCGGGATGGTGAAGCCACCCTTCTTTCCCGTGCACATGTCGGACTTCCGGGGCGAGCTCCGCTACCACGACCTCAACGGGCGCGACGAGTTCCAGCTGGGTGGGATCACGGTCAGGGCCCGGACCATCGCCCACATCGGCAATACCCTCGGTTTCCGCATCGAGGCCGACGGGGCGTCGGTCGCCTACCTGCCCGACCACCAGGCTCCGGTGGACCGCACGACCGTGTCGACCGAGGTGCTGGAGTTGTGCGAGGGCGTGGACCTCCTCATCCACGACTCGCAGTACACCGAGGACGAATTCGTCGAGCTGTTCGACTGGGGGCACTCGACGCCGGCCTACGCCGTCCACGTGGCGAACGTCGCCGGGGCCAAGCGGCTCGACATGTTCCACCACGACCCCGGGCACACCGACCGGCAACTCGACGCCATGCTGCGGTCGGCCCGCCAGGTCGCCCAGTCCACGGGCAAGGTCCAGGTCAACGCGGCCAAAGAGGGCGGGACCTTCGATCTGAGGAAGCGGTGACCGCGGCCCACGGGGCGGACACGCCGGTGCCGCCGTTCGACTCCGGGCAGTTCAAGGACGCCATGGGCCGGTTCGCCACCGGTGTGACCATCGTGTCGGGAATCGAGGACGGGCTGCCGGTGGGCTTCACCTGCCAGAGCTTCGTCTCGCTCTCCATCGACCCGCCGTACGTGGCCGTCGCCCCGGCCCGGACCTCGACGAGCTGGCCCCGCATCGCCCGCTCGGGCAGCTTCTGCGTCAACGTGCTCGGCGAGGACCAGGAGGAGTTGTGCATGGGGTTCGCCGTGTCCGGGGGCCCCAAGTTCGACGGCGTCGACTGGCGGCCCGCCCCCGGCACGGGGTCACCGATCATCGAGGGGAGCCTCGCCTGGGTGGACTGCGACGTGGCGCTCGTGCACGACGCGGGCGACCACGAGCTGATCCTCGGCCACGTGCGCGACATCGGTGTCGGTGAAGGCTCGCCCCTCCTCTTCTACCGCAGCCACTTCGATACGGTGGTTCACGACCGAGCACCGCACGAGGGGTAGGCCCATGCCGAAGATCATCGAGTCCGACGTCATCCGCGACGTCATCGTCGTCGAGCCCGACGCCCATGGCGACGAGCGGGGCAGGTTCGTCGAGACCTACCGGCGCAGCTGGTTCCCGCTGGGCCGAGAGATGATCCAGGGCAACCGCTCGACCAAGCAGGCGGGTGCCGTGGTCGGTCTCCACTACCACCTGCACCAGTCGGACTACTGGTACGTGCTGGCGGGCACTGCCCGGGTGGTCCTCCACGACCTGCGCCAGGGGTCGCCGACCGACGGCGCCACGCTCTCCCTCGACCTGTCGGGCGACCACGACCGCGGCCTGTTCATCCCGCCCGGCGTGGCCCACGGCTTCGCGTCGCTGACCGACCTCACGCTCTGGTACCTGGTCGACGGGTACTACAACCCCGACGACGAGCTGGGTGTGGCGTGGGACGACCCGGCGATCGCCGGCGACTGGGGAGTGAACGACCCGGTGCTGTCGGCCCGCGACCAGCAGAACCCGCGCCGGGCGGACATCCCCGCCGGTCGCCAGCCGTACCTCGGTCTGCGCACCTGAGACGCCACCCAGGTGCACCCGGGGTGCCGCCGAACCCCGGGTGTCTGGAAAACTCACCCCATGACCGACACGCGACCGAACGATCTGTCCACCTTCCTCCTCGGCACGCCGGGCACCGGTGTGCTCATCACCGGTGGGGGCTCGGGGATCGGGCGAGCCACTGCCGTCGCCCTGGCCGAGGTCGGCCGCCCGGTCGCCGTGTGGGACATCGACGGGCCCGGCGCCGAGCAGACGGCGGCGCGCTGCCGTGAACTCGGGGTGACGGCACACGCGGCCGTCGTCGACGTGGCCGACTCGTCAGCCGTGCCCGGTGCGGTGGCTGATGCCGCCGCGGCACTCGGGTCGCTCGGCGGGTTCGTCCACGCGGCCGGGGTGTCCGGTGCCGCCACCGTCGACGACCTCGACGACGAGATCTGGGATGCGACCCTCAACGTCAACCTGCGGGCCGCGGCCGTCATCGGCCGCCACCTGCTTCCCCCGTTCCGCGAGGCGGGCCCCGGATCGGCCATCGTGCTCATCTCGTCCATCGAGGGGCTCTTCGGGAGTTCGGTGCTGACCGCCTACTGCGCCTCCAAGGGCGGGGTCCTCGGCGTGATGCGCTCCCTCGCTCAGCGGTACGCCCTCGAGGGCTTCCGGGTCAATGCCGTCTGTCCGGGCGCGGTGGTGACCCCCATGCTCGAGCCGGCCTTCGAACTCCCGGGGTTCCGCGAGGAGGTCGAGGCGAGGACTCCCCTCCGTCGGATCGCCGAGCCCTCGGAGATCGCCGACCCGATCCGCTTCCTGCTCAGCGACCAGGCGTCGTTCGTGACCGGGGCACACCTGACCGTCGACGGTGGGATGACTGCCGTCACGGCGATCTGAGCGTCTGACCAGGGGAGATACGCCGCGAGCCACGCCGGACGCGGTCCGTCGCGCGGGCCCGACTCCACCCCCGGGGGGCGTTTCGGGGTTGAATAGACCGGATGTGGACCCTCGCGCTCGTGGCTGTGGTGCTGGTGGTGGTGGCCGTCGTGGTCGTCATCGCCCGTCGACCCCGCGGTGCCGACGCCCACTCGGTCCAGAACTACAACCACGCGCTGGGCACGCTCGAGCACCTGTCCGGGCGGATCGAGCCGTCGACGGTCCGTCCCGTCCGGGTGGTGCCGACGAGCCAGTCCGGGGCGACGACCGAACGGGTGGTGCCCCCGGTCCCGGTGCGGGGGACCGACGACTTTCCCGATCCCGACGCTCCCATCGTCTTCGACGATGCCCGCCCGGTGGAGCGCGGCCGGCCCATCGGAGCGGAGCCGACCACCCCGGCCCGGGCCGACCGGGCGCAGCGCATGGCGCTCGACTCGATGAACCATCGACGCCGGCCCGGCACCGGAGTGATGGTGATCATCGCCGTGATCGTGGTGATCGGAGCGCTCGCGCTCATCGGCAGCCACAAGTCGCACACCGCCGCCCACGCATCGACGACGACCACCCGGCCGCACCACGCCCGCGGCGGCACGACGACGACCACGAGCCGGCCCACGCCGACGACGCGTCCCACGCCGACCACCCTGCCGACGCAGTTCGTCGCCACCACGACCGGCTCGGGCGGCACCTCGGCCACGTACACGCTTCCCCACACCACCTACCAGATCACCCTGACCGGCACCGGCACGTGCTGGGTCGAGGTCGACTCGTCGACGACCGGCAAGGCGGTCTGGGCGGGTGAACTGACCACCGGCACGGTGCAGAACGTCCAGGCCTCGGGCACCACCACCGTGCAGTTCGGGACGCCCACCCTGACCCTCGCCGTGGACACCATCCCGGTCGTGCTGCCCTCGCCGCTCCACACGCCGTTCGTGGCCACCTTCAGCCCGTCGGCCACGGCAACGCCGGGCACCTCGCCCGCGGCCTCGACATCGGGTTCGACGGGCTCGACGACGACCACGACCCCGACGTCGACGGGTGCCACGGCAGCGCCCTGACGGTCAGTGCCCCGAACCCCCGGGGACGACGCGGCGCCGGTGGCGTCCGCTCCGTGACATCAGCCGGAGTACGGCTGCAGCGGCGTGTCGGCCATGCCGAGGGCGTCCAGCACGAAGGCATAGACGAAGGCCTCGTCCCGCCAGGCGTCGTAGCGGCCGGACGGTCCCCCGTGGCCGGCCCCCATCTCGGTCTTGAGCAGGGCGCGGTTCACCGGGTTGGCGGCCCGGAGCTTGGCGACCCACTTGGCGGGCTCCCAGAAGCCCACCCGGGGGTCGGTCAGCCCACCGGTGGCCAGAATGTCCGGGTACCGAACCGGGTGCCCGGCGTCATCGAGTGCCCGGACGTTGTCGTAGGGGGAGTAGGACTTCATGACCCGGTAGATCTCCGGGTCCTCGACCGGGTTGCCCCACTCCTCCCACTCGAGCACGGTGAGCGGCAGTGTCTCGTCGAGGATCGTGGTGAGGCAGTCCACGAAGGGCACCTCGGCCACGATGGCCCGGAACAGCTCGGGGGCGAGGTTGGCGACCGCTCCCATCAGCAGCCCGCCGGCGCTTCCGCCCCGGGCGACCAGGCGTGCCGGTGACGTCCAGCCGTCGGCCACCAGCTGACGTGCGCACGCGACGAAGTCGGTGAAGGTGTTCGGCTTGGCAGCGAACTTGCCCTCCTCGTACCAGTGGCGTCCCATCTCGCCGCCACCCCGAACGTGGGCGATGGCGAAGACGAAGCCGCGGTCGAGCAGGCTGAGGCGCAGGGACGAGAACATGGGGTCCATCGACGCCTCGTAGGAGCCGTAGCCGTAGAGCAGGCAGGGCGCCCCCTCGGAGCCGGGCACCGGAGCGTCCACCAGGTCCCGGCGGCACACCAGCGAGATGGGCACCCGGGTGCCGTCCGCGGCGGTGGCCCAGTGCCGTTCGGTGCGGTAGCGGGCGGGGTCGAAGTCACCCAGCACGGGTTGGCGCTTGCGGAGCGTGAGCTCTCCCGAGTCGAGGTCCAGGTCGAAGACCGATCGGGGGGTGGCGAGCGAGGTGTAGCCGTAGCGGAGCACCGTCGAGTCGTACTCGGGGTTGGCCTCGCCCCACACCGTCGACGGCGACTCGGGTTGGTCCACCGGCGTGGACGTGCCCGTGGCGTGCTCGACGACCCGCATCCGGGTCCCGCCGTCCTCGCGCTCGTAGACCGCCAGATGGCGCACGAACGGGTCGACGGCATCGAGCCGCACCCCGGCACGTGCGGGGATGACCTCGGTCCAGTGCTCGCGGCCCGGTGCGTCGTCGGGCGCCTCCATCAGCCGGAAGTCCTCGGCACCGTCGTTGGTGACCACGAGGAACCGGCCCGGGCGCCCGCTGGCCGGGTCGCCGCGGTCGTGGTCGACCGAGTACTCGATGCCCTGGCGACGGGGCTCGAACACCGCGAACTCACCCTCGGGGTCGTCGGCGTCCAGGATCCGCACCTCGGAGGTCACCTTGGAGTCGAGGCCGCACAGGACGTAGCAGTCGTCCTTGGTCCGGCCCACACCGAGGTAGAAGTGGTCGTCCGGCTCCTCGATGACGAGGACGTCGCCGCCCGGATCGGACCCGACCCGGTGCCGCCAGAGCTGGAAGGGCCGCATGGCCTCGTCCACCCGGACGTAGAACACCGTGGCGTTGTCGTTGGCCCACGCCACGCCGTAGGAGGTGTCCTCGATCGACTCGTCCGCCTCGGCGCCGGTCACCAGGTCGCGGAACCGCATCGTGTACCGCTCCCCCCCGGTGGTGTCCGTGGAGTACACCAGCCAGCGGTGGTCGGGGCTGATCGAGAAGTTGCCGAGGGAGAAGTAGGCCTGGCCCTCGGCCAGGGCGTTCTCGTCGAGGAGGACCTGCTCGACGTCCTCGGGGCCGTCGACCGGGCGTCGGCAGTGGATCCCGTAGTTGCTGCCCTCCCGGGTGCGCCCGTAGTAGAGCCACGGGCCCTTGCGCACCGGGACCGACAGGTCGGTCTCCTCGATCCGGGCGACCATCTCGGCGAACAGGGCCTCCTGGAGCGCCGTGGTGCCGGCCGTGACGGCCGCGGTGTAGGCGTTCTCGGCCTCGAGATGGGCGATCACGGCCGGGTCGTCCTTGTCCCGCAGCCAGAACCAGTCGTCGGTACGGATGTCACCGTGGGCCTCGAGGGTGACGGGCCGTCGCTCGGCCGCGGGTGCCACCGGCGTCCCGGGGCCTCCGTCGCGGGCCGTGGCATCATCGTGCGTGTCGTCGCCGGGAGCATCATGGGGGGCGTCGTGGGGCACCACGTGGGGGGCGTCCGGCTGCGGGGTGTCGGCCATGCGCACACATTGGCACGCCCCTGCGCGGCCCGGGGCCCGGGGTTGTTACTATCTGGATAGGGGTAATTGCCTCTCCCCCCACCGACCAGGAGCGCTCATGACGTCCACCGACCTCGACCTCGGGAAGTACAAGCTCGGGTGGTCCGACGCAGAGGACTACGTCTTCAAGCCCAAGAAGGGCCTGAACGAGTCGATCGTGCGCGAGATGTCGGCGATGAAGAAGGAGCCCGACTGGATGCGCGACTTCCGCCTCCGCGCGCTCCAGCGGTTCGACCGGCGCCCGATGGCCGCCTGGTTCGCGGTCAACATGCCGGACCTCGACTTCGACGACATCTACTACTACATCAAGCCGACGTCGGGGCAGGTGGAGGACTGGAACGATCTGCCCGACGCCATCAAGAACACCTACGAGAAGCTGGGGATCCCCGAGGCGGAGCGCAAGTACCTGGCCGGCGTCACCGCGCAGTACGAGTCCGAGGTCGTGTTCCACCGCAACCGCGAGGACCTCGAGGCCCTCGGCATCATCTTCTGCGACATGGACACGGCGGTGCGCGAGCACCCGGATCTCGTCCGGAAGTACTTCGGGACGATCATCCCGCCGAACGACAACAAGTTCGCCGCGCTCAATTCCGCCGTCTGGTCGGGTGGCTCGTTCATCTACGTCCCGCCGGGGGTCGTCGTCGACCAGCCCCTCCAGGCGTACTTCCGGATCAACGCCGAGAACATGGGCCAATTCGAGCGGACCCTCATCATCGCCGACGTCGGTGCCCAGGTGCACTACATCGAGGGCTGCTCGGCCCCCGTGTACACGACCGACTCGCTCCACTCGGCCGTCGTCGAGCTGGTCGCCCTCGAGGGTGCCCGGATCACCTACACGACCATCCAGAACTGGTCCAACAACGTCTACAACCTCGTGACCAAGCGGGCCCGGGCCGAGGCCGAGGCCCATGTCGAGTGGATCGACGGCAACATCGGGTCCCGCCTCACCATGAAGTACCCGAGCGTCTACCTCATGGGACCGAAGGCCTCGGGCGAGGTCCTTTCGGTGGCCTACGCCGGCGCCGGCCAGCACCAGGACGCCGGCGCCAAGATGGTCCACGCCGCCCCGGAGACGACCTCGACCATCGTGTCCAAGTCGATCTCCAAGGACGCCGGCATCACGACCTACCGGGGACTGGTCCACGTCGACGAGGGCGCCAAGAACGCCAAGAGCTTCGTGCGCTGCGACGCCCTGCTCCTCGACGACATCTCGGTGTCCGAGACCAAGCCGTACATGGAGGTGGGGGAGCGCGACGCCCGCATCGGCCACGAGGCCACCGTCTCCAAGGTCGGCGACGACCAGCTCTTCTACCTGATGAGCCGCGGCCTGTCCGAGACCCAGGCCATGGGCATGATCGTCAACGGCTTCATCGAGCCGATCACCCGGACGCTCCCGATGGAGTACGCGGTCGAGTGGAGCCGGTTGATCGAGCTGCAGATGGAGGGCTCCATCGGCTGAGCCGGTGGAGCGTGCCTGCGTTCCGGCTGGGCCACAATGGTCCCCACCATGACGAGGGAGCCCGTCCATGCCCATGCGTGAAGAGTGCAAGCACTTCCAGAGCCGCACCTACGACTCGGGGGAGGTCGCCCGCTTCTGCGTGCTCGACCTGGCACCCGAGGCACCATGGAAATGCCCGGCTGACTGCCCCTCGTATGCACCCCGTCTGGCCGATGTCGGCTGGGACCACGGATCGCTCGTCGATCCGGCCATCGAGCCCATGCCCGACGTGCCCGGTGACGAGGCGGCCGCGCTGCTGGACAGCGCCGAGGACATCGTCAACGCCGTGGCACCCGACGTGCTCGCCGACGTCCGGTCGGAGGACGAGAAGCGCGGTCGGAAGTGGTGGCGTCGGAGGAAGTGAGTCGCCGACGGGGCGTGTGACCGCGCAAGGATGCCCGGCGGTCACCCCCGGTCGGAGCACCCAGCGTCCGGTCAGCTCCCGGTGTAGTTGCCGGGGCGCTTCTCCATGAAGGCGGTCATGGCCTCGACCAGGTCGTCGGACGAGAGGAACGCAGCATTCCAGGTGGCCACGTAGTCGAGCCCCTCGGCAACTGACTGGGTCTCGCCGGCCGCCAGTACGGCCTTGGTGCCCTGCACCGCCAGCGGCGAGTTCGCGGCGATCTCCGCGGCCATCGCCCTGGCGTCGGCCAGGACGGCGTCGGCGTCGGGGCTCACGTGGTTGACGAGCCCGATGGCGGCGGCCCGCTCGGCGTCGATGTCCTTGCCGGTGTAGGCGAGTTCGGCCAGGTGGCCTTTGCCGATGATGGCGGGCAGCCGCTGCAGGCTGCCGACGTCGGCGACGATGGCGATCTTCGCCTCCCGGACCGAGAACTGTGCCTCCGCGCTGGCGAGGCGGATGTCGCAGGCGGCGATGAGGTCGACGCCGCCACCGATGCACCATCCCTGGACCGCGGTGATGACCGGTACCGGGCAGTCGGCGACCGCGGTGATCGAGGCCTGGAGGCGGATGATCTCCGCACGCTGACGCATCGCCCGTGCCGCCACCGAGGGCCGGGGGCCGTCACCGGCCGTCGATCCGCCCCCGGCGAGGTCCGCCATGGCCGTCAGGTCGAGTCCGACGGAGAAGTGCGGTCCCTTGGCTGCCAGCACCACGGCCCGCACGTCCGGGTCGGCGCCGAGGGCTGCCATGGCGACGGGGAGGTCGGCCCAGAAGGCGAGGCCCATGGCGTTGCGCTTCTCGGGTCGGTCCAGCCAGAGCGTGGCCACGTGGCCGTCGACCTCGATGGTCAGGACGTCGGACGAGAAGGAGTCGATGCTGGGTGCGCTCATGGCCGCCCAGCGTAGGGCGCCGGCCCGTGGGGTGCCGTCCGTGCCGCCAGCGCCCGGCGGCGGTCCGGTCGCTGGCCGGTAGTATGGGGACCGAGGCTCGTCGACCGGGCCTCGATCCGCGAGAGGTCCCGATTCTGCCCACGTTCACCCCCGACATCGCCGCCGCCCTGCCCGGGCCGTCCTGGCTGACCCGCCGCCGCGCCGCCGCCGCCGAGGCGTTCGCCGACTCGCCTCTCCCGACCGAGAAGGACGAGGTCTGGCGCTACAGCCGTATCGACGAGCTCGACCTGGACCGGTTCGGGCCCGCAGGCTCCATCCGCACCGGTGACGACCCCGGACCGTCACCCTCGGACCGCATCCACTCACTGGTGGACGGGCTCGGCCCCCGCAGCGGTCTGGTGGTGACCATCAACGGGGTGCTGGCGACACTGGCATCGACCGTCGGGGACGACGTCATCTCGCTCGGCCGTGCCGCCGACCATCCGGACGGTGCAGCCCTCCTCGGTGCGGTCCTGGCCGACCCACGCGACTTCCCGCTCCTGAACGACGCGTTCGCTCCGGATCCTGTGGTGATCGACGTCCAGGACTCATCGATGACCGCCGACCCCGTGATCGTGGTGCACGTCGTCACCGGGACGGCCGGCGAGGCAGTGTTTCCTCGGACCGTGGTGCGGGCCGGTGCCGGTTCGACCGCCTCGGTCGTCGAGATCGTCGTGGACGCAGACAGTGGGATCCTGGCCGGATCCAGGGGCGACCTGCTGTCGTCCCCCGGTGACGCGACGGAGCGGCTCGTCGTGCCGGTCACCGAACTGGCGGTCGGTGACGGGGCCACCCTGTCCTACGTCTCCATCCAGTCGCTCGGCGCCGGCACGTGGCAGCTCGCCCACCAGGCCAGCACGATCGGCGCCGACGCCACCCTCTCGAGCTACGCCGTCGCCCTCGGCGGGAGCTATGCCCGGCTGCGCACCGACTCGGCATTGGTGGGCGAGTCGGGGACGTCCAGCCTCCGTGCCGCGTTCTTCGGCCGTGGCGACCAGATGCTCGACTTCCGGACCCTCCAGGACCACCGGGCACCCCGTACCACGAGTGATCTCCTGTTCATGGGCGCAGTCGCCGACACCTCCCACTCGGTCTACAGCGGACTGATCCGGGTCCGGCGGGGAGCGGTCAAGTCGGATGCCGTCCAGACCAATCACAACCTGGTGCTCGACGAGGGTGCCCACGCCGACTCCGTCCCGAATTTGGACATCGAGGAGAATGACGTGAAGTGCAGCCACGGCTCGACGGTGGGACCGGTCGACGAGGACCAGCGGTACTACCTCGAGTCGCGCGGGGTGAAGCCGGAACGGGCTGAGCAGCTGATCGTGGCGGGGTTCTTCGAGAGCATCGCCGACCAGGTGCCGGTGCCCGGCACCCACGACCTCGTGGCGAGGGCGCTCGCCGCACGTGCAGGGGGCACCCGTGGCTGAGGGGACAGTGGTGGAGACCGACGGGCGCAGCACGGCCCGACTCTGCTCGGTGGACGACCTGGCGTCCGGCGAGGCGCGTCGGTTCGACGTGGCCGGGCTGCGGGTCGCGCTGGTGCGCATCGATGACGACTTCCATGCCGTGGGGGACCGCTGCAGCCACGAGGACTTCTCGTTGGCGGACGGTGAGGTATGGGGCCCGGAGTGCGAGATCGAGTGCGCCAAGCACGGGTCGACCTTCGACCTGCGGACCGGGGCGCCCTGCTCGCTCCCGGCCACCAGGCCGGTTCCCGTCTACGAGCTCGTGATCGAGGACGGCGACGTCTCGGTGGTGGTCCCGTGAACACGGGCGAGCTGGTCATCGACGACCTCCGTGCCGGCATCCCCGGACGGGAGATCCTGCAGGGACTGTCCCTGACGGTCCGCAGCGGCGAGGTCCACGCCGTCATGGGGCCGAACGGCTCGGGCAAGAGCACGTTGGCGCACGTGCTGATGGGTCGCCCCGGCTACGAGGTGCTCGGCGGGTCGGTCACACTGGACGGAATCGACATCCTGTCGTTGCCCACCTGGCAGCGGGCACGGGCCGGGCTCTTCCTGGCCATGCAGCACCCGATCGAGGTTCCCGGTGTCTCGCTCGTCGAGTCGCTGACCGCGGCCCGTCAGACGGTGCCCGGTGCCGACTCGGGGCCGGACGTGACGGCACGCCTCCGCGAGGAGGCCAGCCGGATCGGCTTCGACGAACGGTTCCTCGACCGCTCGCTCAACGTCGACCTTTCCGGTGGTGAGCGTAAGCGGAACGAGACCCTGCAGCTGGGTGTCCTCCGACCCAGGTTCGCCGTACTCGACGAGATCGACTCCGGACTCGACGTGGACGCGCTGGCTGACGTCGGCCGCCGTGTCGAGGAGGCGACGACCGAGTGGGGCCTCGGCGTGCTCGCCATCACCCACTTCCGTCGCCTGCTCGACGTCCTGCGTCCCGATGTGGTGCACGTGCTGGCCGGCGGCAAGGTGGTGGCCACGGGCGGGAGCGAGCTGGCCGAGATCGTCGACCGGACCGGGTACGCGGCCTACACCTGAGTACTACGGCGCCCGGGCGGCACGGTGCCCGCAACGGGTGCCTGACCCAGCGTCGGGAGCCGGGGTTGCTAGCGTCACCGCATGGCTCGCCGAGACAGACGACGCGGAGGCGCGCACAGCCCCAAGCGCCGTAGAGACGCAGATGCGTCCGCGGCGGGCGACGCCGGCAGCGGGGCAGGCGAGGGTGCCGGCCGTGACGCGGATGACGGGGCAGGTGACGGGGCAGGTGGTGGATCGGGTGGTGGATCGTCGCCGGACGGTCCGGTCGAATCCGACCTGACCGGCATCGTGCCGAGCAGTTCCGCGGCGGCCCCCGGTGCAGCCGGTTCCGCTTCCCCTGGTGGGCCCGGAGGCACCGGAGCCGACCTCCTGGCCGCCATGGGTACCGCCGGTGCGGTCGACCGAGGGGTCGCCGTGACCCGCAAGGAGCGGCGTGAGGCCCGCCCAACCGGATCGGCGAGGGCGGGCAGGTCGAAGTCCGCGCGGACATGGCTCGACTGGCTGTTGTTGTCGGGAGTGATCGTGGTGGCACTCGCCCTCGTCGGCATCACCACCGGGTATGTCTACGTGCAGTACCGGTTCCATCAGGTGACCAAGGTCACCGTGCGGCACCTGAAGGTGGCGCCGGTCGGTGCACCGTTCAACGTGCTGCTCATCGGCTCCGACTCCCGCGCCAACTTCACCCCGGCGGACCAGGCCGCGTACGGCAACGAGACCACTGCCGGCGGCCAGCGCAGTGACGTCGTGAAGATCGTCCACGTGATCCCTGCAACCGGGCAGGTCAGCATCCTGTCGATTCCGCGGGACACGATGGTGACCGTGGCGGGGGACACGAGCGAAACCGGCTCCTACAACCGCATCAACGCCACCTACAACAGCGGACCCGACCAGCTCGTCCAGACGATCGAGGCCGATTTCGGCATCCCGATCGAGCACGTCGTCCAGCTGAACTTCGTCGGCTTCAGGGGTGCCGTCGACGCGATCGGCGGGGTGAACCTGGACTTTCCGTACCCGGCCAAGGACACGTACACGGGCCTCGACATCACGACGGCGGGATGCCAGCACCTCAACGGCGGCTACTCACTGGCCGTCGCCCGCAGTCGGCACTACGAGTACTACGAGGACGGCTACTGGCAGTACGACGGGACGAGCGACTTCGGGCGCATCCAGCGACAGAACGCGTTCCTGAAGGCACTGATCAACCAGGCCGAGAAGCAGTACAACCCGCTGACGCTCAACGCCTTCATCGGCTCGGTCGTCCAGGGCGTCACCATCGACTCGACGTTCACCATCTCGGAGCTCGTCTCGCTGACCCAGCAGTTCCGGAAGTTCGCGTCGACGAACCTGGCCACTGCCACGCTGCCGACCTACGCGGCCTCGTCATCGGAGTTCGCGTCCTACGGCGCGGTGCTCTACGTGCAGCAGCCTCAGGCGAACCAGGTCATCAGCCAGTTCCTCGGCACCCCGGTCCCGGCGGCCGGCACCCCGCCCCCCGGTCCCTACGGGGTGGAGTCCACCACGACGACCACGGCCCCCCCCGCCACGTCGTCGTCCGGCGGGAGCACGCCGTCCACGTCGGCGACGTCGGTGACGACCACCACCGTCGACACCAGCTTCGACCCCACACCCTGCTGAGCCCACGCGCCGCCTGGCCCAGGAGAGGTCGGCGTCGAGCGGGCACATCGGCCCGCGACTCCGATCTGGTCGGGCGGGACCGGGGTACGTCGCCCGGTGGGGGTCAGGTCGGATTCAGGCGTGCGCCGGGGCGGGGATCAGGCGTGCGTCGGGGCGGGGATCAGGCGGGGACGCCGGCCTCGTCGAGGCCCTGGGTCAGCGTGTTCCAACTCAGCGTGGCGCACTTGATCCTCACCGGGAACTTGACGACACCCTGAAGTGCCGCCAACTCGCCCAGCGCGTCGATGTCGATTGCCTGGGGCTCGGCGGCTTCGGAGGATCCGCCACCGGCGCCGTCCGACGGCAGCGTCGACTCGTGGATCGACATCATCTGCCTGAAGGTGCCGATCAGTTCGCGCACCTCGGCGAGCGACTTGCCCTTGACGGCCGCCGACATCAGCGATGCCGACGACTGGCTGATCGAGCAGCCGGTGCCGGCGATCTTGATGTCCGCCAGGACGTCGTCCTCCACGTCGATCGTCACCACGATCTCGTCGCCGCACAGCGGGTTGAACCCCTCCACCCGGACGGCGGGCGGCGACTCGAGCTCACCCCGGTTCCGGGGCGAGCGGTAGTGGTCGAGGATGATCTCCCGATAGAGGTCTTCGAGGCCGGGCATCAGGCCGGGTTCCCTTCGTCACAGGGGTGCGTTGGCACCCGGGCAAGATCGTACCGGGGGACGGTCATCCGAAGAACTTCCCGGCGGCGTCGAGGGCCTCGACCAGCGTGTCGACGTCCCGCTCGTCGTTGTAGAGGGCGAACGACGCCCGGGCGGTGGCGTTCACGCCGAGGCGGCGCATGAGTGGCTTGGCGCAGTGGTGGCCGGCCCGGACGCAGACGCCGTACTCGTCGAGGATCTGTGAGATGTCGTGGGGATGGACGTCGCGGAAGGCGAAGGACAGCACGCCGCCCCGGTCCTCGGCTGCCTGGGGACCGAAGATGCGGATGTCGGCGCCGAACCGGTCCCGCAGGGCGTCGAGGGCATAGGAGGTCAGCGAGATCTCGTGGGCACGGACGGCGTCCATGCCGACCGCCCGCAGGTAGTCGACCGCGACACCGAGCCCGACCGCCTCGGTGATCGGCGGGGTGCCGGCCTCGAACCGCCAGGGGATGTCGTTGGGCGTGAAGCCGTCCTTGCGGACGTCGAGGATCATCTCGCCACCGCCGAGGAACGGCGGCATGGACTGCAGCAACTCCTCGCGGCCCCAGAGCACGCCGATCCCGGTCGGCCCGAGCATCTTGTGCGCGCTGAAGGCGAGCAGGTCGACACCCAGTGCGGACACGTCGGTCGGCAGGTGGGGGACCGCCTGGCAGGCGTCGGCCACGACCAGGGCGCCGGCCGCATGGGCTCGGGCCGCCAGCTCGGCCACCGGGTTCAGGGTGCCGAGCACGTTGGACATGCAGGTGACGGCCAGCACCTTGGCGCCGTCGAGCACCGCATCGAGGTCGTCGAGCACGAGTTGCCCGTCGTCGTCGATCGGCAGCCACCGCAGCTCGATGCCCCGCTCGGCGGCCAGCATGTGCCACGGGACGATGTTGGCATGGTGCTCCATCTCGGTGAGCACGACGACATCGCCACGTTCGAGGTTGCTGCGACCCCACGAGTGGGCGACGAGGTTGAGCGCCTCGGTGGCGTTCTTGGTGAAGACGACCTCGCGTGACGGAGCGGGAGCACCGATGAACCGGCCCACGTTGGTCCGTGCCGCCTCGAATCGACGGGTGGCCTCCTCGGCGATGCCATAGACGCCACGGTGGACGTTGGCGTGGGTCGTCTCGTCGTACTCGCGCATGGCGTCGAGCACGGCGCTGGGCCGTTGGGACGAGGCCGCCGAATCAAGGTAGGTGATGGGGCGACCGTTGACCTTGCGGGAGAGGAGGGGGAAGTCCTTGGCCAGGGTGGCGGCGTCGAGGGCCGGTCCCCCGCCGGTGTGGGTGGTCAGTTCCGCCATGCGTCGTACCCCTCGGCCTCGAGGCGGGCACCCAACTCGGGCCCGCCCTCCTCGACGATCACGCCGTCGACCAGTAGGTGGATGCGGTCGGCGTCGAGTTCGTCGAGCATGCGCTGGTAGTGGCTGATGACGAGCACCCCGAGTTCGGGGCGTGCCTCGCGCACGGTGTGCACGCCGCGGGCCACGGTCCGCAGCGCGTCGACGTCGAGGCCCGAGTCGGTCTCGTCGAGGATGGCCAGGTCGGGCTCCAGCATGGCCATCTGCAGGATCTCGTTGCGCTTCTTCTCCCCACCGGAGAAGCCCTCGTTGAGATGGCGCTCACCGAACGAGGGATCCATGCCCAGTTTGTCCATCCACTCCATCATCATCAGGCGCACCTCCAGGACCGACATGTCCATGCCGCGACGGGCGGACAGGGCCTGGCGCAGGAACTGGATGACCGGCACGCCGCCGATGGCCTCGGGGTCCTGGAACGCGAGGAAGATACCGGCCTTGCCCCGGACGTCGGTCGCCCACGACGTGATGTCCTCGCCGTGGAACAGGATCGACCCGGCGGTCACCTCGTAGGCGGGGTTGCCGAGCAGCACGTTGGCCAGGGTCGACTTGCCGGAGCCGTTCGGTCCCATGATGGCGTGCACCTGGCCGGAGCCCACCGTCAGGTCGATGCCGCGCAGAATGGGCTGGCCGTCCACCGAGGCATGGAGGCCTACGATCTGGAGCAGGGGCTGGGGAGTGGTTTCGGCGTCTGATTCGGGGCTCACAGCACCGATTGTAGCCTGCCCGAACTATTTCCCCTACGGCCGTAGGGGAAATAGTTCCCAGGAGGGACGATGCGGTCCGCACCGCTCCCGCGCTGGGGAATTCCCGCTCCTGCCGGGCAACCGGTACGGTACCGCCATGGCCGACCCGTGGAACTACGCCGGCCCGGTCACCCAGCTCGGATCGGGCGGCGGAGCGGTCACCCTGGTCGACGAGTCGACCTTCGCCATCAGCGGTGGCGCGGGCGACATCTCGGTGGGCGCAGCCCAGGGCCTGTTCTTCCGCGACACCCGGATCCTGTCCCAGTTCGAGGTACTGGTCAACGGGAACCGGGCGGAGCCCCTGGCCGCGGTCACCGACGACCCGTTCAGCGCCACGTTCGTCGCCCGCGGAATGCCCGCGCCCGGACGGGCCGACTCCACCCTCATGATCTTCCGGCACCGCCACGTCGGCCAGGGCATGCGCGAAGAGGTGGTCCTGCGCAACTTCGGCGACGAGGCCACGGTCTGCACGGTGGAGGTACTGGTCGACGCCGACTTCGCGGACCTGTTCGCCGTGAAGGAGGGCCGGGTCGGGTCCGACCAGCGTCACGGGTCGGTCACGACGACGGTCGAGGAGCGTGTGTCACCCGAAGGGGGCGACGGGTCCCTGGCGCTGACCTACAACTACAGCCGAGGCCCGGTGGATCGGGGCGTCGAGATCCATGCCCCGGGCGCCAAGCAGGTGACTCCCGGACTCCTCACCTTCGAGGTGGTCGTTCCGGCCCGCGGCGAGTGGTCCACCTGCGTCGAGGTCGGTCCGGTCATCGACGGCCAGGTGTTCGCGCCGAAGTACCTCTGCGGCGAGCCGGTCGAGCGGGCCATGCCCTCGGAGCGACTGGCCGCGTGGCGCCGCCAGGTCCCGCAGGTCGAGACGGACCACCCCCTGCTCAAGCAGGTGGTGGCCCGCAGTGCGGAGGACCTCGGTGCGCTGCGGATCTTCGATCCAGACTTCCCCGAGCGGGTGGTGGTGGCGGCCGGAGCGCCCTGGTTCATGACGGTGTTCGGCCGGGACTCGCTGTTGACCGCCTGGATGGCGCTCCTCGTCGACCCCGACCTGGCCCGCGGGGTGCTGCAGACGCTGGCCCGGTTCCAGGGCACGGAGGTCGACCCCCGGCACGAGGAGGAGCCCGGCCGCATCCTCCATGAGATGCGCTTCGGCGACGCCGCGTCACTGTCCCTCGGGGGAGGGAGCATCTACTACGGCACCGCCGACGCCACGCCGCTCTTCGTGATGCTGCTCGGCGAGATGCGGCGCTGGGGCGTGGCTCGCGAGCTGGTGGACGAGCTGCTGCCCAACGCGGCGCGGGCCATCGAATGGATCGAGCACTTCGGCGACGCCGACGGCGACGGGTACGTGGAGTACCACCGGGCAACTGATCGCGGCCTCGCCAACCAGGGCTGGAAGGACAGCTGGGACGGCATCCGCTACGGCGACGGACGGGTGGCCGAGGCCCCGATCGCCCTCGCCGAGGTGCAGGCCTACACGTACGGTGCCTACCTGGCCAGTGCCCACTTCGCGTTCGAGGCCGGCGACACGGCCACCTACGACCGCTTCCGGTCGAAGGCGGCCCACCTCAAGGCCAACTTCAACCGGGACTTCTGGCTCGAGGAGAAGGGATGGTTCGCCGTCGGGCTCGATGCCGACAAGAAGCCGATCGACTCGTTGACGTCCAACATCGGTCACTGCCTGTGGACGGGCATCGTCGACGAGGACAAGGCCCATCAGGTGGCCCAGGCCCTGGTCGGCCCCTCGATGTTCTCCGGGTGGGGGCTGCGCACGCTGTCGAGCGACAACGGTGGCTACAACCCGATCAGCTACCACTGTGGCTCGGTGTGGCCCCACGACACGGCGATCGTGGCCGCCGGCCTCGCCCGCTACGGCTATGACGGTGCGGCCCAGCAGCTCATCTTCGGGCTGCTCGACGCCGCATCGGCCCAGGGAGGGCGCCTGCCGGAGCTGTTCAGCGGCCTCGACCGGGGCGAGCTGAACGTGCCCGTGGGCTACCCGACGTCATGCTCACCCCAGGCGTGGTCGGCGGCCTCGCCGCTGCTGTGCCTCCGCACGCTGCTGCGCCTCGACCCGTGGATCCCCTACGGCAAGACGTGGCTGTGCCCGAACCTGCCCGAGGGCATCGGCTACCTCAAAGTCGAGGGGATCCCACTGGCGGGGTCCCGCGTCACCATCGAAGTCGGCGACCAGGTACCCGGCGGGCTGTCGGTGTCGGGCCTGCCGCCCGAGATCGAGGTCATCCGCGAGCCCAGACGCCCGTCCACCGCCGTCTGAGCGGACCGCCGCCGGAGTGTCCTACCAGCCGCGCTCGACCCACTCGGCCAGGTGGGGTGACTCGGTCCCGATGGTGGTGCCGTCGCCGTGGCCGGGAAGGACGATGGTGTCGGGCCCGAACGGCACGAACAGCCGGTCCTCGATGGAGCGGATGATGGTGGCGAAGTCGGCGTTCTCGAACGAGGTGTTGCCCGGCCCACCCGGGAAGAGGGTGTCCCCCGTGAAGAGGAGGGGCGTCCCCTCGACGGCGAAACACATCGAGCCCGGCGTGTGGCCCGGGGTGGCGATGGTGGCGATGCGCAGGCGCCCGACCTCGAGCACGGAGGCGTCGTCGAGTATCTGGTCGTAGGCCGGCAGCATGTCGGCGTCGGCCGCGGTGACCGCCACGTCGTAGCCGGCGTCACGGACCGCCTCGACGGCCTGGATGTGGTCCCAGTGGCCGTGCGTCTCGACCACCCGCCGGACCCCGAGGTCGCGGCACAGCTGCAGCAGCCGTTCGTGCTCGTTGGCGGCGTCGATCAGCAGGGCGTCGCCGGTCTCGCGGCACCGCACCACGTAGACGTTGTTGTCCATCGGTCCGACGACGACCCGGTGCACCTCGACGGCGCCGTCCCGGTAGTCGATGACGGTCTCGGCCATGGCTCCCACCTCCTGTTCGCAGCGTAGTGGGGCGCCGCGCACGAGGTCCCTCCCCCCGTTGGTCACCGTGACCGGGGTTCTGGTAGACAAACAGGGCACGTTGTCCCCGGTGGGGGACTCCACTGGATGGAGAATCAGGATGAACTTCGCCTTCAGCGAGGAGCAGGACGAGCTCCGCAAGTCGGTGCGTCGCTTCCTCGACGACAAGTCGCCCGAGACCGAGGTCCGGCGCCTGATGGAGACGACGGAGGGCTACGACCCCGAGGTGTGGACGCAGATGGCCGAGCAGCTCGGCCTGCAGTCGCTGATCATCCCCGAGCAGTACGGCGGCGCCGGCTTCTCCTACGTCGAGCTGATGGTGGTCCTGGAGGAGATGGGCGCAGCCCTGCTGTGCGCCCCGTTCTTCTCGACCGTCGCCCTCGGCGCGAACGCCCTGCTGACCTCCGGTGACCAGAAGGCCATGGAGTACCTCCTGCCCGGCATCGCCTCCGGCGAGACCATCGCCACCCTGGCCTTCACCGAGGACTCCGGCCGGTGGGACGCCGAGGGCGTCACTCTGGCCGCCACTCCCACCGCAGACGGCTTCGCCCTCAACGGCCACAAGTCGTTCGTGGTCGACGGCCACGTCGCCGACCTGATCCTCGTGGTCGGTCGCACCGAGGCCGGCCTGTCGCTGTTCGGCGTCAAGGGCGACGCCGCCGGCCTGACCCGCACCCCGTTGGCCACCATGGACCAGACCCGCAAGCAGGCCCGGCTCGAGTTCGCCGACACGCCGGCGTGGCTCATCGGGACGGACGGGGGTGCCGAGGCCGGGCTGTCCAAGACCCTGGACCTCGCGGCCGTGGCCCTCGCCGCCGAGCAGGTCGGCGGCGCCCAGCGCTGCCTCGAAAGCTCGGTCGAGTACGCGAAGAACCGCATTCAGTTCGGCCGCCCGATCGGCAGCTTCCAGGCCATCAAGCACAAGTGCGCGGACATGCTGCTCGAGGTCGAGTCCGCCAAGTCGGCGGCGTACTACGCCGGATGGGCCGCCGCCGAGGACTCCGACGAGCTCCCGGTCGTCGCCAGCCTGGCGAAGTCGTACTGCTCCGAGGCGTACTTCCACGCCGCCGCCGAGACGATCCAGATCCACGGCGGCATCGGATTCACGTGGGAGCACCCCGCCCACCTGTACTTCAAGCGGGCCAAGTCGTCGGAGCTCATGCTGGGCGACCCCTCGTACCATCGGGAGCTCCTGGCCCAGCGCATCGGCATCTGACCGGCACCGATCCGGCGCCGACCTTGACTACCGTGGTTCCGACACGGGGCCACCCGGCGGACGTGCCCGTCCCCACCCACCCTCCCGGAAGCGAGTGACATGCGGAAGTACCTGGCATTTCTCCTACTCGGCATCCTGACCCTCGTCGGCGTCGGCGGTGCCGCCATCGGCGTCGTTCAGTCGCAGAGCGCAACGGGGATCAGCCAAGCGGTCAAGAACACGCTCGGGGCGGCCAACTACACCGAGGACCTCGTCGAGAAGACGCCCCAGGGGAACCAGACGGCCCGCCTGGTGTTCCAGTCGCCCGACCGCCTCGGTGGCTGGCTGATGAGTGCCGGGCGCAAGACGTACATCTACATCATCGGTACCACGGAGTACATCGCCGTGAGTCAGTCGGCGACCGCCCCGGCGCCCAAGACCTTCTACACCCAGCAGACCACGGGCGCCCAGGCCGTCGACCCGGCCCACACGTACCTGCCCTACTACGACAAGGGCAAGTCCACCCGCAACGGCGCGGTGACCACGGTCACGCTGACCCAGGGCAACCAGAAGGAGGTCCTGGACTACACGGTCACCGGTAACTACGTCTCCAAGTTCGCTGCCGTGACGCCGGGCGGAACGATCGACCTCGGCATCTCGAACGTCGGGTCGTCCCCAGCCGTCGAGCTGCCCCAGGGGTACAAGACCACGAAGGTCGCTCCGCAGGGCTGATACTCCGTACGAACCCGATCGACGGTTACGGCCGTAGCCGGCTGCCGACTGTTGCCCCAGCGGGACGCGTCACCGGGGCGCGTCGTCCACCAGCCCGTCGATCCGACGTCGGAGTGCGCGTGCGGCCGCTCCGGGGTCGTCTGCGCCCACCAGCCAGCGGACCACCACGAAATGGCGAGCGCCTGCGTGGACGAGGTCGCCCACGGAATCCGGATCCACCCCGCCGGTGACCCACACCGGCCAGGGCGACCGCCGCACGGCCTCGGACAGGTAGCCCGTGCCGGTCCCGGGGCGTCCCGGCTTGGTCGGCGTGGCCACGACGGGGCCTGCTGACAGGTAGTCGACAGGGGCTGGACCACCGGCAGGGACTCCCTCGCCGAGGGCGGTGGCAAGTTCCACGGTGGCGTGGGTCGAGAGCCCGATGAGTGTGTCGTCGCCCACCATCTGACGCGCCTCGGCGGCCGGCACGTCGTCCTGGCCGACGTGGACCCCGTCGGCCCCGACCGCAGCGGCCAGGTCCGGTCGGTCGTTGAGCACGAACGGGACCCCGGCGGCGGTGCAGACCCGCTGGACGAGCCCTGCCCTCACCACGAGAGCGGCGTCGTCGAGCTGTTTGTCGCGGAGCTGGACGACGTCGACACCGCCCTCGATGCAGCGGCCGACGAACGTCTCGAGATCGGGCCGGTCGGGGGTGCAGAGGTAGAGGCGGCGATGGGCCAGATCCCAGCGGTCGCCGGCCGGCGTTGGGCTCACCCGGCGTTCGGGAGCTTGGCCCGGGCCTCGGCCTTCACCTGCTGTTTGAACTGGCGCACCTTGGCCAGGGCCTCGGGCGAGTCGATGTCTGCCACCGACCGGTGGGATCCGGCCTCGCCATAGGCACCTGCTGCCTTGTCCCAGCCAGTAGGCCGGACACCGAGCTGCTTGCCGAGCAGAGCCACGAAGATCCGGGCCTTCTGGTCGCCGAAGCCCGGCAGCGCCTTCACGTGGGCCAGCAGCTCCTTGCCGTCGGCGGCCGTCGTCCAGATTGCGGACGCGTCGCCCCCGTAGGACTCGACGACGGCGCCGCAGACCTCCTGGACGCGCCCGGCCATGGAACGGGGGAAGCGGTGGAGCGCGGGCTTGTCGGCGAAGACCGCAGCCAGGTCGTCCGGCGGCATCGAGGCGATGGCGGCGGGGTCGAGGTGACCGCCGAGCCGCTCCTTCAGGTCGAACGGCGCCTTGAACGCACGTTCCATCGGGATCTGCTGGTCGAGGACCATGCCGATGAGCAGGGCGAGGGGTTCGGACGACAGCAGTGCGTCCGCATCGGTGTCACCGGTGAGCCAGAGCACACGGCAAGGCTAGTCGGGGTACTGCGGTGCTCCGCCAGGCCTGTTGCGGCGCCGCCAGGGCTCAGACGGTCCAGGGGTCGGGGGAACCGGCGTCGATCCCGTACCGTCCGATGGCGGCCGACACCGCGGCGGACGGTACGGCCCCCTCGGCGGCGAGGCTCTCCAGTACCGCCAGGGTGACGTGGGCGGCATCCACCTCGAAGAAGCGACGGAGCACCTCCCGGGTGTCCGAGCGACCGAAGCCGTCCGTCCCGAGCGACGTGAAGCGCCGGGGCACCCAGTGGGCGACCTGGTCGGGCACCGCCCGCATGAAGTCGGAGACGGCCACCACCGGGCCGGCCGATCCCTCGAGGGAGGTCGTGACGAAGGGCAGCCTGCGCTCGTCGTCGGGGTGGAGCCGGTTGTACCGGTCGATGCTGAGCGCCTCCTCCCGCAGTGCCTTGTAGGAGGTGACGGACCAGGCGTCGGCCCCCACGCCCCAATCCTCGGCGAGCAGGCGACGGGCCTCCATGGCGGCACGCCAGGCCGTCCCGCTGAACAGCACGGTGGCCCGCGGCGCGGACGCCGCGGTCCCCTCGGGCACGTCGACGAACCGGTACATGCCGGCCACGGTGCCGGCCCGTACCCGCTCGACGTCGTCGGGGTCGAGCGGCAGCGGCGGCATGACGTAGTTCTCGTTGTAGAGCGTGAGGTACCAGTAGCGGTCCTCGGGCTCCGGGCCCGTCATACGCCGGATGCCGTCTTCCACGATGGTCGCCACCTCGTAGGCGAACGCCGGGTCGTAGGCCTGGACCGACGGGTACGTCGAGGCGAGGAGGAGCGAGTGCCCGTCCTGGTGCTGGAGGCCCTCGCCGTTGAGCGTGGTCCGACCGGCGGTGCAGCCGAGCAGGAAGCCACGGCCCCGGCTGTCCCCGAGTGCCCACAGCAGGTCGCCCACCCGCTGGAACCCGAACATCGAATAGAAGAGGTAGCAGGGGATGAGCGGCTCGCCCCAGGTGGCGTACGAGGTGGCGGCGGCCGTGAAGGACGCGGTCGCCCCGGCCTCGGTGATCCCCTCCTCCAGGACCTGCCCGGCCGGCCCCTCGGCGTAGTGCAGCGCGAGCCCGGCGTCGACCGGCGTGTAGCGCTGTCCGTCCGGCGCGTAGATCTGGATCTCGCTGATGATCGACTCGAGTCCGAACGTGCGGGCCTCGTCGGAGACGATGGGCACGATCCGCGATCCCACGCCCGGGTCCCGCGTCAGCGAGCGGAGCAGCCGGGCGAAGGCCATGGTCGTCGAGACCTCCTGGCGTCCCGAGCCGCCGAGGAGGTCGGCAAAGGTGGCGGGTACCGGCGCGGGCAGCGGCCGGGCCCGTACGACCCGGGAGGGCAGGGGACCGCCGAGGACCCGCCGACGCTCCGCCAGGTACTTCCCGGCGGGGGAGTCGGGTCCGGGCCGGTAGTACGGCGGGAGGTCGGCGTCGACGGCGGAGTCGTCGATCTCCTCGTGGAGGGTCAGCCGGTCGCGCAGCGCGCGCAGCTGGTCCTTGGTCATCTTCTTGATCTGGTGGGTGGCGTTGCGGGCCTCTATCTCGGGGCCGAGCGTCCATCCCTTGACGGTCTTGGCCAGGATCGCCGTGGGCGCACCCACGTGCTGGGTGGCCGCCAGGTAGGCGGCGTAGAGCTTGCGGTAGTCGTGGCCGCCGCGGGGAAGGCTCTGGAGCTCGGCGTCGCTCAGGTGTTCGACCAGCGCGGTCAGGCGCGGATCGGGGCCGAAGAAGTGCTCCCGGATGTAGGCGCCCGACTCGGTGGTGTACTTCTGGAACTGGCCGTCGACCGTCTCGTTCATCTTGGCCAGCAGCAGACCGTCGACATCGCGGGCCAGCAGCTCGTCCCAGTTCCGGCCCCAGATGACCTTGATCACGTTCCAGCCGGCGCCGCGCAAGGTGGCCTCGAACTCCTGGATGACCTTGCCGTTGCCCCGCACCGGCCCGTCGAGCCGCTGCAGATTGCAGTTGACCACCAGGGTGAGGTTGTCGAGGTGCTCACGACCTGCCATGCCGAGCAGGGCCATGGTCTCGGGCTCGTCGAATTCTCCGTCGCCGACGAATCCCCAGACGCGGCTGGAGGACGTATCGGCCAGACCACGGGCGGCCAGGTAGCGGGCGAGGTGGGCCTGGGCGATGGCGTCGATGGGGCCGAGTCCCATCGACACGGTGGGGTACTCCCAGAAGTCGGGCATGAGTCGGGGGTGGGGGTAGGAGGACAGTCCGCCGCCGCCGACCTCGAACCGGAAATTGTCGAGCTGGGACTCGCTCAGCCGTCCCTCCACGAAGGCCCGGGCGTAGATGCCGGGCGAGGCGTGGCCCTGGAAGTAGACCTGGTCGCCCGGCCCACCGTCGTCCTTGCCGCGGAAGAAGTGGTTGAAGCCCACTTCGTACAGTGCGGCCGAGCTGGCGTAGGTGGCGAGGTGGCCCCCGATGGCCTCGGAGCGGATGTTGGCCCTGACCACCATGACGGCGGCATTCCACCGGATGAAGGCACGGATGCGCCGCTCGAGGTGCTCGTCCCCCGGGAACTCGGGCTCGGCGTCCGAAGGTATCGAGTTCACGTACGGCGTCGACACGACGGGCGGGAAGTCGACCTGCGACTTACGTGCCCGCTCGAGCACCCGCATCAGCAGGTAGCGGGCCCGATTCCGACCGTGGACCCGGACGACGTCGTCGAAGGCGGCAAGCCATTCCTCGGTCTCCTCGGGGTCGGGGTCGGGCAGTTGGTGGGCCACACCGTCGAAGAGCATCGCCCACCATGCTCCCACCAGCCGACGTCGGTGCACCACCGCCCCGTCGAACCGATTCCCGACGGGACGGTTGCCGGGGGTCGCGGTGTCGACGGGACGGGACGGGCCGACGGGCCGGGCCGGCGGGACGGGCGTGTGCCGAGGTGTGCCCGGAGGTGCGCCCGGCCACGGGCAGGAGCGGGCATGCTGTCCCGATGCACACACCTCCCCCCAAGGCCGGCGGGGCCCCGACGATCGTCTACACGGACGGCTCCTGCCTCGGTAACCCCGGGCCGGGAGGCTGGGCGTGGGCGGTCGACGGCGGGCCGTCCGCCTCGGGCGGCGAGCCCCACGCCACGAACCAGCGGATGGAGGTGCTCGCCGTGATCGAGGCGCTCCGTGCGCTGTCCGGCCCGGTGCACATCGTCAGCGACTCGACCTACGTCGTGAACTGCTTCCGTCAGCGGTGGCACGACGGCTGGAAGCGCCGCGGCTGGAAGAACTCCCAGGGCAAGCCGGTGGCCAACCGGGACCTGTGGGAGGACCTGTTCGCCCTGGCCCTCGACCCGACGCGGGCGGTCACCTTCGAATGGGTCAAGGGCCATTCGGGCGATCGGATGAACGACGTGGTCGACGCCCTGGCGACGGCTGCAGCGGCCCGTCAGGACCCGACGGGCCCCCCTCCGGACACGGGTTTGGGCCAGGGGCGGTTGCTCCCGTAATCTGACGCCATGGAGATCAACGGAAGTTCAGCAATCATCACCGGCGGGGCCTCGGGCCTCGGTGAGGCCACGGCCCGCAAGCTCGCCACGGAGGGCGTGCGGGTCACCGTGTTCGACCGCAACGAGGAGCGGGCCAAGGAGGTCGTCGCCGAGATCGGCGGGTCCGCCAACTACGTGGCCGGCGACGTGACCGACCCCGACGACTGCCAGAAGGCGGTCGACCAGGCGGCCGACGGGGGCAACCTGCGGATCGCCGTCAACTGCGCCGGTACCGGATGGGTCGGCCGCGTCATCAACCGTGACGGTTCGCCCCACGACCTGGCGCCCTTCAAGTTCATCCAGGAGCTCAACATCATCGGCACGTTCAACGTGATGACCAAGGCCGCCTCGGCGATCGCCCAGGTCGAGCCCCAGGCCGACGGCGAGCGCGGCGTCATCGTCAACACGGCGTCCGTTGCCGCCTTCGACGGCCAGATCGGCCAGCTGGCCTACTCGGCCTCGAAGGGTGCCGTCGTCGGCATGACCCTGCCCGCCGCCCGCGACCTGGCGGTCGTCGGCATCCGCGTGCTGGCCATCGCCCCCGGGCTGTTCGACACCCCGCTGCTGGCAATGCTGCCCGACGAGGCCCGCGACGCGCTGGCCAAGTCGGTCAACTTCCCGAAGCGTCTCGGCAACCCTGCCGAGTACGGCGACCTGGTGGCCCACATCGCCACCAACAGCTACCTCAACGCCGAGGTCATCCGCCTCGACGGCGGCATCCGGATGCCGCCCAAGTAGCACGTGGGCCCTCCGCTCCACGGAGGGCAGGGGGAGGGCGGGGGTAGTGTCGTGATCGGAACCATGACCGTGACCACCCCCTCCCCCTCCACCGCCGGACCCGCGACCGGGTCGGGACATGTCAGGCCGATCATCCGGACCGAGGGGCTGACGAAGATCTACGCGGGTTCCGAGTTCACCGCGGTCGACCACCTCGACCTCGAGGTCGGCACCGGTGAGATCTTCGGCCTGCTCGGGCCCAACGGCGCGGGCAAGACGACCACCGCCGGCATGCTGACTACCCGTGTCATCCCGACGTCGGGCACGGCCACCGTGGGGGGCATCGATGTCGTGCGCCAGCCGGCTGTGGCCAAGCAGATCCTGGGCATCGTCAGTCAGCAGAACACCCTCGACCGCCAACTGACCGTGTGGGAGAACCTCTACTTCCACGGTCGGCTGTTCGGGATCCCCGCCCGCGAGTCCCGTCGTGAGGCCGACCGGCTGCTCGAGCAATTCCAACTCGACAAGTGGGCTTCCGCCTCCGTCTACGCCCTGTCCGGCGGCATGGCCCAGCGCCTCATGGTGGCCCGGGCCATCTTCCACCGCCCTGCCGTCCTGTTCCTCGACGAGCCGACTGCGGGCCTCGACCCGCAGAGTCGGCTGGCTCTGTGGAAGATCCTCCGGGAGCTCAACCAGGGCGGCCAGACCATCCTCCTCACCACCCACTACATGGAGGAGGCCGATCAGCTGTGCGGCCGGGTAGCCATCATGGACAACGGGAAGCTGCTGGCGCTCGACACCCCGGATGCCCTGAAGCACCAGGTCAACGCAGACACCATCGTGATGGTCACCGCGACGGGCGACCGCGAGGAGCTCGGGCGCGCGCTCGCCGAACGGGTCCCGGGCGTGACCCAGACCCGGTCGATCGACGGCGGTGTCGAGCTACACGTGAAGGGCAAGGACCGGCTGTTGCCGGCGGTCGTCAACGGTGCCGAGGAAGCCGGGTTCCCGGTGCTCGACGTGTCGGTGACCGAGCCGACGCTCGAGACCGTGTTCATCAACCTGACGGGCAAGGAGCTGCGGGACTGATGGCCGTCGTCGACGCTGGCGTGACCGGCCCCACCGTCCACCTCAGTCCCGAGCACTCGGCCTTCGCCGCCGGGCGTACCGCCTTGTGGGCGCTCATCCTGCGCGACCTCCTGGTGCTCCGCAAGCACCTCTTCGAGTTCGTGGCCCGGACCCTGATCCAGCCGTTCCTGCTGTGCTTCGTCTTCCTCTACGTGTTCCCGAAGATCGGGCAGGGCATCGGCGGAGCCAGCCCATCGGCCCAGTCCGAGTTCGCCACGATCCTGGTGCCGGGCGTGGTCGGCATCTCGATCCTCTTCCAGGGCGTCCAGTCGGTGGCCCTGACGATGTCGCAGGAGTTCGGCTACACCCGCGAGATCGAGGACCGGGTCCAGGCCCCCTGCCCGATCTGGCTGGTCGCCATGGCCAAGGTCCTGTCCGGGGCCGTGCAGGGGCTCATCTCTGCGGCGCTGGTCCTGCCCATCGCCTCGGTCGTCCACGCCAAGGGTGTCGAGGCCCATCTCAACCTCCACTGGTGGGTCATCGTGACCGTGGTGCCCCTGGCATGTGTGACCATGGCCTCGCTGGGGCTCCTCCTCGGCACGAGCTTCGAGCCGCGCAATATCGGGCTGATGTTCGGGTTCATCATCCTGCCGGTCACGTTCCTCGGCGGGACGTACTACGCCTTCACCCGCCTCGCGCCGGTCGAGGTCGGCGGCTGGCACTGGCTCCAGACGCTCGTACTGATCAATCCGCTCATCTACATCAACGAGGGCATGCGGGCGGCGTTCACCAACGCGCCCCACATGCCGCTGTACGTCATCTACCCCGTGCTGGTCGGGTTCCTCGCCGTCTTCCTCGGGATCGGGCTGCGGAACTTCCGACGACGGGTGCTCTCCTGAGCGAGCCGGTGGACGTCGGGCCGGGACGTGGAGTGACGCCGGAGATCGCCGGTGCGACGCCGTCCGGATCGTCAGCGGCCGGCGGATCGTCGCCCGGCGCGTCCACGTCCGGGTACCTGCTGGACAACCGGCAGGCCGAGGCCGGTGTCCGGCTCGCCGCCATCGGCGAACTGTTCGACGCCGCGACGTTCCGGACACTCGACGCCACCGGGATCAGTCCCGGATGGCGCTGCTGGGAAGTGGGCGCCGGCGGCCCCGGAGTGGCCTCGTGGCTGTCCGGGCGGGTGGGGCTCACCGGTGGAGTCCTGGTCACCGATATCGACACCTCGTGGCTGGCCGACTCCGCCTGGCCGGATGGCACGGTCCCGCCCCAGGTCACGGTTGCCCGCCACGACGTGACGGCGGACCCGCTCCCGGATGGTCCGTTCGACCTGGTGCATGCCCGACTCCTCCTCGTCCACCTGCCCCGTCGTACCGACGTGGCGAGTGCTCTGGCGGGTCTCCTTACCCCGGGCGGTTGGCTCGTCGTCGAGGACGCCGACCCCCGACTGCAATCGCTGGCGTGCATCGACGAGTACGGCCCGGAGCAGGTGCTCGCCAACAGAATCCGGGACGGGTTCCGGTCGCTGCTGGTCGATCGCGGGGTCGACCTGGCCTTCGGACGCACACTGCCGCGGCTCCTGCGGTCGCTCGGACTGGTCGACGTCGAGGCCGAGGCCTACTTCCCCGTGACGTCCCCGGTGAGCTCGGTGCTCGAGCGGGCCACCGTCGAGCAGACACGTGCCGGTCTGGTCGGTGCCGGGCTGGCGACCGATGAGGAGGTGGACCGGCACCTGGCCAGCCTTGCGTCCGGACGACTGGACGTGACTACGGCGCCGATGGTGTCCGCCCGGGGTCGGCGGCCGCCCGGCGGGGACGCGGCACCGGAGTCGGCTCCAGGTGGGGACCGGTAGGCTGGTGGGCGCTCACAGGCAGACGACGACATCCTGATGGAGGTGGTTCCCACGGAACCCGAGGTGGCAACGGAGCAGACCGCAACGGGGGGAGCACAGCACTTCGATGTGGTCGTCGTCGGGGGCGGCCCGGGCGGTTACGCGGCCGCCCTCTACGGTGCCGCTGCCGGGCTGTCCATCGGGCTGGTGGAGCTCGACAAGGTGGGGGGCACCTGCCTGCACCGTGGATGCGTGCCGGCCAAGGCGTTCCTGGAGACGGCCGCCGTCCGCCGGACCGTCCGCTCGGCCGCCGAGTTCGGGATCTCGGCCGGAGCCGACCAGTCGGAGCCGACCGTGAAGTTCGCGGTGAGCCAGGAGCGCAAGCAGCAGGTCGTGGACCAGCTGTTCAGCGGGCTCTCGGGCCTGCTGAAGGGCCGGGGTGTGACCGTGTTCAACGGGAGTGGGACGCTGCTGGGCGACCACCGGGTCCGGATCGCCGGGAACGACGGGTCCACCGTCGAGGTCACCGGGACCGACGTGGTGCTGGCCGCCGGCTCGGTGCCGCGCACGATCCCGGGCTTCGACGTCGACGGCACGATCGTGCTGACCTCGGACGAGGTGCTCGCCCTGGACCACCTGCCGTCCACAGTGGCGGTCATCGGAGGTGGGGCCATCGGATGCGAGTTCGCGTCGATGTTCGCCGACCTGGGCACATCCGTGACGATCTTCGAGGCGCTTCCCGCCATCCTCAACGGCTGCGACGACGACGTCGTGCGCACGATCGGCCGCTCCTTCAAGAAGCGTGGCATCGACGTGAAGGCCGGCGTGACACTGAACGGGCACACCCCGGACCCCTCGGGAAACCGGACGGTGGTCTCGTACGGCGACGACGGGCAGTTGACGGTCGATGCCGTGGTCGTGTCGGTGGGCCGCCGCCCCCGCACGGAGGGCCTCGTGACCCCCGAGGCAGGCGTGACGATCGACGACCGCGGGTTCGTGGTGGCCGACGCGGTGATGCGGACCAGCGCGCCCGGGGTGTGGGCGGTCGGCGACGTCGTGGCCGGCACCCCGCAGCTCGCCCACGTGGCGTTCGCCGAGGCGATCGTGGTGGTCAAGTCGATCCTCGGCGAGCCTGCTGCCGCCGTGGACTATTCCCGCGTGCCGTGGGCCATCTACTGCCACCCGGAGGTCGCCTTCGCCGGGATGACCGAGGCGGCGGCCAAGGCCGCCGGCCTCGACATCGTGGTCAAGAAGGATCCGTTCGGGGGCAACAGCAGAGCCCGGATCATCGGTGACACCGAGGGCATGGTGAAGGTGATCGCGGAGAAGCGCCCGGACGGGTCGACCGGTCGCATCCTGGGCGTCCACATGGTCGGGCCGTGGGTGACCGAGCAACTCGGCGCCGGCTACCTGGCCGTCAACTGGGAAGCCACGGCCGACGAGGTCGCCCAGTTCATCCAGCCGCACCCGTCGCTGACGGAGGCATTCGGCGAGACGGTGCTGGCACTTACCGGAAGGGGACTCCACGTTGGCTGACGTGACCATGCCGCAGCTCGGCGAGACGGTGACCGAGGGGACCATCACCAAGTGGTTCAAGGCGGTCGGCGACACCGTCGCCCGTGACGAGCCCCTGTTCGAGGTTTCGACCGACAAGGTCGACTCCGAAGTCCCGTCTCCTGCTGGCGGGGTCCTCACGGCGATCCTCGTCGAGGAGGGGGACACCGTCGACGTCGGCGTCGCCCTGGCCGTCATCGACGGCGACGGTGCCGCACACGGTTCCGCCCCCGTTGCTGCACCTACCCCGGAGGCTGCGCCCGCGCCGGCCGCGGCCGCGGAGTCTGCGCCGGCTGCGACACCTACCCCTCCGGCCGCCCCGCTGTCTCCAGCCCCCGCGGCTGCCGCCCCGCTGTCGGCGCTGCCCGACGAGCCGGTGCCGTCCGCCGCGCCGCCGGTCGTGCCCCCTGCATCGACCGCCCCGGCTGCTTCGAGCCTTCCGACCGTTCCCGCCGGAGCGGACCAGGCACGGGTGCTGTCACCGGTGGTCCGCAAGCTCCTGGCCGACCACGCCATCGACCCTGCGACCATCCGGGGCACCGGACTCGAGGGCCGGATCACCCGCGGCGACGTCGAGGCCGTCATCGAGCGAGGTGGTCCGCCGGCGGCGGTGCCCAGCATCGGCGCCGAGCATCCGGCACCGGTGGCCCCGTCCGCCGCCCCGCCCCTACCGGCGACGCCCGGGGCGGCCACGCCGACCAGTGACGGCGTGCGGCCCGGTGAGCGCGACGAAGTGGTGCCGTTCACCAACATCCGCAGGCGGACGGCCGAGCACATGGTGCGGTCGAAGGCGACCTCGGCCCACACGTTGATGGTCAAGGAAATCGACTACGAGCGCGTCGAGCAGGTTCGCCGGGCCCACGGCGAGCGGTTCCGCGACGAGGAGGGCTTCAGTCTCACCTACCTCCCGTTCGTGGCGCGGGCCACCGTCGAGGCGTTGTCCGAGTTCCCGCACCTCAATGCCTCGGTGGGCAACGACGAGCTGATCGTCCATCACGAGGTCAACCTGGGCATCGCCGTCGACCTCGACAACGAGGGCCTGATCGTGCCCGTGGTGCACAACGCCGAGGAGCTCAACCTGCGGGGCATGGCCCGGCGGATACGCGACGTGGCCGATCGTGCCCGCACGAAGCGCCTGAGCCTCGACGACATCAGCAGTGGGACGTTCTCGATCACGAACGCCGGCCCGTTCGGCACGCTGATCACGGGGGCGATCATCAATCAGCCCCAGGTGGCGATCCTCTCGACCGACGGCGTCTCCCGAAAGCCGGTAGTCGTGGAGCTGCCGGACGGCACCGAGTCCATCGGCATCCATTCGATCGGTCTGGTGGCGATGAACTTCGACCACCGCGCAGTCGATGGCGCCTACGTCGCCCGGTTCCTGTCCCGGCTGTCGACCATCCTCGACGACCGCGACTGGGTCGGCGAGCTCTAGCCCGACGGTGGAGGACGACCGCCGGTCGGCCGAGGTGGAGGGACGTGGCCTCCGCGCCCGGTGGCTGGGCCGCGTGCCGTACGCGGAGGCGTGGGACCTGCAACGGGCGGTGGCCTCAGGATCGGACGACGACTACCTGTTCCTGATGGAGCACGGACCCGTCTACACCCTCGGATCGAATGCCGACCCGTCCCACGTGCTGGTCGACCCGTCGACGGTGGGCGCGACCCTCCTGACCGTCGACCGGGGCGGCGACGTGACGTACCACGGGCCGGGGCAGCTGGTCGGCTACCCGGTGCGATCGGTCGGGCGTGGGCCCCACCACGGCCCGGAGCACGTCCGCCAGGTCGAGCAGGTGGTGATCGACGCGCTGGTCGCCCTCGGCGTCCCGGCGGACCGGGTGGGTCGGATGCCGACGTACCCGGGTGTGTGGATCGACCCCGATGCGACCGGCACCGGACATGACGGGCCCCGCAAGGTGGCTGCCGTCGGGGTGCGGACCTCACGGGGGCGGACCACCCATGGCTTCGGCCTCAACGTGACCACCGACCTCGCCATGTTCGAGCACATCGTGCCATGTGGGATCCCCGACCACCCCATGACGTCGCTGGTCGCCGAGGGGTTCGCGGTGTCCATGGCGGAGGCCGTCGATGCGGTGATCGCTGCAGCGGGCCGCGTATGGGGACCGGTCGATGACGTCGCCATGGTGACCGACGGCGCCCGCGACGCTGCGCCGGGCGGGGTGCCGGTGGTGCTGGTCGGCTCGGCGACAGCCCTGGAGCGCCGCATGGCCCGATCGGGCGTCGACCCCGCCGCCGGGGTGGCACTGTCGTCCCGCAAGCCGGAGTGGCTCCGGGTGAAGGCGACCATGGCCGACGAGTACCTCGGCCTCCGGCACTCGATGCGCGACCACGACCTCGTGACCGTGTGCGAAGAGGCCGGCTGCCCCAACATCTACGAGTGCTGGGCGGAGGGCACCGCGACCTTCATGATCAACGGCTCCCGCTGCACCCGGGCCTGCGGGTTCTGCCAGGTCGACACCCGCCACCCGCTCCCGCTCGACCCGGGTGAGCCGACCCGGGTCGCAGAGGCGGTCGCCCGGATGGGGCTCGCCCACGCCGTGATCACATGTGTCGCCCGCGACGACCTGGCCGACGGCGGTGCCGTGGCCTTCGCCGAGACCATCGCCGCCATCCGTGCGGCAAGCCCGTTGACCGCGGTCGAGGTCCTCATCTCCGATGTCAAAGGGGACCGCGACTCCCTCAGGACCATCCTCGACGCCCGCCCCGACGTGCTCAACCACAACATCGAGACGGTGGCGCGCCTGCAGCGGGCCGTCCGACCGTCCGCCGGCTATGCCCGCAGCCTGACCGTGCTTGCCCGGTCGGCCGACGCCGGCTTCACCACCAAGTCGGGGATCATCCTCGGCATGGGCGAACGGGAGGACGAAGTGCTCGCGGCGCTGGCCGACCTGCGTGCTGTCGGGGTCGACATCGTCACCCTCGGGCAGTACCTCCGCCCGAGCGCCTCACACCTCCCGGTGGCCCGGTGGTGGACGCCGGAGGAGTTCGACGGACTGCGCCGGGCCGGCATGGCGCTCGGCTTCGCCCACGTCCAGGCGTCGCCGCTCACCCGGTCCAGCTACCACGCACGTGAAGCGGCGGACGCCTCGTCCGGCGCCTCGGCCCCCGTGCCCGTCTCGATGTCGGTCCGCTGAGCCGATGTCGGACGAACTCAGCCCCCAGGCCCTCGAGGCCCGCCGCTCCCGCATGGCCCGGGTGCGGGCCCGTATGGAGGAGACCGGGGTGGACGTCCTCCTGCTCTCGCACGGGGCCGACCTGCCGTGGCTGACCGGGTACCGGGCCATGCCGCTGGAGCGCCTCACGCTCCTGGTCCTGCCGCTGGTCGGCGACCCGGTCCTGGTGGTGCCCCGGCTGGAGGCGCCCCGGGTGCCCGGCGCCGACGGACTGTTCGACGTGCTGCCCTGGGCGGACGACGTGGATCCCGTCGACCTCGTCGTGGACCAGGTGGCCGGCGTGTCGTCGGGCCGGTTCGCACTGTCCGATCGGGCGTGGGCCACGACGACGCTCGCCCTCCAGCGTCGTCTGCCCGACGCCCGGTGGATCGAGGCATCGACCGTCACCTCGCCCATCCGGGCCGTCAAGGACGCAGCGGAGGTGGCGGCGCTCCGAGCGGCTGGTGCCGCTGCCGACCGCGTGGCGGTGGTGCTGCAGTCGGGCGGGATCCCGCTCCTCGGCCGGACGGAGGCGGCAGTCTCCGCCGACCTGGGCGCGCTCTTGGTCGCCGAAGGGCACAGTGCCGTGAATTTCGCCATCGTGGGCAGCGGACCGAACGCGGCCAGCCCCCACCACGAGCCCGGGGACCGGGTCATAGGGCCGGACGAGACAGTCGTCTGTGACTTCGGGGGCACGCTGTCGCTCGACGGTGACGTCGGCTACTGCTCGGACATCACCCGGACGGTCGTCACCGGCGAGCCGTCGCCCGAGATACGCGAGTGTTACGACGTTCTGCAGGCGGCCCAGCAGTCGGCGGTCGAGGCGGCCGTGGCCGGTGCGACGGCCGCCGCGGTCGACGCCGTTGCCCGGGATGCCATCGACGCCGCCGGTTTCGGGCACCTCTTCGTGCACCGGACCGGTCACGGCATCGGGATCGAGGAGCACGAGGATCCGTACCTGGTGGTGGGCAACGATGCCCCGCTGGTGCCCGGCCACGCCTTCTCGGTCGAGCCCGGCATCTACCTGGAGGGCTGCTTTGGCATGCGCCTGGAGGACATCGTGGTGATCGGGTCGGACGGTCGGCCCGATCCGCTCAACACCGTGGACCATGGCCTCGTCGTCGTTGACCACTGAGGAGGGACGTCATGGATCTCGGCATCGAGGGCAAGGTGGCGCTCGTGACCGCAGGGTCGAAAGGCCTCGGACGGGCCACCGCGCTGGCGCTCGCCGCCGAGGGGGTGCGCGTCATGCTGTCGGGCCGGGACGTGTCCACCCTGGCGGCGACCCGGGACGAGGTGGCCTCACTCGGCGCTTCCGTCGACGTGCGCGCCGGCGACGTGACCGATCCCGATGAGCCGGCCCGCCTGGTGGCGGCCACCGTCGAGCGGTTCGGTGGGCTGGACATCCTCGTGGCCAACGCCGGTGGCCCGCCGCCAGGACGGGCCCTGGACCTCGGCGACGAGCAATTGGAGGCCGCCCTCAACGCCAACCTGCTGACCTCGGTGCGGCTGGTGCGCGAGGCGTTGCCACACATGCGGCCGGCGGGATGGGGTCGGATCTGCTGCATCACGTCGTACACCGTCAAGCAGGCGGCACCGATGCTGGCGCTCTCCAACACGGCCCGTACCGGGCTGTGGGCGTGGATCAAGACGGCCGCCCAGGACCTCGCCTCGGAGTCGAGCGGGATCACCCTCAACATGGTCTGCCCCGGCCCGCACGCCACCGACCGCATGAAACAGCTGGGTGGCGCAGGGGTGATGGGCGACCCGTCGGACTTCGGGGCCGTCACCGCGTTCCTGTGCTCGGCCCAGGCGGGATTCGTCAACGGTTCCGCCATCGTGGTCGACGGGGGCTCGACACTGGCACTCTGAGGACCCGGCCGCACGGGCGCGACCGTGGCACCAGGTCGCTGCGGTCCGAAGGCGGGTCGCTCGGTGGCGACCCGGCCGCCGTGTCAGGCGTCAGGCGTCACGTCGGTGTCCGGCTCCCGGTCGGCATCCGGCCCGGTAGTCGGGTCCGAAGGCGGGTCCGAAGGCGGGTCGGACTCCTCGTTGTGGCTCGGCCCGTCATCTGCCTCGGCACCCGCCCCGGTGGGCGTTGGCGGCGAGGCACCGGCCGACGGAGGCGGTGTCATCGGCGGCAGGTTGGCGGGAACGGCGGTCCGCCGCGACGCCGGAGTTTGCTCGACCGACCCGGTGCCCTGGGGCGCTGATCGTCGGTCGGGTGGCATGGTGATCCCCTCGGACCGGAGCGGTGGAACGGGATCGAGGACGGGGGACTTCACCGGAGGAGCGGCTCGGGACGGGGTGGTCACTCCGGGCGCAGGTCCGACGAATGGCGGGACTCCCGCCGCCGTCGCCGAGGAATTGGACGCCGTGCCGGGCCCCGGTGCGGGCGTCGGTGCGGGCGTCGGGCCGGTCCGACCCTGCTTCGACCTGTCGTCCTTCTGGGTCATCCCTCTGAGGGGTGCGGCGAACGACGGGGCCATGGGCTGTGGCACGCCCGGTCTGGTGGAGGGATAGACCGAGGTGCCCGTAGACGTGTCGCGGTCGGACCGACCCCGGTTGGCGGCGCTCTTGTCGAAGTAGGCGGAGGCACCTCTGCGGCGCTTTTGGTTCGAGCTCCGGAGGAAGCGGAAGAACAGGAGAAAAACGGCGAGCACGACGATGGCGCCGACGAGGGCGACCTCGAGTCGACCGCTGCCCGTCAGCGACGCATCCAACCCGCTTCCCATCAGGGCGACTCCCTCCACGACGACCAATCTACTGACACCGGCGCATCACGTCGGGATCGTGCCCGCTCCTCGCGGGCCTGGATGCGGGCCTGGATGCGGGCCCGACGAGGGTGGCCCGGTGCAGCACCGGTTGCACCCGCTGGGAGGTCGGGCATGCCCGGAGCGCTGGTTGCGTTCCGCGTCGCGGTCGCTGGGTCCTGGTCGGACTCCCGGCGCATCGGAGCGTCAGGACGTCAGGACGTCAGGACGTCAGGACGTCAGGACGTCGGGAGCCGGAACGTCGGGAGTCGGAACGTCAGGCGACGAAGTACTTGGCCTGGGGGTGGTGGCAGATGATCGCGGTGGTCGACTGCTCCGGGTGGAGCTGGAACCCCTCACTGACCTCGACACCGATCATGTCGGCCCCGAGGAGCTCGACGACCTTTGCGTTGTCCTCGAGCCTCGGACAGGCCGGGTAGCCCCACGAGTAGCGGCCTCCACGGTACTTCTGGCGGAACAGCCCGGTCAGCGTCGGACCGTCCTCGTCGGCGAAGCCGAGTTCCTCGCGGATGCGTCGGTGCCAGTACTCGGCCAGCGCCTCGGCCATCTCGACGCCGAGGCCGTGCAGGTACAGGTACTGCTGGTACTCGTCGGCGGCGAACAGGCGGGCGGCCTCCTCGGACACGCGGGAGCCCATGGTCACGACCTGGAAGCTGGCGAAGTCCGACTCACCCGAGTCGATGGTCCGATAGAAGTCGGCGATGCACAGGTAGGGGTCCTCGACCTGCCGGGGGAAGGAGAAGCGCATCTGCTCGGTCGTGCGCGACTCATCGGTCCAGATGACTAGGTCGTCCCCGTCGGCGTTGGCCGCGAAATGGCCCCAAGCCACCTGGGGGAGCAGCAGCTGCTCGGCCTTGGCCGTCGCCAGTTCCTGGCGCAGCTTCGACCGGACCCGATCCTTGAAGGCAGGGTCGTCCTCGCCCTTCTCCGGCCGGAAGCCCCACTGGTTGCGGAAGAGCGCGGTCTCGTTGAGGTAGGCGGCGATGTCGTCGAGCGCCATCCCCTTGGCCACCCGACTGCCAACGAAGGGCGGCGTGAACAGCGGGTTGTCGTCCGTCACGCCAGGCGCCCGCGCCGGTAGGTGCTCGCCGCGGGCGCGGGCCTCCTCCGCGGCCTGCTTGCGCAGCTCGCTCTTGCGGGGGCCGAGGTCGCGTCCGCCGAGCTCGGTGCCGAATGCTGGGTCGTCCTCGCCCGTCTTGCGCATCTCGACGAGGCGGTCCATCGTGCGCAGGCCCTCGAAGGCGTCCTTGCCGTAGAAGAGCCGCCCGTCGTACACCTGGCGCAGGTCGCGCTCCACGTAGGTGCGGGTCAGTGCCGCCCCGCCAAGGATGACCGGGATGTGGGAGAGGCCACGGCGGTTGAGTTCATCCAGGTTCTCGCGCATGATCAGCGTGGACTTCACCAGCAGTCCGCTCATGCCGATGGCGTCGGCGCCGAACTCCTCGACTGCGGCGGCCATTTCGCCGATACCGATCTTGATGCCGAGGTTCCGCACCGTGTAGCCGTTGTTGGTCAGGATGATGTCGACCAGGTTCTTGCCNNCCCTTGACGGTGGCGAGCACCATCGTGCCCTTGCCGCCCTGGTCGGCCTTCTCCATGTAGGGCTCGAGGTACGCCACGGCAGTCTTCATCGTCTCGGCCGAGCCGAGGACGAACGGCAGCTGCATCTCGCCCGATGCGAACCGCTCGCCCACGGTCTTCATGCCGGCCAGCAGGAACTCGTTGATGATGACCAGCGGGGTCAGGCCCTGTGCCATGGCTTCTTCGAGGTCCGCCTCGATGCCGTTGCGGTCGCCGTCGATGATCCGGTGTTCGAGGCGGTCCTCGACCGTCCAGTCCGACCGGTCCTCGGCCGCCGCCACCGACGAGGCCGACACGCCCTCGAAGATGGTGAGCAGCTCGGAGAGCGGGTCGTAGCCTTCGGTGCGCCGGTCGTAGATCAGGTCGAGGCAGACGTTCCTGGCCCGCTCGTCGATCTTGGCCAGCGGCAGGATCTTGGAGGCGTGCACGATGGCCGCGTCGAGGCCGGCCTCCACGCACTCGTGGAGGAACACCGAGTTGAGGACCTGACGGGCCGCCGGGTTCAGCCCGAACGAGACGTTGGAGAGCCCGAGGACGGTGTAGACGCCGGGCAACTCCGCCTTGATCCGGCGGATGCCCTCGATCGTCTCGATCCCGTCCCGTCGGCTCTCCTCCATCCCCGTCGACAGGGGGAGGGCGAGTGGGTCGAACATGAGGTCCTGGGGACGCAGCCCGTACCGCTCCACGGCGATGTCGTGGATGGCCGTGGCCGCCCGAACCTTCCAGTCGGCCGTGCGGGCCTGGCCCTCCTCGTCGATGCACGTGCAGACGACGGCTGCCCCGAACTCCTTGGCCAGGGTCAGGAACGAGTCGAGCCGGGTCCCCTCGGCATCGCCCTCCTCGAGGTTCACCGAGTTGATGACGGCACGGCCGCCGATCCACGACAAGGCGGTCTCGACGACTGGTGCCTCCGTCGAGTCGACCATGAGGGGTGCGGTGGACTGGGTGGCGAAGCGGGACGCGACCTCATCCATGTCGGCCACACCGTCGGCGCCGGTGTAGTCGACGCAGACGTCGATGACGTGCGATCCCTCCTTCACCTGCTCCTTGGCCATCGCCACGCAGGTGTCCCAGTCGGCCTCGAGCATGGCTTCACGGAACTTCTTGGAGCCGTTGGCGTTCGTCCGCTCGCCCACCACCAGGAACGAGCTGTCCTGGGTGAAAGGGACGTGGGTGTAGATCGAGGCGGCGCCCTCTTCGGACTCAGGGGTGCGGACGGCCGGGGTCAGGTCGGCGCAGGCCTCGACCACGGCCTCGAGGTACTCCGGGGTGGTGCCGCAGCAGCCCCCGATGACCGACACGCCGAGCTCGGACACGAACTGGCGGTGGTACTCGGCCAGCTGGTGGGCCTCGAGGTCGTAGTGCATCTTTCCGTCGACCACCGACGGGAGTCCGGCGTTGGGCAGGCAGGACACGGGGGTGGCGGCGTGACCGGTCAGGTGCCGCAGCGGCTCGAACATCTCCGAGGGTCCGGTGGCGCAGTTGAGGCCGATCACGTCGACGTCCATGGCCTGCAGCGCCACCAGGGCGGCGCCCACCTCGGTCCCGGGCAGCATGGTCCCGGTCAGCTCGATGGTGACCTGGCACTGGATCGGCAGCCGGACACCGGCCCGCTTCATCGACCGGCGCGCAGCGTTGATGGCGGCCTTGGCCTGGAGGAGGTCGAAGACCGTCTCGATGATGATGAGGTCGGCGCCACCCTCGATCAGGGCATCGGACTGCTCCTCGTAGGCGTCGCGCAGGTCGGCGTACCTGATCTGGCCGAGCGTGGGGAACTTGGTGCCGGGTCCGATGCTGCCGGCAACCCATCGGGGCTTGTCCGGCGTCGAGTACTCGTCCGCCGCCCTGCGGGCAATGCCCACGGCGGCCAGGTTCAGCTCGCGCACCCGGTCACTCAGGCCGTACTCAGCCAGGACGGGGCCGAATGCTCCGAAGGTGTCGGTCTCGACCACGTCGCAGCCCACCTCGTAGAACGACCGGTGGACCTTGTCGACGGCGTCGGGACGGGTCACGACCAGGATCTCGTTGCAGCCCTCGAGGTCCGGTCCGCCGAAGTCGTCAGCCGTGAGCTCCTGCAGCTGCAGGTTCGTCCCCATGGCGCCGTCGAAGATGACGACGCGCTCGCGTGCGGCCTGTAGGTAGCTCGATTCGGTGCGAAGGGCGGCCATAGCCCTCCAACGATAGTGGCGCACGGACGGATGCTGACCCCCGGCGTGCGCGGGTCCCCGGGCGACCACCCCGGACCGTGCTCCGAGCCCGTTCGTTTAGCATCGGGCCGGTGAGGACACCGTGCTGAAGATCTACACCCGGACCGGCGACGACGGCACCACCGGTCTGCTGTACGGGGGGCGGGTGGCAAAGGACTCGCCGATGATGCAGGTGACCGGCACGGTGGACGAGGCCCAGGCGGCCATGGGCATGGCACGGTCGGAAACCGACCCGGGCTCCGAGCTCGACGGCCTGCTCACCCGGCTCGAACGCGAGCTCTACGTCCTGATGGCCGAGGTCACGACCGACCCCTCACACCGGTCGAAGCTGGTGGCCGGCACCACGCTGGTGACCGAGGAGATGGTCGCTGCACTCGAGGACGACATCGACTCGTTGATCGCCCGGGTGTCGATGCCGACCGAGTTCGTCATTCCGGGGGCCACCCGGGCGTCGGCCGCGCTGGACCTGGCCCGCACGGTGGTCCGTCGGGCGGAGCGCCTACTGGTCTCGTCGCCGATCGAGGACTCGCTAGTGGGTCGTTACCTCAACCGTCTGTCCGACCTCCTGTGGGCCACGGCCCGCTGGGTCGAGGGCGACGAGCACCTCCTGGCCCGCGGCGCCCCCCGGCGGGGCCGGGCCACCGCCGCCGAGCCGACCGATCCGGGCGCCACCTGACCCCGGCGCGACGCCGACGAGCCGACTCGTACGTCCATCACCCAGTCCCACCAACCGACAGCCGACGCACCAGGAGCACCGACGTGATCAATGTGACAGCACTGTCCGCACCCGCACTGCCCGACGACGTCATCGCCGTGGGCATCCCGGTCCTGAGCACGGGAGAGGGACCGGTGGGGGCCGGCGACCCGGTGACGCTCGACGGAGTGTCCTGGCCCGGCGAGCTCGACGCCGACTGGTGCGAGCGGCAGGGCTTTGCGGGCAAGGTCGCCCAGACGCTGGTGCTCCGGTCGCTCGATGCCGGCCCTGAGATCGTGCTGGTGGGACTCGGTGCCGCCGATCGACTGGCGGGGGACCGCGGCCTGGAGTCGCTCCGGCGTGCAACTGCAGCTTTCGTGCGGTCGGCAGGCAAGGGTGGCACGGCCGCGTTGGTGCTCCCGTCGGTGACCGGCGCCGACCGGTCGGACACCGCCGCAGCGGCGGCCGAGGGTGGTGCGCTCGCCACGTATCGCTATGAGGACTTCCGGAGTGCCGACCCGACGGCCGGCCTGGTGGGCCTCGTGCTCGTCGGCGGGTCGCCTGACGACGCCGGGGCCGTGGAGCGGGGCACGGCCCGGGGCTCCCAGGTGGCCCGGTCGGTGGGGCTGGCACGCGACCTCGTCAACGAGCCGCCCAGCTCGCTCACCCCGGAGCGCTTCGCCGACGTCGTCACCGACCGGTTCGCCGGCGTCGAGGAGCTGACCGTCGAGGTGTGGGACGAGGAGCGCATCGTCGCCGAGCGCCTGGGAGGCCTCCTCGGTGTCGCTGCGGGCTCCATCCGGCCACCCCGTCTCGTCCGTGTCGAGTACCGCCCCGCCGACCCGTACGAGTTCGACGGACGGGTGCCCCACCTCGCCCTGGTGGGGAAGGGGATCACCTTCGATTCGGGCGGCCTGTCGCTGAAGCCGCCGGCCGGCATGGAGACGATGAAGACCGACATGGGTGGGGCGGCCGCCGTGCTGGCCGCAATCGACGCCATCGCCGCACTCGGGGGCCGGACACCGGTGACGGCATGGGCCCCCATGACCGAGAACATGCCCAGCGGCTCGGCCACCAAGCCCGGTGACGTGCTGACGACCCGGAGCGGCAAGACCATCGAGGTCCTGAACACCGATGCCGAGGGCCGCCTCATCCTGGCCGACGGACTGACGCTGGCCGTCGAGTCCGAGCCGGACGCGGTCATCGACCTGGCGACGCTCACCGGGGCCGCCATCGTGGCCCTCGGCAAGGAGATCGCCGGCCTGCTCGGCAACGACGACGAGCTGCGCGACGTCGTGCAGGCGGCCGGCGCGGCGGTGGGCGAGCCGTCCTGGCCACTACCGCTCCCCGAGGACTATGCGGTCCACATCGAGTCGGAGGTGGCCGACATGAAGAACATGGGACGCCCGGGCCAGGCCGGCACCATCAGTGCGGCACTGCTCCTCCAGGAGTTCGTCGGCGACGTGCCATGGGCCCACCTCGACATCGCCGGTCCGTCCCGTACCGATGACAACCGCTGGTACAACACCAAGGGCGGCAGTGGCTTCGGGGTGCGGACGCTGGTGGCACTCGCCACCTCGGAGGAGTTCGCTCGGTGGCTGGCCAGTCGACCGAAGGAGTGAGCGACCCGGCGGGCCGTGTCGGCCGACATCGGTCCGTGAGGGCACCCGGTACCGACGGCTGCGCTGCACTACCGTCTGCCACGTGAAGATCGCAGTCCTCGGGGGAGGGTCGTGGGGCACGACGGTGGCGTCGCTGGTCGCGCACCACCACGACACGGTGCTGTGGGCCAGGAATCCCGAGGTCGCCCGCACCGTGAACGAGGACCACGAGAATCCGGCCTATGTGCCCGGGTTCAGCCTCGACCCGGCGTTGACGGCGACCTCGGACCTGGAGGCCGCGGTCTGTGGCGCCGACTTCCTCGTCATGGGTGTGCCGACCTCGGGGTTCCGCCGGGTGCTCGAGGATGCCGCACCGTTCATGCGGCCCTGGATCCCGGTGGTCAGCCTGTCGAAGGGTCTCGAGCGGGGATCGCACCTGCGGATGACCGAGGTGATCAAGCAGGTGGTGCCCGGGCACCCGGTGGCAGCGCTGACCGGGCCCAACATCGCCTACGAGATCCTGAGTGGCAAGGCGGCTGCAGCCGTCATCGCCACCGAGGACCTCGAAGTGGCCAGCGCCATCCAGGCGGTGTTCACCCGCGGCGTCTTCCGGGTGTACATCAACGACGACGTGGTCGGGTGCGAGCTCGGCGGGGCACTGAAGAACGTCATCGCCATCGCCGCGGGCATCGGCGAGGGCCTCGGGGTGGGCGACAACACCCGGGCCGCCGTCATGTCGCGCGGGCTGGCCGAGCTCATCCGCCTGGGCGAGGCGATGGGTGCCAGGCCGGCCACGTTCGCCGGGCTGGCCGGGATGGGCGATCTCATCGCCACCTGCGTCAGCCCGTACAGCCGCAATCGCCGGGTGGGCGAGCAGCTCGGCAAGGGCCGTCAGCTCGAGGAGATCCTCGACGAGATGCACATGGTGGCCGAGGGAGTGAACACCGCCAAGGTGGCCCTGGAGCTGGCCGAGCGGCACGGCCTCGACCTCCCGATCTGTCGGATGATCGACAAGGTCGTGAAGGGCGAGATCCAGCCGATCGACACCTACTGGGGCCTCACGCCGGCCGGTCACGAGGCCGAGCCCGGATAGTCGGACCCACGGCGGTCGGCGGCCCGGTTGTGCCGCGTGGGAGGTGTCGTGTGGGCGTGCGGCCGCGCAGCGGGGCTGCGCTCAGACGCTGTCGTCGAGCGTCGTCGGCCGGGTCGTGGCGCAGGCTTCGGCCGCCGCCTTGAAAGCAACCGCCGGGTGGAACCGCCACTCGCCCAGGCGCCGTTCGATGGTGGCCCGGTCGTGGCCGGCCTCGGCCAGTCCCGCGGCCAAGCGGAGCGCCCGCCGCCTCATCTGCTCGGGCTCGGACAGGCCCTGCTCGGCGATCCACCGTCGGTGGCTGCGCTGGAGCGAGTCGGGGAGTCGGCTGAGGTGGCGGAGCGGCAGCGGCGGGATGTGCTGGCGCACGGCCAGGCCGCCCGGTCCGTGGGGCCGGGCGAGCTCGAACGTGATCAGCCGGGCCAGCGCACGTCGGAAGGGCGAGTTCTTGCCCATCTTGTCGCCGAGCCCGAGGGACCGGGCCGTCTCGGGTAGGTGGAGATCGAATCCGTCGCCGTGGACTTCGAGGCCGTAGGTGAGACGGCGGAGCAGCCACGTCGTGCTCGGGCCGATGATGCCGAGCCAGTAGAGCTCGACGTACCGGCTGCATGGATGCATCCCGTGGGGATCGCCGACCGGGTCGACCCACTCGACGATGTGGAGGCTCGGGCCGGCGGGAGTGACCGCCACCTCCCGGGCCGGAGTGGCGACGGGATGCAGTGGGCGGGGAGGCGGAGGGATGACGGTGGGGATGGACATGGGAGCTCCTGGAGGGGGACGAACGGGTCCCGTGGAGCGTGCAGGAGGAAGCTTGCTGACGACCGTTGTCCGACCTGCCCGACGACCTTGCCGGTGGCCGGAAGCCGGAAGCCGGTGGCCGGGTGCCGGATGGCGGGGCCACGTGCCGGAAGCCGGAGGCCGGGTGACTCGAGGAAGGTGGCTCGGGGGGGTGGGCTACGCGGCGTCCGGCGGCTGCCAGCGGGCCACCGAGTACGACAGCATGAGCGGCACGTCGAGTGCGAACAGCACGAGCATGGCGCTGAAGAGGGCCAGTTCGCGACCCGGCGTGTGGTCGTAGATGAACACGTACTCGAGGATGCCGGCGATCACCACGTAGGCCAGGAGGGCCCAGCCGAGCACCCGATGGAACACGGGGCGTGCGAATTCCTTGATCCGGAGCACGAGGACGGCGTTCACCAGGAGAAGGACGGCAGCCATGCCCAGCAGGATCACCGGGATGGTCAGCTTGGGCGGTCGGCCGTACTGCGCGGCCACCACGATGCCCCCGGTGACGACCAGGACCAGGGTCGAGACGGCGATGGGCATGACCGGTGGGAGGTCGGCCTGGCGGAGGTCCTCGGCGTCGGGTTCGCCGAACCCGGGGGGCAGCACCTCGGCGGTGGCGCTCATCGGCTGGCCAGGAAGGTCATGATCACGATGGTCAGGATCTGGAGCACACCGGTGATTCCGGCGGTGTAGATGAAGACCTTCATCAGCCGCTGGATCCGGGCCCCGTTGGGGCGGGCTTTCTTCAGCTCGAAGAGCACGGCCAGGTTGGCCGGCTCGAGGAGGCCGAGGGCGATCACCGCCATGCACCCGACGACGATGTACGAGGCCACCACCCAGCCGTGGTGCGGGTACGAGGCCTCGAGGTTGCCGACGTGTCGGGCCAGCTGGAATCCGGCGCCGAGGGTCATCGCCACCAGCGTTGGCATGATCAGCAGCATCTTCGGCATGAACTTGGTGGTGAACTCGATCCGTGCCGGAATGGTGAGACTGCCCATGATCGGGCCCAGTACCAGACCCAGGAAGAGGTCGAGGCTGGTCCACAGTCCGCCGCCCGCCACGTGGAAGAAGGTGAGCGCCCACAGGTTGTTGGAGGCGATGGCCACGATCAGTCCGACGAGGACGACGGCCACCACCGGCAACGCTCGCACGGGAACGATGTTGAAGCTCGGGACGGGCGGTGGGCCGTGCCCTCCTGCGCCGGGGGGCGGGGTGGCCCCGGGCTCGCCTGCCCGTGCCCCGTCGGCCGCCCGACCTGCGTCAGGTGGCGCCCCGGGCCCTGGTTCGATCGCAGTGTCGGTCAACGTGGACCCCCTCCCCGCCGGAGGACCGCCAGCCGTGCCGGCCGGTCCGGACGTGGTCATCGCCTCGGCAGCCGGTCGGCCGCCGATGGGCAATCGTACGTCGGCGCGTTCCGGCGTGTGTGGTACCTCTCGCCTGCGCGGCCCCGGTGGGGTGCGGGTGCTCCGGGGCACGGGCGCTCCGCTGTCCGGGTGCTACCAGCGGCCGAGGTGGACGCTGTCGGCGACGGTGCGCCGGGGCCGGGCGGCCGAGGATGACGGTGGGTCGGGAAGCTCGGGCTCACCCAGCAGCACGGCGCCGAGCCACGCAAGCCGCCCGGGTACGCCCAGTGCCGCCTTGAGGGCGTCCTCACCGCGGAAGTTGCCGAGGAAGGCGGCACCGATGCCGCGGTCGGCTGCACCGAGCAGCAGCGTCATGACGGCGAAGGCGGCGTCGACGTGCCAGTAGGGCACCACCCACTCGACGTCGACACCGTCGGGACGGACCTTGTCGGGCTCGGCGTAGCGCTCGACGTAGGCATCCGGGTCGGAAAAGGCGAGCACCACCACCGGGGCCCGGGACATCCCCTCGAACCGGCGGGACGCAGCACGCCACCCAGCGTCGGTCGTGGTGTCCCAGTAGCGGGACGTCTGGTCGGTGCCCTCGAGCACGACGAGGTCGCGGCCCTGGGTGTTGCCGGCCGAGGGGGCGGAGAGCGCGTCGACCACCAAACCGCCCAGAACCTCGTGGTCGAGGGGGGTGTCGCGGAAATTGCGGGTCATGTGCCGCCGCCGGACCGCGTCTGCGAACTCCATGGCGGCACGCTACCGCCGGACCGGTTGTCGGCCGTCGGCCCGGTCGCTACGGTGCGGGACGTGACCCAGCCCCCTGCCTTTTCGCGACGGACGCTCCTCGGGGGGGCGCTGGCCGGCGCCGCCGCCGTCGGGCTCGCTGCGTGCTCGTCCTCGTCGGACTCCTCGTCGTCGACCACCGGCGCAACGACGTCGTCCACGACGACCCCGACGAAGGTGCTCCAGCCGGGCCAGTTGCCCAATCCCAAGGCCGCCTCCGGGACCGACCAGCTGCCCCAGATCGAGAACATCATCGTGGTGATGATGGAGAACCACTCCTACGACAACGTGATCGGCATGCAGCGGGGCCGGGGCGACGGGTTCACCCTGGACGCGTCGGGGAAGCCCACCGCGGTCAATCCGTGGCCGACGGGCTCGCCGATCGCTCCGCCCGGCCCGAACACCTCGGTCCGGGCATTCCCCATGCACAACCCGTGCCAGCCGGACGGCGAGCCCTACAACACCTGGAACGCCTTCTGGGCCTCGTACGCCGACGGTGCCAACGACGGGTTCGTGGGCAGTCAGAGCGGGCCGGTGTCGATGGGCTACCTCGAGCCCGACGTCCTCCCGTTCGTGAACTCCTTGGCGGCGACGTTCCCGGTCTGCGACCGCTACTTCTGCTCGGTGGGTGCCCAGACCTACCCCAACCGGCGCTTCCTGATGGCCGGGACGTCGCTGGGCCTGCTGACCGACGTGTTCCCGAGTGCGCCGCCTCCCAACGGCACGATCTTCCAGTCGCTCGACGCCCACGACATCTCGTGGAAGAACTACTACGGCAGCCTGCCCTCCTCGCTCATCTGGTCCTACCAGGCATCGCTGCCCGGGTTCTCCGCCCACCTGAGCAAGATCGACCAGTTCTATGCCGACGCCGCAGCCGGGACGCTCCCCTCGGTGAGCATGGTCGACCCCGACTTCGACTCGAATTCCGAGGAGGACCCGCAGGACGTCCAGTACGGCGACCAGTTCCTGGCCAAGGTGGTCAACGCCGTCATGGCGTCGCCGCAGTGGCCCCACACCCTGCTCCTGTGGTGCTACGACGAGTCGGGCGGTTACTACGACCACGTCGCCCCGCCGGCCGCCGCGGTGCCCGACGACGTGCCACCGGACCTGGCGCCCGGCGACACCCCGGGGTCGTTCGACCGCTACGGGTTCCGGGTCCCGGCCGGCATCGTGTCGCCCTACGCCCGCAAGGAGTACGTCTCCCGCGTGGTCCACGACCACGCGTCGTTCCTCAAACTCGTCGAGACCAAGTGGAACCTGCCCGCCCTGACCCACCGGGACGGCGCGGCCGACGACCTGCTCGACAGCGTCGACCTGCAGTCGGCTCCGGCGTTCCTCACACCGCCGAAGCTCGCGGCCCCGCCCGACCCGACCGACCTGGCCGGTTGCCTGTCGACGGGTCCGGGCACCATCCCGCCGGCATCGGCCCTTGTGACCTCCTGAGCATCGGGACTCCGGCACCGGACCGTGTCCCCCGACGGCACGGCCCGGGTCGGGAGGGAATGTTGACCGTCCTGGTAGCGTTTACAACGTCGTAGAGCCGCTGGAGGGATGGCTCCGACGTCGGCCCGCCGACCACCATCCCGCCACCCGTCAGGAAGCGAGAACGCCGTGCCCACCTTCAGAGAGATGCTCGCCGCTGCAAAGGCCAACATCCGGGAGATCACCGCCGAGGATGCCGAGGCCGAACTGGCCCGGACCGGCTCCGTCCTGCTCGACGTGCGCGAGCCCGACGAGTACGAGCAGGGTGCGGTGGCCGGTTCCGTCCACCTCCCCAGGGGGAACCTCGAGACGTCGATCGAGGGCCGGATCCCGGACAAGTCGGCGCACGTGCTGGTCATGTGCGCCGGTGGCGTGCGCTCGGCGTTCGCTGCCGACACCATGCAGCAGCTCGGCTACACCGACGTGGCCTCGATCATGGGCGGATTCAACCGGTGGAAGGACGAGGGGCGTGACTGGGCAGCCCCGCGTACGCTCACGCCCGAGCAGCGCAACCGCTACCAGCGCCACCTGCTCCTGCCCGAGGTGGGGGACACCGGCCAGCTGAAGCTCCTCGACTCGAAGGTGCTGCTGCTGGGCGCCGGCGGCCTCGGCTCGCCCGCCGCGCTCTACCTGGCCGCGGCCGGGGTCGGCACGCTGGGCATCATCGACATGGACGTGGTCGATGCCTCCAACCTCCAGCGCCAGATCCTCCACAACACCGATCGGATCGGCGAGCGGAAGGTCGACTCGGCCAAGAAGACGCTGACGCTGATCAACCCCGACGTGAACGTGGTCACCTACGACGTGCGCCTGGGCGCCGACAACGTCCTCGACATCATCGACGGCTACGACGTCATCGTGGACGGGACCGACAACTTCCCGACGCGCTACCTGGTCAACGATGCATCGCTGCTGAAGCGGATCCCGGTGGTCCACGGCTCCATCTTCCGGTTCGAGGGCCAGGTCACCGTCTTCAACCCCTACGAGGGACCCTGCTACCGCTGCCTGCTGCCCGAGCCGCCCCCGGCTGAGCTGGCTCCCAGCTGCTCGGAGGCCGGCGTGCTCGGCGTCCTTCCCGGGATCGTGGGCTCCCTCCAGGCGGTCGAGGCCATCAAGGTGCTCCTCGGCATCGGCGACACGCTGCAGGGCCGCCTCCTGGCCTACGACGCCCTCGAGCAGAGCTTCCGCACCTTCAAGGTCCGTCGCGACCCGGCCTGCCCGGCCTGCGGTCCCGACGCCGGCGACATCGTCATCGCCGAGTACGACGACCTGTGCATGCCACACGTCATCGAGGCGCCTGTGTCGTAGCGGAGCCGGGGCGCTGCCGAGGTCGGGGGTGGGGTCGGCCGATCAGCCGGGTAGTACTTCGCCGAGGATGATGCGGACCGCCGCCGGCACGTCCGCCGCCTCGGCATCAGGTCGCGGGTCATCGAGGTCCCACGTACGCCCCCGGGTGGACCAGATGGTGCGCAGGCCGACGCCCTGGCCCCCACGGATGTCAGCGGGCCCCGAGTCGCCGACCATCCAGCCCTCCAGCTCGGCACCGCAGCGGCGGGCCGCCTCGACGAAGATGCCCGCGTCGGGCTTCCACGAGCCGACGGCGGCCGAGACGCACACGGCGTCCACCTCGGCCCCCAGCCCGGTGACCTCCAGCTTGCGCTCCTGGAAGGCCGGGCCGTTGGTGACGACCGCTACCTTCCAGCCCGCCGACCGGAGCCTCCGTAGCGCTGCGCGGGAGGCGTCGGGGAACGAGAAGCACGCCGGATAGTCGACGTGGTAGGCCTCCAGCAGGTCGTCCACCGGGACGTCGAGGTCGAATCGGTCATGCACCTCGGTGAACAGCTCGTCCCGGGGCCGGTACCCGTCGTCGTCCGCCGTCACGAGCACGGCATGCGCCCCGTCGGGCAGCGCCCAGTCGTCGCAGAACCGGCGGGCCCACGCGGCGAACGCCGCCTCGCGGTCGAGCAGGGTGTTGTCGAGGTCGAAGAGGGCGACCGGCATGGAGGGAGTTCTAGCCGCCCGTGGCCCGGGCTTCGTTGGTCCGTACAGGTCCGTACGGGTCCGTACAGGTCGAGGCTCCCTCCGGATATCGTGGGGCACCGTTCCGACACCCCCGAGGAAGCAATGACGTCTGCCAGCGCCGCGGCCACACCGACCGCCTCCGACAACCGATTGAGCCCCGAGGTACGCCGGGCAGGGGTGGTGGTCGTGCTCGGCACGATCATGGCCATCCTGGACACGACCATCGTGGCCGTGGCCCTCCCGACCCTGGCCAAGGACTTCCACGTCCCGGTCAACACCATCCAGTGGGTGACGACCGGGTACCTCCTGGCGCTCGCCGTTGTGATCCCGCTGAGCGGCTGGGCCATGCACCGGTTCGGCGGCAAGCCCGTCTACATCACCTCGCTGGTCCTCTTCCTCGCCGGTTCCATGTTGTGCGGCCTGGCCTGGTCGGCCACGGCACTCATCGCCTTCCGTGTCCTCCAGGGCTTCGGCGGCGGCATGATCATGCCCGTCGGCCAAGCGATCATGGCCCGCACCGCCGGCCCGGACAAGATGAACCGGGTCATGGCCGTCATCGGCATCCCGACCCTGCTCGGCCCCATCCTCGGGCCGGTCATCGGTGGAGCGATCGTCTCCAACATGTCGTGGCGCTGGATCTTCTTCGTGAACGTTCCCATCGGCATCGTGGCGCTGATCCTGGCCGTGCGCTTCCTCGAGACCACCCCGCAGGACCGTGACCACCGGTTCGACCTGCCCGGCTTCCTGTTGCTCGCGCCCGGCCTCGCCCTCGTCGTCTACGGGCTCTCACTCGTGGGCACCAACGGCGGGTTCACGTCCCGGGGCGTCGAGTTTAGCCTGATCATCGGCGTGCTGATGTGCGCCGGATTCGTCTGGCGCTCGTTCAGGGCGCCGGAGCCCCTGCTCGACATGCACCTGTTCAGGCGACGCAGCTTCTCGGTGGCCACGATCTGCATCTTCCTGACCGGCGCCACCCTCTACGGGACGATGTTCCTCCTGCCGCTCTACTACCAGGTGTGCCGCGGCGAGTCGCCGTGGTTGGCCGGCCTCCTCATGGCACCCCAGGGCATCGGCGCCGCCCTGGCCATGCGCCCGGCCGCCAACCTGGCCGACCGGTTCGGCCCCCGCAGGACGGTCCCGTGGGGGATGGCACTCCTGGCCGTCGGGACGCTCGCCTACACCCAGGTGTCGGGCACGACGAACTTCCCCTTCCTCGCCGTGGCCCTGTTCGTGCGGGGCATCGGGCTCGGCTTCGGCATGATGCCCGTCTTCGCTGCCTCGTACCGGGGCCTCAGCCATGCCGAGGTCCCGCGGGCCAGCACCGCCACCAACATCATCCGCCAGGTCGGCGGATCCATCGGCGTGGCGGTGTTCGCGGTGGTGCTGTCGAACCAGATCTCCCGCCGCTTCCCGGGTCAGGACACCTCGCTCGGCACCCTGGCCGCCCATACCTTGCCGCCGACCGTGGTGAACCGGCTGGCCGAGGCCTTCGCCACCTCGTTCTGGTGGTCGTTCGCCGTCTGCGCCCTGGCTGTGGTGCCCGCCCTCTTCCTGCCCGGGCGCATCGAGGTGCCCGACGTGGCCGGCCCGGTCGCGGTGGGAGCAGCCACGGCGGACTGACCGGGCCGCAATTTCGAGTTGACCCGCCGTGGCCGTAACCTGTCCGCCATGGCATCTGAGACCGCGTCAGGAACACCGGAGCACGAGCGGGTCACCGACTCGGGGATCACCATCAACCAGGTCTACGGGCCCGACGACCTGGCCGGATGGGACCCTGCGACCAGGCTCGGCGACCCCGGCTCCTTCCCTTACACCCGGGGCATTCGTCCCGACATGTACCGGGGACGACTGTGGACCATGCGCCAGTACGCCGGCTTCGGCACGGCCGAGGCCACCAACCAGCGCTTCAAGTTCCTGCTCGATGCCGGGCAGACCGGCCTGTCCTGCGCCTTCGACCTGCCCACCCAGATGGGCTACGACTCCGACCACCCCCGCTCAGAGGGTGAGGTCGGCAAGGTGGGCGTGGCCATCGACAGTCTCGAGGACATGCGGGCCCTGCTCGCCGGACTGCCCCTCGACAAGGTCACGACGTCGATGACCATCAACGCCACGGCCGCGGTCCTCCTCCTCTTCTACCAACTGGTGGCCGAGGAGAACGACGTCGACCCGAAACTGTTGGGCGGCACGATCCAGAACGACATCCTGAAGGAGTACGTTGCGCGCGGCACGTACATCTACCCGCCCCGACCGTCCATGCGGCTGGTGACCGACACCTTCTCCTACTGTGCTGAGCACCTGCCCGCGTGGAACACGATCTCCATCTCCGGGTACCACATCCGCGAGGCCGGATCGACGGCCGTGCAGGAGATCGCCTTCACGTTGGCCAACGGGATCGCCTATGTCGAGGCCGCCCTGGCGGCCGGCCTGGCCGTCGACGAGTTCGCCCCGCGGCTGAGCTTCTTCTGGAACGCCCACAACAACCTGTTCGAGGAAGTCGCCAAGTACCGGGCCGCACGTCGGATGTGGGCGAAGATCATGAAGGAGCGGTTCGGCGCCCAGAACGAGAAGTCGTTGCTGCTGCGGTTCCACACCCAGACGGGTGGTTCGACACTGACGGCCCAGCAGCCGGAGAACAACATCGTCCGGGTCACGGTCCAGGCCATGGCCGCCGCCCTGGGCGGGACCCAGAGCCTCCACACCAACGGGTTCGACGAGGCCCTGGGCCTCCCCACCGAGCACGCCGCCAAGATCGCCCTGCGCACCCAGCAGATCGTCGGCTACGAGTCAGGCGTCGCCGACACGGTCGACCCGCTCGCCGGATCGTGGTTCGTCGAGTCGCTGACCGACGAGGTCGAGGCCGCCGCCTGGGACTACCTGGAGCGCATCGACGGCATGGGCGGCGCCGTCGACGCCATCGAGGCCCAGTACATGCAGCAGGAGATCGAGCAGGCCGCCTACGCCTACGCCAAGGACATCGACAGTGGCCACAAGGTGGTGGTCGGGGTAAACAAGTTCGTCGACGAGCACGGCGCTCCCACCGACGTGTTCCCGATCGACGCCGAGCTCCAGCGCTCGCAGGTCGCCCGTGTCGGCCGGGTGCGGGCCGAGCGCGACCAAGCCGCCGTCGACGCCGCACTGGCCGATGTGGAGTCGGCCGCCCGCGGCACGCAGAACGTGCTCGTCCCCATGAAGGTGGCGTTGTCCCGGATGGCCACCCTCGGCGAGGTATCCGATGTTCTGCGGGGAGTCTTCGGGGAGTTCCACCCGAACGGCTGAGGTCAGTTGCTCCGGCGGCTCCGGCTGCGCCGGTAGGCGTGCGAGTCGCGGCGGCCTCTGGACGTACGGGGTCGGCGGGGTGTCAGGGGTCGGTGCGGCAGCAGGGGTCGGCGGGGCGTGACGCCCACTCGACGGCGAGGACGGCATAGATCGACTCGTCGGTCCACTCGCCCTTGACCCACTCGTTCTCGATCAGGTGGGCCTCGAGGCGCATGCCGAGCCGCTCGAGTACGGCTGCCGACGCGTCGTTGCGGGCGTTGTTGCGGGCGTCGTTGCGGCCCGTCACCCGGTGTGCCCCGAGCCTCGCGAATGCCAGGTCGACCATTGCGGTGGCCGCCTCGGCGGCAAAGCCCCTACCCTGATACTGCGGGAGGAACGTGTAGCCGATGTCGGCCGCCCGATGGACGGCACTCACTCAACCGGTGCCGACATCGCCCGCGACCTTCCACGGCCACGTTCGTCCACTGACCCGGCTCGGTGAGCCTGGAGCGGAGTGAGGCCAGCTTCACCCGGGCCTCTTCACGGGTGAGCGGTAGGTCGTAGAGGAAGCGGGCCACCTCGGGGTCGCCCCGCATGCGGTGGTAGGTGTCGAACCCGTCCATCCGCCAGGGACGGAGCATCAGCCGATCGGTGCGGATCGGGTACTCAGGGTCGAGGCCGGTGACGACGGGCCCGGGGGCCGGCTCGGCGGCCCGGCGGGTCACGAGTCCCGGCCGGCCAGCAGACGTTCACGCAGTGGACCGGGCGCCGCGGCGTCGATTGCCGTCCAGGCCATCGCCAGCGCGCCATCCCGCACGGCGATGTCCGCGGAGGCAGTCACGCAGGCGGCTGCGAACTCGGGTTGGTGGTTGACGGCACCGTGGGACTCGATGGCCAACAGCGGATGGATGGTCGGCACGGCCAGTGACACATTGGCCATGTCCGTCGACAGCGTGGGACGTGGCGCGCCCCGGTCGTCGAGGTCGAAGCTCCGACCGAGCGCCTCGGCATTCGACCGGTAGCTGGCGAGCAGGTCCGGGTCGCTCTCCATGTGGGAGTAGTCGGGTGCCAGGGGCGAGAAGGTGACTTCGGCCCCGGTGGCCCTGGCGCCCGCCTCGAAGCACGCCTCGATCCGGGGAACGAGTTGCTCGAGACCCTGCAGGGTGAGGGAACGGGCCATGAACCTGCCGGTCACCCGGGAGGGGATGATGTTGGCCGCCTCGCCGCCCTCGGTAACCACGCCGTGGACCTGATCGCCGGGCGGCAGCTGCTGGCGCAACAGGCCGAGTGCCACCTGTGCGACGACCATGGCGTCGCCGGCGTTGATGCCCTGCCACGGGGCAGCCGAGGCGTGGGCCGTCCGTCCCGTGAAGGCCACGTCGAAGTGGTGCACGGCCAGGCAGGTGGCCTCGAGTCGCTCCGTGGCCCAGGGATGGACCATCATCGCCGCGTGGACATCGTCGAAGACGCCGGCATCCAGCATGACGACCTTGCCACCGCCACCCTCCTCGGCCGGCGTCCCGAGTACCCGGACGGTGATACCGAGGTCGTCAGCCAGCGGGAGTAGTCCGAGACCGGCTCCCACGGCGGTGGCGGCGATGATGTTGTGCCCACAGGCATGACCGACATCAGGCAGTGCGTCGTACTCGGCGCAGATGGCCAGCACCAGTGGGCCGTTCCCCGCCTCGGCCACGAAGGCCGTGGGGAGCCCGGCCGTCCCGGTGGTGACCCGGAAGCCACCCCGCTCGAGAGCGTCGGCGACGAGGGCGGACGACCGGACCTCGTCGTAGGAGAGCTCGGGATCGGCGTGGATGGCGTGACTGAGGTCGACCAGGCCACCGAGGTGCGCGTCGACTGCCTCCCGGGCGGTCTCCTTGAATCCGGCACTCCCGTCTACGTCGTGACTCATGCGGGCTCCTCTCGTCGGGGTCGCCGTCCGGTCGGTAGCCGGCGGAGCACTCGGGCGAGCACCGCTCGTGGTCCGTGCGGCGGCGGTTCGTCCGGTGGTCGTGGTTCGTCCGGTGGTCGTGGTCCGTCCGGTTCGACGGTACCCGGAAGTTGGCTACTCGATGACGGCGATGACATCACCGGGGCCGACGGACTCGCCCGGAGCGACCCGGACCTCCTTGACCGTCCCGGCCTTCTCGGCGTTGACGTTGTTCTCCATCTTCATGGCCTCGAGCACGCAGACCGTCTGACCCACCTCGACGGTGTCCCCCTCGGTGACCAGGACCTTGACGATGGTGCCCTGCATCGGCACGGCGACGGTGCCCGAACCGGCACCGGCGGCGGCGGCCTTCGGGCGCTTCGGACCAGCAACCTTGACGGCACCCCCGGCCTGGACGGCCACGGCGTCGCCGAGGTCGGGTACCCAGAGCTTGACCTGGTAGCGGCGACCGTCGACCTCTGCAGTGACGTCCCGGAGTACCCGGGGTGCGGCCTCGCCGTCCTCGGTGGGAGCGGATGTCGGGGCGACAGCCGTGGCGTCCGATGTGACTCCGGCCAGGTCGAGTGTCTGCTCGACCCAGTTGGTCGAATGCGCGGCGGCGATGAAATCGGGGTGGCTGAGGATGGCGACGTCGGCCGGCAGCGTGGTGGCGACACCTTCGATCACGGTCTCTTCGATGGCACGCAGCATGCGGCGACGGGCGGCCTCACGATCGTGCCCCCAGACGACCAGCTTGGCGACGAGGTTGTCGTAGAACTGGCTCACCGTGTCACCGGACTCGTAGCCTGCGTCGAGGCGCACGCCGGGCCCTCCAGGAGCCACCATGCGGGTGATGGTGCCCGGTGACGGCAGGAAGGCACCCTCCGCCGGGTTTTCGGCATTGATGCGCACTTCGATGGCGTGCCCGTTGCACTGCACATCGTCCTGGGTGAACCCGATCGGCTCGCCCGACGCAACGCGCAGCTGCCACTCGACCAGGTCGAGACCGGTCACCAGCTCCGTCACCGGGTGCTCGACCTGGAGCCGGGTGTTCATCTCCAGGAAGAAGAACTCGCCGTCCTGGTAGAGGAACTCGACGGTGCCGGCGTTGACGTAGCCACAGGCCTGGGCCACCTTGACGGAGGCCTCGCCCATGGCGACCCGCACGTCATGGGGGAAATCCGGCGCCGGGCTCTCCTCGATGAGCTTCTGGTGTCGGCGCTGGGCCGAGCAGTCACGCTCGCCGAGCCAGATGCCGTTGCCGTGGGTGTCGCAGATGATCTGCATCTCGACGTGCCGTGGCCACGCCAGGTACCGCTCCACGTAACACTCGTCGCGTCCGAAGTAGGACAGGGCCTCGCGCATTGCCGACTCGAGCGCCTCAGCTGCCTTGTCGGGCCCCTGGACGACCTTCATGCCGCGACCGCCTCCGCCGTAGGCGGCCTTGATGGCCACCGGCCACCCGAACTCGTTGCCGAACGCGGTGATCTGCTCCGGCGAGGTGAGCACGTCGGTGCGTCCGGGAACGCCGGACACGCCCACGCGCTCGGCGGCGTGGCGGGCGCTGATCTTGTCGCCCATGACCTCGATTGCCTCGGGCGGGGGACCGATGAAGGTCACCCCCCGCTCGGTGATGGCCCGGGCGAAGTCGGTGTTCTCGGAGAAGAAGCCGTAGCCGGGATGGACGGCGTCAGCACCGCTGCGCTCGATGACGTCGAGGATGGCCTCGGTGTTCAGGTAGGACTCGGCGGCGGTCTGTCCGCCGAGGGCGTAGGCCTCGTCGGCGAGGCGCACGTGCAGGGCGTCCCGGTCGAGCTCGGAGTACACGGCGACGGTGGCCACCCCCAGCTCCTTGCATGTCCGGATGACCCGGACGGCGATCTCTCCCCGGTTGGCGATGAGGACCTTCTTGAGCACGCTGCGCCTTTCGGACTCGGTGTGGCACGGGACCGTACCCGCCGACGTCGGTGGGCCGTCCATCTCACCCCACGGTGGGGCGTCCCACTTTGTCACGCCCACGGTGGGCGCCTCGGCACGGGACGGCCCGCACCGGCCCCACAGACTGGCACGGGCCGTAGGGTGTGTGCCATGCCGGAGACCAGGTTCGAGGACGTGCGACGGTTCGAGTCGATCGACTCGACCAACCGCTATCTGCTCGACGAGGCCAGGGCCGGGGCCCCCGAGGGCGTGGTGGCGGTGGCCGACCACCAGACCGCGGGGCGCGGGAGGCTGGGCCGCACCTGGGAGGCACCGCCCGGCGCCAACCTCCTCCTGTCCGTCCTCCTCCGACCGGACATCGACCCCGCCGACCGACACCTGGCGACCACGGTTGTGGCACTTGCGGCCGTCGACGCCATCGGGTCGATCGAGCTGCCGGCGGCATCCACCGTCGTCCCGGTCAGGATCAAGTGGCCGAACGACCTGGTGGACCTCGAGGGGCGGAAGGTGGCCGGCGTGCTGGCCGAGTCGGACCTGGCGTCGGCGTCGGGCACCGAGGGGCTTCCGGCCCCGGTCGTGGTGGGGATCGGGATCAACGTGAACTGGCCGGGTGAGGACGACGACCTCCCACCTGAGCTGCAGGGATATGCCGTGTCGCTGCGGATGTTGGCAGGCGGCCCGGTCGACCGCGAGGAACTCCTGCAGGGGTTCCTCGCCGCTCTCGGCGGCCGGGCAGCCGACCTCGCCACGGCCACGGGGCGGCGCCGGCTGGCCCAGGGCCTCCTCGCCGCCTGCTCCACGGTCGGGACCCGGGTGCGGGTCGACCTGGCGGACGGGTCGTTCGAAGGCATCGCCACAGGGATCAGCCCTGAGGGCCACCTCGTGGTGGAGTCGGGCGGTGTCGCCCGGACGGTCGTGGCGGGCGACGTCGTGCACGTCCGACCAGGCACCTGACGCCCCGCTGACCAGGCACGACGCGCGTCCGGACCTTCCGGGACTGCAACCGTCCGCGGGCCTCGGGGTCTAGGAAGGTGCACTTCCCGGGGCTACGCTGGTCGGCTATGCGACTCCTCGTGACCGGCGGTGCCGGGTTCATCGGCTCGAACTTCGTCCGCTACTGGGTCGAGCGCCACCCGGACGACGCCGTGGTCGCCTTCGATGTGCTCACCTATGCGGGCAACCGGCCGAACCTGGCCGACGTCGAGGACCGCATCTCGTTCGTCCGGGGAGACATCGGGGACCTCGACGTGGTGACGGCCACCCTCGCCGAGCACGAGATCGACGTGATCGTGAACTTCGCCGCCGAGTCCCACAACAGCCTGGCCATCCTCGACCCCACCCGGTTCTTCCAGACAAATGTGATGGGCACCCAGACTCTCGCCGAGGCGGCGCGCCGCCACGGTGTCTCCCGTTTCCACCACATCTCGACCTGCGAGGTCTACGGCGACCTGTCGCTGGACTCTGACGAGGTCTTCACCGAGACCACCGCCTATCGGCCCCGCACGCCCTACAACGCCTCCAAGGCGGGCGGCGACCACGCCGTGCGGGCCTACCACGAGACCTATGGGCTCCCGGCCACCATCACCAACTGCTGCAACAACTACGGGCCCTACCAGTTTCCCGAGAAGGTGATCCCGCTGTTCACGGCGCGGGCCCTCGACGACACCCCGCTACCGCTCTACAAGTCGACGCAGAACAAGCGGGAGTGGCTGCACGTCGACGACCACTGCCGGGCGATCGAGCTGGTACTCCAGCACGGGGTGGTGGGCGAGACCTACAACGTGGGGAGTGGGGTGGAGGCGTCGATCGAGGAGATCGCCGACGCGGTCCTGGCCGCCACCGGTAGACCGCAGTCGCTCAAGGAGATCGTGCCCGACCGCCCGAGCCACGACCGCCGCTACCTCCTCGACTCCAGCAAGATCCGCCGGGAACTCGGCTGGGAGCCGACCGTGCCCTTCGAGAAGGGCCTGGCCGACACCGTGGGCTGGTACGCGGACAATCGCAGCTGGTGGGAGCCCCTGCGTGACCGTGCCCCGGTGGTGGAGGGGGACTGGAACGGCCCCGCCGCCGGCGCGCCGCCCCGGTGACCCGGTGACCGTACCGCTGCGGGTGTTGGTCACCGGCGCCAACGGCCAACTCGGACGTGACGTGCGGGACGTCCTCTCGGGCCTGGTGCCGTCGGGTGGCGTGCCCCTGGACGATCTGGAGAGTTCGTTGCTCCCGGCCGTCGAGCCGGGCGCCTTCGACGTGCTGTCCACCGACATCGACACCCTCGACCTCGTCGATCGGGCCGCTGTCCAGGATGCCGTCGAGGGCTTCCGTCCCGACCTCGTCCTCCACGGCGGCGCCTACACGGCGGTCGACGCCTGTGAGTCCGACCCCGACACCGCCTTCGCCGTCAATTCGATGGGAACGCGGCACATGGCCGAGGCCGCGGCTTCGGTGGGCGCGCACCTCGTCTACGTGTCGACGGACTACGTGTTCGACGGCACGTCCGACGACCCGTACGTCGAGTGGGACCTACCGGCACCCCGCTCGGTCTACGGGCGCAGCAAACTCGGTGGCGAGCAGGAGGTCCGTGCCATCTCCGGCGCCTCGGGCACCATCGTGCGGACGGCCTGGGTGAGCGGTGCCCACGGGGCCAACATGGTGAAGACCGCGCTCCGGCTCGCCGCGGCCTCGCCCGACGCCACCCTTCGGTTCGTCGACGACCAGCACGGCTGCCCGACCTTCACGGCCGACCTGGCCCGGGCGGTGGTCCGCCTGGGCGCAGACCGCCGACCGGGCACGTTCCACGTGACGAACCAGGGCGAGACCACCTGGTTCGGGTTCGTCCGGGAGGTGCTTGCCGCCGCGGGCCACGACCCGTCGAGGGTCGTGGCGATCGCCACCGCCGACCTCGACCCACCGCGTCCCGCACCCCGGCCGGCCAATTCGCGCCTGGACAACGCCGCACTCCGCCTGTCGGGGCTGCCGCTCCTACCCCGGTGGGAGGACGCGCTGGCCCGGCTCGTGGCGGTGCTGCCTGACGCGGGCTGAAGACGATGGGTCTGGTGTGCTCGTCGGGCTCGTGGAACCCGTTGTCGCTTGGGGGGTCCGTTGGGCTCGTGGAGTCGGGTCGGAGCCTGATGGCGAGGAGCGATTCGGGAAGGAACCGGTGGCAATCGGAGAATCTTCCGGCGCCGGTCTTTCGCACGGACCCACCTTTGTTGCAGGATTGCACCGGACCACACGACGTGCGCCAAGGGCCGATCGAGCGAATTCGCTCAGGACGGGGCCGATTCCGGCCGATGTCCCCCGAAGCCGCCGAACGCGCCCCATGGCGCCAGACCACCAGATGATGGGACGTGACCAGGAATGTCTCTGAGCTCGATGCTCTTTGCACACGAGGGTGAGCCAGCGGGATCGCCGGGCGCGGGCGAGTCCGCCTTCGGACGGGCCCCGTCGGGCGCGGCACGCACCGTGGCCGTGATCGGCGTGGGCTACGTGGGACTTCCCACGGCGGCCACGCTCGCGCACCTGGGCCACCGCGTGACGTGCGGCGACGCCGATCCCGCCAAGGTGGCCATGCTCCAGCGGGGGGAGGTCCCCATCGTCGAGGAGCACCTCGAGGAGCTGGTCCGCGAGGGGCAGGCCGCTGGGAACCTGCGCTTCGTACAGGGCGCCACCGCTGCGATCCACGGCGCCGAGTTCGTCTTCCTCTGCGTGCCCACCCCGCAGGGTGACGATGGCTCGGCCGACCTGTCCTACGTCGAGGCGGTCGCCGCCGAGATCGGGCCCCACCTGGCACCCGGCACCGTCATCGTCAACAAGTCCACCGTGCCGGTCGGCTCGACACTGGTGGTCGAGCGGGTACTCGGGCGCACCGATGTCCAGGTCGTGTCCAACCCGGAGTTCCTCCGCGAGGGCACCGCCGTCCCGGACAGCCTGCACCCGGAACGCATCGTGGTCGGTGCCGACGACCAGGCTGCCGCCGCACGGGTCGGGGAACTGTTCGCCGGGACGCAGGCACCGCTCCTCATCACCGACGCGGCCACGGCCGAGACGATCAAGTACGCCTCCAACGCCTTCCTGGCCACCAAGCTCAGCTTCGTCAACGCCGTGGCGAGCCTGTGCGAGGCGGTGGGCGCTGACGTCCGGGACGTCATCCTGGGTCTCGGCTACGACAAGCGGATCGGATTCGAGTTCATGAAGCCGGGGCCCGGCTGGGGTGGCAGTTGCCTGCCGAAGGACACCCGTGCCCTCGTGCACATCGCCGAGCAGGCCGGCTACGACTTCTCGTTCCTGAAGGGTGCCATCGCCACCAACGACGAGCAGTTCGAGCGGGTCGTGGCGAAGGTGCGTACCGCCGTGGCCCCGTCGCTCCCGGCCGGCACGGGGGAGAACGACTTCACCGGCGCGGTCGTGGCTGTGTGGGGTCTCACCTTCAAGGCGGGCACCGACGACCTGCGTAACTCGCCGGCCGTCGAGGTGTCGCTGCGGCTCGCCGAAGGGGGCGCCGAGGTGCGTGCCTACGACCCGACGGTCAGGGTGCCGGAGGGCGCGGGGTCGGTCGCTGTCCCCGGGTTCGAGGTACCCGAGGGCCCGGGCTCCCTTTCCGCCTATCCCGACGCCTACACGGCCTGTCAGGGCGCCTCGGTCGTCGTCGTCCTCACCGAGTGGGACGAGTTCCGCTGGCTCGACTTCGCCAAGGTGCGCGACGCCCTCGCCGCCCCTGTCTTCGTGGACGCACGCAACCTGCTCGACCCTGCGCAGGTCCGTCGCCTCGGCTTCTCCTATGTGGGGATCGGCCGGCGGTGAGCGGCCGCGTCGTCGTACTCGGTGGATCCGGCTTCCTCGGCTCCCACCTCTGCGACCAGCTCCTCGCCCGGGGCGACGAGGTCGTCTGCGTCGATGACTTCTCCACCGGTCGACGGGACAACGTGGCCCACCTGGCCGACCATGCCGCGTTCACCCTCCTCGAAGCCGACGTCTCGGTTGGCATCCCGGTGGACGGAACGGTGTCCGGCGTCTTCAACCTCGCCAGCCCGGCCTCACCCCCGGATTACCTCGCGCTCCCACTGGAGACGCTGGCCGTCGGAAGCGAGGGCACCCGCAACGGCCTGGAGCTGGCCCACCGTCACGGTGCCCGGTTCCTGATGGCATCGACGAGCGAGGTCTACGGCGATCCCGATGTCCACCCCCAGTCCGAGTCGTACTGGGGCAACGTGAACCCGGTCGGGCCCCGCAGTGTCTACGACGAGGCCAAGCGCTTCAGCGAAGCCCTGACCATGGCCCACCACCGTACGCTCGGAACCGACACGGCGATCGTTCGGATCTTCAACACCTACGGACCCCGGCTGCGACCCGATGACGGACGTGTGGTGTCCAACTTCCTGCTCCAGGCGATGCGGGGGGAACCATTGACCGTCTACGGCGACGGCAGTCAGACCCGGAGCCTCTGCTACGTCGAGGACGAAGTGCGCGGCCTCCTGGCGCTCTTCGACTCGGCCCTCACCGGCCCCGTCAATATCGGAAACCCCGATGAGTACACCGTGCTCCAGCTCGCCCGCACCGTCATCGACCTCCTCGGCTCCTCCTCGACGATCGGGCATCTGCCGCTACCCACCGACGACCCGACCCGTCGCCGTCCGGACATCACCGTGGCTCGGGCCGAACTCGGCTGGGAGCCCACCACCAGCCTGGAGGACGGCCTTTCGGCGACCGCGGACTACCTGGCGCGGGACGCAGGCATCGTCGCCCCGGGAGTCCCGGGCAGTGCCGCCAGTGAGTCCCCTGCGGGCTGATCGGGTGGTGGCGCCGGTGAACGGGGGCCCCTGCCCGGTGGTGCAGAATGGGCGCACCCCGACCAACGGGGATGGACGAGGAGCGCGGGCACATGGCTGAGGCCGAAGGGAACGACACCGACGGGCGTGGACCCGGTGACCCGGGTGACGGTGATCCGCACGTGTACCGCCTGCTCTCGGTGATCGTGCCCGTCTTCAACGAGCGGGTGACCGTCGCCGAAGTGCTCCGGCGGATCCGGGCCGTCGAGGTCCCCGTGGAAGTCGAGGTGATCGTCGTGGACGACGGCTCGTCCGACGGCACCGACAAGGTCCTGTCCGCGCTCGGGGACTCGACCGTTCGGATCCTCACCCATGAGGTGAACCGGGGTAAGGGCGCTGCCATCCGCACCGGGATGGGTGCAGCCCGCGGCGACCTCCTCCTCGTGCAGGACGCCGACCTCGAGTACGACCCCGAGGACTGGCCGATCCTGCTCGAGCCGATTCTCCGGGGGAAGGCGCAGGTCGTCTACGGCAGCAGGTTCACTGGACAGCGGAAGAACATGATGCCGCTCCACTGGGTGGGCAACCGTTTCCTGTCGCTGGTCACCAACATCCTCTATTCGTCGACGATGTCGGATATGGAGACCTGTTACAAGCTCTTCGACCGGCGCGTCCTCGAGGGGATCACCATCCAGTCGGACAAGTTCGATTTCGAGCCCGAGATCACGGCCAAGGTGCTGCGTCGGGGCTATCGGATCTACGAGGTGCCGATCTCCTATGCCGGTCGTGAGATCAGCGAGGGCAAGAAGATCACCTGGCGTGACGGCGCCGGCGCACTCCGCGCCCTGATCAAGTACCGGTTCACGCGGATCGAGCCGTGAGCGCCGGCGCCGGGGGGCGCACTGCGGCGGTAGTCGTCAACTACGAGTCCGGCGGGTCGCTGGCGAGGTGCGTCGGTGACCTCGCCGCCTCCGGCCTAGCGGAGGTCGTCGTCGTGGACAACGGCTCGTCCGACGGGTCGCTGGCCACAGCCGTGGGGTCGGTGCCAGGTCTCGAGGTGGTCGACCCCGGCCAGAACCTCGGGTACGGCTCGGCGGTCAACCGCGGCGTGGCCGCCAGTTCGCCCGGACTCGACCTGGTCCTGGTGTGCAATCCCGACCTCGAGGTGCCGGCCGGTGCGGTCGACGCCCTGGTGTCCGCCCTCGACGCGGATCCCGGTTGCGCCCTGGTCGGCCCGCTCATCCGCACGCCGGAGGGCGACCGGTACCCGTCGGCCCGCCACTTCCCTTCGATGGTGGACGCCGCAGGGCACGCGCTCCTCGGGATCTTCGCCCCGGACAACCGCTTCAGCCGGAACTACCGGCGCACCGATCTCGACGTGGCTCCCGACACGACGGTGACCGTCGACTGGGTGTCCGGCGCCTGTTTCCTCGCCCGCCGGGCCGCGTTCGAGGCGGTCGGAGGGTTCGACGAGTCGTACTTCATGTACGCCGAGGACGTCGACCTGTGCTGGCGCCTGGGCCGCGCCGGCTTGCGAGTGGCCTACGCCCCGGGGGCCGAGGTCACCCACCTCCAGGGCATGTCCACCGACCACCACCCCTACCGGATGATCCTCGAGCACCACCGGTCACTGTTCCGGTTCGCCGTCCGGTCGTCCGAAGGTTGGCGGAGCGCGCTCCTCCCGTTCGTGGCGGTGGGCATCGCCGTGCGCACGGGATTGGCCTGCCTGGCCAGGCTGCGGCAGCACTGACCCTGATATTGCAGCCGGGTAG
>PLRX01000060.1 GCA_003164095.1 Acidimicrobiaceae bacterium | reverse complement strand
GTGGGCCGTGCGAGTCTCGATCTCGCCACCTTGGGATTAAAAGTCCCCTGCTCTACCGGATGAGCTAACGGCCCGAACGCACGATAATGCGTGATCCACCCTGCGGCACCACGTGCTGCCGGCCACATCCGCGCCACCGCGCTGTCCGCCCTCAACCACGTGCGGCGAATGTCGGCCGGCCGACGTCGTGCACGCCCGCCGACCGGTAGCTTCGGGACACTCCGCTGGCAATCGGTGCCGGTGGGGTGTCCAGGTGAGGAGAAGACCGTGACCTACCCCGTGCGACCCGAGCGGAGCGCCCTCCTAGTCGTCGACGTCCAGGAGGAGTACTTCGATCCGGACGGCCCGGCCTCGTTTCCCGAGGCACACGACCGGCTCGGCAACATTAACGCCCTGGTCGAGGCGTTCGCCACCCACGAGGCCCCCGTGGTCTACATCCGCCACGCCCACCGGCCGACCGGGGTGGACGTCGGGCGGATGGGCGACTTCGCAGCGGAGGACGAAGAGGACTCGTTCATCGAGGGCACGCCACGCGTGGCGTTCCACGATGGCCTCGAGGTCCTCGAGGATGCGACCGTGGTCACCAAGACGCGCTACGACTCCTTCCAGGGCACGGACCTCGACGGCATACTCCGCACGCTCGGGGCCACCACGGTGGTGATCGTGGGCTATATGACGAGCTTCTGCTGCGACACGACGGCACGGAGCGCGCACAGCAAGGACTACGAGACGATCGTGGTCCGGGACGCCGTTGGCGGTCCCGACCTCGAGTACCTGGACGGGAGGCCGTACCCGAGCGCCCAGGTACTCGAGGATGTTGCCGCCGCCCTGGCTGCCGGCTTCGCCGAGGTGCTGCAGACGGACGACGTCCTCGCTCGCCTCGAGGCCGAGTAGGACGTCGGCGCCTCCGTAGCTTGATCGGGAGTGCTCCCGGACTCAGGGCCTGTTGGCGTCGATAAGCTGCGCGACGGAGTCGGTCGCCGTCGGCTTGTGCTCGATGCGCTCGGACACGAGCGCCCTGACGAGTCCCTCGTCCCCTGCACGCGCCGCAGCCGCGATCAGGGTCTGGTCGATCACGTCGCGTTGCGCCACGCTTCCGCCGATGACGGCCGAACGGCTCCTGGCCTGGAGGAGGCTCTCCGTAGCGGCTGGAGCGTCGCCGAGGGCGAACTCGCTGAAGCCATGGAGCAGCTCGGCTCCCGACAGCGAGAGGGCTCGCGCGTTCGTGGTCCCGTGCTCGCGCCCTACGGCGTCGAGGACCGCTCGGACGAGGTCCTCCCGCTCGGCCAAGGAGAAGACCATGACCGAGTGCAGGTCGTTGAACGCGTAGAGCGCGTCGTCGATCCGCGGTTCGAGGACCGCGATCAGGGCAGCCGCCCGCTCCTGCACGCCGACGCCGAGGAGTGACAGGCGCCAGAGGAGGGCCGCGGCGTCGACCAGGTCCAGCCACTCGCTGCGTTCGCCCTTGCGGATCGGGCCGTCGTAGAGGTCGAGTGCCCGCTCGAGCTCGCCTTCCTCGATGAAGTAGAGCGCCAGGTGCCACCAGTTGTGCACGGCAAAGAAGCTCTGCTCCCAGGTGGCAGAGCCTCTGGTGAGGAACGAAATGCCCTCATCGGTGCGGCCCTCCATCTCGAGGACGTGCGCGAGTGCGTGATTCGCCCAGACATCGGCCTCGTCGGCCCAGAGCGCGTAGCGGGCCGCGTCCTCGGCCCGGCGGTAGTCGGCGGTCTCCTCGAGCCCGAAGGCATACATGCCCTGGAGGACGCCGAAGAGTGGATCCGGCTCCGCCCAGGCGGAGCGGGCACGGGCGACCACGTCCCTGATGTTCTTCGAGTCTCCGAGGAAGAACGAGAGGTCGTGCGCGAACCTGATCGCCAGGAGGTCGTGAGGATCGCGGGCGACGGCCCTGTCGAAGAAGCGGACGGCGACATCGAGTTGCCCGTTGGCCCACGCGCCTGCGGCCGCGGCATGGAGCTGCTCCCGTGGTGACGCCGTCGCCAGGAGGGCGTCGACCTCGGCGAGCCGGTCCTTGGCGGCCCGCTGCGAGTCCCGGGTCTGGGCGAACAGGTCGAACTCCGCCCGCACGATGCGGGGGAGTGGTGCATCGGGGTCGACCTCGATCGCTGCATCCAGGGTCGCGGCCGGGTTGTCTCGGAAGAGCACGAAGTCCGTCGTGGCCTGCTCGAGCAGCCGGGCGGCGTCCTGGCTCGAGGTCTGGATCTCGAGCCCCCAACGGTCGGTGATGGTCATGGTCGGTGCCTCCACTGGTGATGTGGCTCGGGACAGGTCACGACGACCCGGTCTCCACCGGCTGGATCGATTCCGTCGCGCGGCCGGTGCGCCGGAGCCACCCTCGGCGGGCGGCCCGCCCGGCCGCAGTTGTGGCCAGGTCGTCCCGGAGCCGGCGCAGGTCGGCCATCCGCTCCTCGACCCACAGGAGCCGGAGGACCGCCAGCACTCCGTCACGCCGCCCCGCACGCCGCACGGCGTCCCATGCCGCCACCAACTCAGGGGCCAGGCGGTTGTCGACCGGTGGGGCGTCGGGCAGCTGCGTCCCACGGATGCCGAGGGAACCGGTGAGGCGTTGGAACCACGACTCGACCGCCGCACACTCGGCGGACACGGTGTCCCGGGCCGTGATCACCTCGGGTAGCGGAGGAGGCCCCCCGGGTACGGAGAGTTGCGGCAGTGCCTCGAGGGTGAGCGCGGTCAGGCGGATCCGCGCCGTCCCTGTCAGCAACCGGGTCACGACCGGGAGGGGGACCGACTTGGCTCCCCGTTCACCGAGGTACTGACGGTAGGCATCGTCCAACCGTCTGGCCGAGGCCAGGGCGGTCGGCCCCTCGGGACCCCAGGACCGGTCGGCGTCCACTCCCGGCCGGGCCACCTGGTCCACCGCTGCCGAGAGCCACGCGGCGGCGGTGGCGTAGGCGTCGCCCAGAGCGCGGGCCAGCTCGGCACCTGCGCCGCGGGGCCAGAAGAGGAGGCCGACCACCACGCTCACCAGGGCACCGATCAGGACGTCCTCGATGCGGATCAGCCCGACCTTCGAACCCACCGGATCGATGATGTTGAACACGACGACCACGAGGACGGTGAACCCCGCCTGTCCGGCGGTGAACGAGCTGACCGTCGGCGCGACCCCGGCAACGAGCACGGCCAGCGGCAGCACGATCCACAGTCGGGCCTCGTGGTGCCCGAGGGCGAGCAGCACCAGATAGCCACCGAGGAAGCCGATGGCCGTCCCGAGCACGGCGCGCGCTGCGGTCGCCCCGGTGCCGAGCGCGTTGGACCGTAGGACCGACAGTGTGCCGAGGACGACCCAGAACCCGTGCTGCACGGTGGTCACCTCGACCACCAGCACGGCCAGCGACAGCCCGACCGCACCGCGCAGACTGTTGCGCAGCCAGACGGACTTCACGGTGAGGTGCCCGGCGGCGACCCGGGCGAAGGACCGCAGTGTTTCCGTGGTGCGAGCCCGCCAGTCGGCCCCTGCCGGATCGGGGCCGAGCGCGTCCAGTGCACCGGTCGCCAGCAGCTCCAGGGCGAAGGCGAGCATGCGGACCGGGTAGGTGGGATCGACCCGCTCGAGAGCGGACGAGGGGTCCGTCGAGACGTCCACCGTGCCGGCCCCCGGCGCGCCGGCTTCGGCGAGAAGAGATGCCAGGGCAGCATCGGTGACCTCCTGTCGCGCCGCGACCAGCCGGGTGACGCCCATGCGGAGCATGCCTGCCAACTCGGGATGGGCGGTCGGGTCACGGGTGGCCACGACGTCGGCCACCGCCCGCAGTACATCGGCTGCGGCGGCCTCCACCGCCAACACTCCGGAACGCTCGGTCGGCGGCGGTGGCTGCGACGAGGCGGTGAGCGCCCGGGAGCCGGCCCATTCGAGTCGGGACACCAGGTTGGTGAGAGCGACATCCGTCGGTCCGGCCCCGGTCGGGCGGTAGGGGGTCGCCTCGTACTGCTTCCGCAGGGCGACCAGTGCCAGATCCACGGCCACGGGGTCCGTGGCGAGCCCGGAATCCCGTGCAGCAGCATCCAGGAGGTCGGCGATGGACCGTGCAGCGTCGGCCAAGGTGTGGCGCAGGGGGTCGTGCCACCGACCGGCCCAGACGAACAGTGCCGCCGGGATGCAGAAGGCACCGGCGAGCGCCCAACCGAGCAGCCGGTCGCCGATGGCCGACGCCGATGCCTGCTCCGACACCGGGAGAACGAACAGGAGCAGTGCCGCCGTGGACGCGGCGACCGCCTGGGGGCTCACGACTCCGGCGAAGAGGACGGCGAATGCGACGATGGCCATGGCGGCCACCGCTGCGACCGCAGTGGTCGAGCACAGGGTGCCGACCGTGACGAAGGCGGCGCCCACCAGCCAGAGCACGACGAACGACCGGACCCGGATCCGGAACGGGCCGCCGAAGTCGACGAAGAGCAGGAGCGACACGGAGCCGAAGACCGCGAACAGCGGCGTCTGGCCGTTGGCGGTGCCGTACTTGGCGAGGGCGAAGACGACCGGCACGAGAACGGCGGCGCGGACGGACCGCTTCGTGGCCCGTAGGCCGGGGTCGTGCCCGAGCAGCCACGAGCGCGTGACGCTTCGGTCCGGCGACGCACCGGTCGGACCCGTGTCGGACGACGTGGAGCCCATCTGGCGAACCTACCAAGGCGGCCCGAGGTACCGCGGTCTGTGGCGGGCCGGCGTCATGCCTTCGTCAGGTCGGGTGGCGATCATGCAGGATCCGCTGGCGGCCACTGACGGGATCCCATGGAATCGACGCTCACCAACTT